>JABSOU010000270.1 GCA_013215215.1 Cognatishimia sp. | reverse complement strand
CTATTGTCACCAAGCAAAGGAGAACATTGCATGGCCACAGCCGTTCCAATCATCGCCGCGACCCACCCGAAGAAAGTCGATCTTGAGGTAGGCAAAGACTATTATTGGTGCCGCTGTGGGCGCTCCAAGTCTCAGCCATTTTGCGACGGCTCACATGCGGGCACCGGGATCACCCCTCTGAAATTCACCGCAGAAAAGACGGAAAGTGCGACGCTCTGCCAATGTACGGGGACAGCCAATGGCCCATTCTGTGACGGCACACATGCGCGGCTTGGCGATTTGAAAGCGGGCGACCCCTCGCCTGCCCCCAAGTCCGATGTCCCACAAGCGACCCCGACACCCGAAGAGCCAACGGTGGCCCGCATCCATGCGTTGGCCAAGGACGGCCTGTCGAAGCTTGGCCACCATGGCGAGATGGGCGCAATGGGCGTGCCGCGCAAAGACCTGCCGCATTGGGATGACATTCAGATCCTGCCGGCACAGATGGCGCGTAAACCCTTGTTGGATGACGCAGAGGTGTCCACCTCGGTCACAATCGGCCCGCGTGCTGCGCGCCCGCTGGACCTCGACATCCCGCTTTTTGTGTCTGATATGAGCTATGGCGCATTGTCTGAAGAAGCCAAGACTGCCCTTGCCCGCGGTGCGCAGATGGCAGGAACCGGAATCTGTTCCGGCGAAGGTGGGATGCTTCCTGAAGAGCAGGTCGAGAACAGCCGGTATTTCTATGAGCTGGCCTCTGCGCAATTCGGCTGGTCTCTGGATCACGTCACCAAAGTGCAGGCGTTCCATTTCAAAGGCGGTCAGGGCGCAAAAACCGGCACCGGTGGCCATCTGCCCGGCGACAAAGTGCAAGGCAAAATCGCCGAGGTGCGCGGACTGAAACCCGGGCAATCCGCGATCTCTCCAGCGACTTTCCCAGAGCTTCACACACCCGCCGATTTCAAACGCATCGCGGATGAGGTGCGGGAGCGGTCAGGTGGCATACCCATCGGTTTCAAACTGTCGGCAAACCACATCGAAGACGACATCGATTTCGCCCTCGAAGCCAGTGCTGACTACATTATCCTTGATGGTCGCGGTGGTGGCACCGGCGCTGCGCCTCTGATCTTTCGAGACCACATCTCTGTCCCCACGATCCCCGCCCTCGCACGCGCGCGGCGGCATCTGGATGCTAAGACAGGTCGCGAGGTAACACTGGTGATCACCGGGGGGCTGCGCGTAGCCGAGGATTTCGCCAAGGCCATGGCGCTGGGGGCAGATGCGGTTGCGGTCAGCAATTCCGCGATGCAAGCGGTCGGTTGTATTGCGGCGCGAATGTGCAATTCCAACAACTGCCCCGTTGGAGTCGCGACGCAGAAACCAGAGCTTCGCAAGCGGCTCGATGTGCATATCGCCGCAACCAAGCTCGCGCGGTATTTCGGAGCTTCAGTCGAGCTGATGCAAGTTCTGGCGCGCGCCTGCGGTCATAGTTCGCTATCTGAATTTACAGCTCAGGATCTCACGAGTTGGAAACGCGAGGTGGCGGATCTGAGTGGCATTCGATATGCGGGCGTCGTCATGTAAGGTGTGGAATGCCAAATCGCGACACATCCTTGCGCCGCTGATCCAACGACTTAGCTTTGCAGCACCCTCAGTACGGAACATATGCGTTTTGTGTTGTCCAATGACTATAAGTTGGACAAACAACACTTTTGC
>JABSOU010000269.1 GCA_013215215.1 Cognatishimia sp. | reverse complement strand
GCACCGAACTGTCATTTCTTTAGCTTTGGCACGAATGATTTGACGCAGATGACCTATGGTTTGTCACGCGATGACGCGGGGCGCTTTATGTCGGCCTATGTGCAGCAAGGCGTTTATGCGGAAGATCCGTTTCACACGCTGGATACCGACGGTGTGGGCGAGTTGGTGAAGCTTGGCGCAGAGCGTGGACGCAAGGAACGTCCCGATCTTGTGCTCTCGGTTTGCGGCGAACATGGCGGCAGCCCCGAGTCGATTGCCTTCTGCCGGAAGGTGGGGATGAACTATGTGTCCTGTTCACCATTCCGTGTGCCGGTGGCGAGATTGGCGGCTGCACAGCTGGCAATTCGGGATCAAACTGGAAGCTAAGCTTCTGTTATAATTTGATAAGTCACACAATGCGCCCAAAAACTGTGCGAAATTGTCACGGGGCTAGACCCGTCACGGGCTTTTCTGTACACCGCGTCGACGTCTGGCCGGACCTGGGGAGGATCCGGCATTTCTATATGAGAGAGTGCAATGCGCATCTTGAGAAATGCAATCATGGCCCTTGCGCTGCTGGCAACTCCAGTTGCAGCAGACACACCGGTCTCCCCGCTTGAGCAGGCCCTCGCGGTCGAGCAATCCCGTATGGCTTTGCTAAATGGTGATCGGCTGAAGGGCTTTTTGTTGTTCCGTAACAAACGCCGCGCACAGCCTGTAGAGCGCACCACGGCGTGGATTGACGCGCAGCCGCTCCTGGAAGGCGACAAGCAATGGGCGTGTTTGGCCGAGGCGCTTTACTTTGAAGCGCGCGGCGAAAGCACGGCCGGTCAATTCGCTGTGGCAGAGGTGATTTTGAACCGCGCCGAAAGCCGCCGTTTCCCGAACACCGTCTGCAAGGTGATCAACCAAGGCACAGGTCGCAAGCATCGTTGCCAGTTTTCCTACACCTGCGACGGTCTGGCCGAAACGATCACTGATCAACGCGCCTATGAGCGCATGGGCAAGATCGCTCATATTATGCTGAACGATGGGCCTCGGGATCTGACCGACGGGGCGACTTTCTATCACGCGAAATATGTGAACCCTGCTTGGGCGCGTCAGTTCACGCGGACAGCCACCGTGGGCCAGCACCACTTTTACCGCCGCGCAACCCGGCTTTCGCAAAACTAAAGGTAGGGTTTCCGCTCTGGTTCTGATGGTGCGTCGCTGCTATAGCGGCGCAAATCGTTTCAGGAGCCCCCATGAGCGCATCCGCCTTTGATCATCCCGAAGCCCGCGCCAAGGCGACAGCGCCCGAAGGCGTGCATGACCGTTTGTCTCTGCGGGATCATATCGTCTCGGTGGAAATCGGAGCCTTTCAGGCCGAGCGGGATATGGAGCAGCGGCTCAGTTTTGACGTTGTGGTCGAGGTCGCGGCACCGGAAGCGGACCTAGGCGATGATGTGGATTTGATCCTCTCCTATGACCGGATCACTTGGGCGATTGAGCATGAGCTTGCCGCCGAACGTCTGAACCTGCTTGAAACGCTGGCCGAGCGGATCGCAGATCGCATTTTGGCGGAACCTCTGGCGATGCGGGTTTTTGTGCGTATCCAAAAGCTCGACAAAGGCAACGGCGCGCTGGGCGTGGAAATTGAACGTGTGCCGGGGCAGGGGGATGGTCCGGTCGCGGCCGCACGTGCTCCGGTTGTTGCGTTTCTGAGTAATGCTGCCCTGTTGTCGCC
>JABSOU010000268.1 GCA_013215215.1 Cognatishimia sp. | reverse complement strand
GAAGTCACATATGGTACAGCCGGCTCAGCCAGCGCAGCTGGCGCAGCCGGCGCAGCTGGCGCAGCCGGCGCAGCCGGCGCAGCCGGTGCAGTTGGTGCAGTCGGCGCAGCCGGCGCAGCCGGCGCAGCCGGCGCAGCCGGCGCAGCCGGCGCAGCCGGCACAGCCGGCGTAGCCGGCGCAGCCGGCAAAAAATGCGCATCTGACGCAGCTGGCGCAGCCGTCGCCTCCGTCGCATCCATAGATCTCTCCTGGTTTTCGCGAACATATTTTCTTTGTTGCTTTACAGAAATTTACTATTCGCTAACAGGGAGTTCTCTTGGTTTTCAGGAACAAATTTTTTAGGTTGTTGCACAGTTTCCACTGAGATTTCGGGTCAGCAGAGATTTCTCTTAGTTTTCGTGAACATATTTTTTATGTCACTGTGCAGATATTTAAAATTTGATCACAAGGAGTTCTATTGGTTTCTAGGAACACTTTTCTTTAGTTGTTACACATATTCGACAGGGATATTGTGGTCCCAGAGAACTCTCTTGATTTTCGTGGACACATCTTCTCGGTTAATGTACATAAATTTACAATTCTCTCACAGGGAGTTCTCTTGGTTTTCAGGAACACATTTTTTAAGTTGCTGCACAAATCAGATTATACATAGATTTTGTGTCCCCCAAAGATTTCTCTTTGTTTTCACGAACACATTTTTTAAATTACTGCACAGAAATTTATCATATGTATCTGAGAAAGCTATATAACAATTCCCGATGTGAACATGTTTAAATACCGACTGAAAAGTTTCCACAACTCAAAGAATAACGTTCTGAGAAGTGAGCTGCAGGCGACCACCGTAGGGCGCAGAAGTCAGACCTACTTGCCTCGCTGCTCAACTTACTGCGCCGAAGGCGCAGAAGCCCGCTGCAGGCGCCCCCCGGCGGGGTGCTCCGCAAGACCCCCCGGCGGGGTCCCCCGGAAGGGCCCCCCGGCGGGGTCCCCGAAGGGCCCATCCAATGGGAAATTGGGTTAGGGTCGTAAGGGAGGCTTGCCTCCCCTCCATGCGCAGAAAAAAGAAAGCTCATTCTGTCTGATGTTTTGCAGTATTATTTAGTATTGTACGATCTCCAGTGCAGTAACACATTATGCAGAAGCCAGACCTACTTGCCTCGCTGCTCAACTTACTGCGCCGAAGGCGCAGAAGCCCGCTGCAGGCGCCCCCCGGCGGGGTGCTCCGCAAGACCCCCCGGCGGGGTCCCCCGGAAGGGCCCCCCGGCGGGGTCCCCCGGAAGGGCCCATCCAATGGGAAATTGGGTTAGGGTCGTAAGGGAGGCGCAGCCTCCCCTCCATGCGAAAAAAGCTCATTCTGTCCGATGTTTTGCGCTATTCTTTTTAAATATCTGAGCATTCCTTGTATAGTGGGTGCATGTTGCAATATGTTGCGATTCTGTCCGATGTTTTGCGCTATTCTTTTTAAATATCCCACCCTACCACCTACTGTATACTAGGGTGGTGGGGTACCCTAGGGTAGGGGTGCACAAGGGTATACTGCACCGGGCACCCACCCTGCACCCTACTGTATACTAAGGTAGTGGGGTACCCTAGGGTGCAGCTACCCCGTGAGTGCACCCCCACCCTATACAGTGTACCCGGTGCAGCTACCCCGTGAGTGCACCCCCACCCTATACAGTGTACCCGGTGCAGCTACCCCGTGAGTGCAC
>JABSOU010000267.1 GCA_013215215.1 Cognatishimia sp. | reverse complement strand
TCGGTGATCTCAGAGACAACACGCACGGTGTAAGGGAAGTCGGTTGCCGCTGGCAGAACCGCCTGCAGCGCGCGCCATGCCAGTTTGCCGTGACCGATTTCGCGGCGGCCTGGAGGGCCCACGCGACCTGCTTCGCCCACCGAATAGGGAGGGAAGTTATAGTGCAGCAGGAAGTTGGAGCGGAAGTTGCCGTGCAGCGCGTCGATGATCTGCTCATCATCGCCGGTGCCCAGCGTGGTCACAACCAGACCTTGGGTTTCGCCACGTGTGAACAGCGCAGAACCGTGGGTCCGTGGCAGGAAGCCAACTTGGCTTTCGATTGCACGCACGGTGGTGGTATCACGACCGTCGATGCGCTTGCCGGTTTTCACAACGTCGCCGCGCAGGATGCCGGCTTCGAGTTTCTTCATCGCAGAACCGAGATTCGCATCTTCAAGCTGCTCTTCAGTCAGAGCTTCTTTGATTGCGTCACGAGCTGCAGAAACCGCTGCGGTGCGCTCTTGCTTGTCGGTCAGTGCGAAGGCTGCGCGCATTTGCTCTTCGCCAGCGGCCTTAACGGCAGCATAGAGGTCCGCGTAATCAGGCGCTTGGAAGTCAAATGGCTCTTTGGCCGCGTCTTCGGCCAGATCAATGATCAGGTCGATCACTGGCTGGAAGCTGTCATGCGCAAATTTCACCGCGCCGAGCATTTCTGCCTCAGACAGTTCGTATGCCTCGGACTCAACCATCATCACAGCGTCTTTGGTGCCCGCAACAACCAGGTCCAGACGCTGATCTGGCTTGGTGCGCAGCTCGTCCATATCGTCGATTTCTGGGTTGAGGATATACTCTCCATCCACGAAACCAACACGAGCCGCCGCAATCGGGCCCATGAATGGAACGCCGGAAATGGTCAGCGCCGCAGAGGCTGCGATCATCGCCACGATGTCTGGGTCATTGACCAGATCGTGGGACAGAACGGTACACATGACGAGGACTTCGTGTTTGAAGCCTTCGACGAACAGCGGGCGGATCGGACGGTCGATCAGACGCGCGGTCAGGGTTTCTTTTTCGGTCGGACGCGCTTCGCGTTTGAAGAAGCCACCTGGGACTTTACCGGCCGCATAGTATTTCTCTTGGTAGTGTACGGTCAGCGGGAAAAAGTCCTGACCGGGTTTTGGTGCCTTTGCAAAGGTCACAGCGGCCATAACCGAGGTCTCGCCCAGAGTGGCGATCACACAGCCGTCGGCCTGACGGGCAACCTTGCCCGTTTCCAGCGTGAGGGTCTCTTCGCCCCACTGCATCGATTTCTTAGATTCGTTAAACATCTATCGTTTCCTAAGTCGGAGCACTCCCGGGCCCTCCCGGGTCTCCTGATTTTGATGGTGGCCCCATTGCCACCGACCCCTTATCCTCTTGCACGCGCCCGGGGCCTCAGGCGTCACGTCTCAGATAGGGCGCGCATAGCTGATTTTAAGGGGTTTGGAAAGGGCAGAGTCGCAAGCGCGGGGTTAAGGGGCTTTGCCCCTCTGAAAGGGATTGCGGGCAATCCCTGTCATTCACCCCAGAGTATTTCGGCAAGTTGAAAGCCTTAGGCTTTTTCGCCCGGCATCCGCGTGATGCCGAAGGCCTTGCGTGCGGTCACAAGCCGGAGGTCTTCGGGGTCCATACCCAAGGACAGCATCGTCTCTCGGTCAAAGCGTTCGCGTGCCGTGTCGCGGTCATGCGCCGTGCCGAAGAGACGGTC
>JABSOU010000266.1 GCA_013215215.1 Cognatishimia sp. | reverse complement strand
TGATTTCTACGTCGATCAGATCATTGGATTTTAGGTATGTGCCTTTGCGTATGACACAGTAACCTTGCGGCTTACCGCTTATGATCCAACCATTTTTAAACATCACCATCGCGTATACCAGCGTTGGATGTCCACCGTATCCTCGATAGGCAGACTGTTGTCCCTCCAACAAATAGCCATAGTGCATCCGTTCAAATTTTTGTTCGGTGCGATTTCCATACTGATCTGTTTCGGTGAATTCATACTTTCTTCGGAACGCTGCCTCGCAGAGTTGCTGCACCTCGCTCTCTTTCGCAGCCTTCTGATGGGCAGCTGACCAGCGCTTTCCTTTGCGATATTCACCTTCATAGATCAATTGACCACTCGGATTGTACTGACGTCCGAACCCGTGCATTCCAATCCCATCCCAGCCGCCAACATACCGTGAGCCGTCTGGCCAAGTGAAGTCTGCGCGCCCTTTGCGCCGCCCGTTTTCGAACCCTCCCAGATAAGTCCAACCCTCAGCAGAAATAAGTGCTCCTTGGCCGTGGTGTTCGTTATTCAGCCACTCGCCTTCATAACGAGATCCGCCATCGTCCCATGCAACAGCCCTCATCCCATAGCAATTCGTCCAATATGCGGAAGCCCTGTCACAGTTTGGAAGCTTGCCTTTATACGGGTATGCTGGCCTATCGACGTATCGAACTGCGTCCTTCGCAAGTCGCTCTTGCATCATCTCGATCCGGCTTTCGGATACCCACAGCATATCCGTCCGACCAGCCGCCCGTTCGACTTCAATATACTTCTTATATAGCTCGATGGCTTTTGCGGGGTTCATCTCAACCCCGTCCTCGGATTTTTCCGAGCTCAGGAGGTTTGCTAGTTCATGCCTTGCAGTTTGATCCCCAAGCTGCTCACCTTGCCAATACAGCCCCATTGCACGGTCGATATCCTTCGGAAGCCCAGCCCGGCCGGACATGTAGTAACGACCAAGGCTCCAATACGCGCTTGGATATGAACGAGCCACGGAGGTCTTCAGCAAAGGCAGCGCCGTTTCATAGTCTTGCTCAAGGTTACCCCAACCGCTTATGTGCGCGATCGCCAGCCAATAGGCTGACTCTCCGGATGCGTCAGCCGTTGCCGACGCTTGCATCATGCTCAAACCTTTAGATGTGTTTTTCTCTAGAAAGGTACCGGTCAAGTACATTCGCCCAAGATACCCATTGGCACGGGCGTCACCCTGTAAGTGCGCATTTCGAAAACCCTGTACGGCCTTCGCGTAGTCTCTCGCCAAGTATGCCTGTACTGCGTCCTCGAAAGTGCCAGCGAAAACGGCAGGTGCCGACACGGTGGTCCAAAAGAGAACAGTAATAATTTGCAGAACTCTCATAGAGCGTCTTTCTCATCGGAATGCGATTTCGACCGTCGTCAAATTGATCTTCCAGCAACCTGAAAGCAATTAACCACGCTAGGTCTGCAAGAAAAGCGCCGCGTTATTCAATACCGAACGCAGCTCTATCACGGCGCATTGGGATAGGTTTCGTCTATGAGAGGAACCCGGTGGTTCGCGGGTCAATTCAAGGCTGTATCCCAGTATGTAGCTCAGAAAAAATGACACCCCCGTGAGACAGCTGTTCCTCTCGCAGACAGAGGAGGCACCCGCTCCACCCGTATGGCTGGGATGTCGAAGTGCCCCACCCAGAAAGTCCGCCTACGGCTCCCTAGAACAGCCTGTACCCAGCCCGAGAAATGCCCCCGAAAGTGCCCC
>JABSOU010000265.1 GCA_013215215.1 Cognatishimia sp. | reverse complement strand
GCTCGAAACATGAGCCACGACGATCTCGACGCCAGCTTGAACATGCTTCGCATGAAGCCAAAGGAAATCGAAACAACCACCGACGGCATGATTCACGAAGCCGTTGAGATGCCGTTCTGACCGATGCTGCAGTTATTCAATTCCATGGGCCGCAAGCTCGAACCGTTCGTTCCGAGAGATCCGGATCAAACGCGGATGTATGTTTGCGGTCCAACGGTGTATTCCTATGCCCATATCGGAAACGCGCGACCAGCCGTCGTTTTCGACGTACTGACGCGAGTACTTCGCGCCCAAGTGCCAAAGCTCACTTATGCTCGAAACATCACGGATGTGGATGACAAGATCATCGCCGCAGCGGCAGCGAGAGCGGTGAGTTGCGACGCAATCTCAGCCGAATTCACAAAAGCCTATCATGAGGACCTTGCCGCACTGGGTGTTGCTCCGCCGGATATCGAGCCACATGCAACGGCGCATATCGGGCCGATGATCGAGATGATCGAAGGGCTGATTGCCTCGGGAAAAGCCTACGCAGCAGAAGGCCATGTGCTCTTTCACATTCCCGCCTTTCCGGATTATGGCAAGCTTTCTGGCGCGAACCCGGATGAGATGCTTGCAGGTGCGCGGGTTGAGGTTGCGCCTTGGAAGCGTGATCCACGCGACTTCGTGCTTTGGAAGCCCTCGGGAGCAGATCAACCCGGCTGGGATAGCCCATGGGGCTTTGGACGACCCGGCTGGCATATCGAATGTTCTGCTATGATCCGCGCGCATATGGGCGCGCAGATCGACATTCACGGCGGCGGTATCGATCTGCGCTTCCCCCATCATGAAAATGAGATTGCACAAGGCACCAAGGCAAGGTTTTGGGTCCACAATGGCCACGTGACCGTGTCGGGTTCCAAGATGTCCAAATCGCTGGGCAATGTTCTTTTGGTGCGGGACCTGCTGAAGGAAGCACCAGGCGAGGCGATCCGCTATGCCCTCTTGTCCGCGCAGTATCGCCAACCGCTCGACTGGACACCCGAGACGCCAAAAGCGGCGCGCGCGGCGCTTGATCGGCTTTATGGCGCATTGCGCGACCAACCGAAGGCAGAGCCATCACCCGATGACATGGCACCTGTGCTGGACTCGCTCGATGATGACTTGAACACCCCTGCCGCCTTTGCCGCTTTGCATGCACTCGCGGCACAGGTCCATTCTGAAGCTGACCCAAGCCGACGCGCCCAGATCGCGGCAGGCCTGCGCCAGGCAGGCAGTTTCCTTGGTCTCCTTCAGCAGGATCCAGTTGCATGGGCGCATGCGGGCGCTGGCGAGGTCGATCACATCGAAGCGCTGGTTGCAAAACGTGCTCAAGCACGTACCGATCACGATTGGCAACGCGCAGACGAATTGCGGGACCAGCTTCTGGCCCTTGGCGTGGAAGTTGAGGACTCTGGCAACGAGAGCCGCTGGCGGATGCGCGCATGAGGTCTTTCTTCGTCTGGCTCCTGATCCTTCCGATCCGTGGCTACAGGCTGATCCTCTCACCTTGGCTTGGCCACTCCTGCCGCTTCCAGCCAAGCTGCTCGGTCTATGCCATAGAAGCCCTTGAGACCCATGGCCCTATTCGCGGATTATGGCTGACGCTTCACCGCCTGGTTCGTTGCAACCCTTGGGGAGGGTCGGGGTTCGATCCCGTACCACCTGTTGACAACCCGCGCATGAAATGAAGCGAGGTGTTCCATGACAAAACGCGGTGAACAAATGCGGGCTGAGATACTCGCCG
>JABSOU010000023.1 GCA_013215215.1 Cognatishimia sp. | reverse complement strand
TCTCATACCGGCGATACGCTCTTTTGAGGGCTCTGAGGCAACCTGGGTTGTCAGCGGGTCTGAAAGCCATGCAACGCAATTCGCTGCCGACGAAGGCATTGCGAATGCCACCACAGATTTGGAACAGGCTCTCGCCGACCCTTCGGTTGACGCGGTCTACATCTCTTCGACAAACGAAAAACACCACGCACAGGCGCTTGCGGCTATCGCTTCAGGCAAACATGTACTTTGCGAAAAGCCTTTGGCCATGTCGCTGGCCGAGGCCCGCGAGATGATCGACGCGGCCAAGGCAGCAGGCGTCCACTTTGCGACCAATCACCATCTGCGCTGCGCAGGCAGTCACCGTGCGATCCGCCAGTTGATCGCCGACGGAAGGATCGGAGAGGTTCTGTCCGTAAAGATCTCTCACGCGGTCAGCCTGCCTGAACACCTGCGTGGCTGGCGTCTGGACAATCCTGGCGCAGGCGGCGGCGTTGTGCTCGACATGACCGTGCATGACACAGACACCATCCGTTATCACCTAGGCGAAGATCCGGTCTCGGTAGTTGCAGAGGCTGCGTCCTCGGGCATGGGCCAGGGCGTTGAGGATTCCGCTATGGCGATCATGACGATGGCATCCGGCATTCAAGTCCTAAGCCACGTGAGCTTTGGCCACCCTTTCGGCAAAACAGGCGTCGAAATTCACGGCACAAAGGGAGCGATCTATGGCAAAGGTGTCATCGCCCAAACACCCGCCGGTGATGTGACGCTTGTGACGGCCGATGGCACAGAAGAGATCCCTTTCCCGCGCCACGACCTATACGAACAGGTCCTCACAGAATTCACCGCAGCCGTGAATGGCCAACCCCATCAAGGCGCAAACGGTGAAGATGGCTACAAATCTCTGGCCGTTGCCCTGGCCGTCCGTGACGCGGCGACCACCGGCCAGCGCCAACATTTGAACTACGGAGAGCCCCAATGAACAAAGTCGTCAGCGCCCCTGACGCGGTTGCGCGGATTGCCGATGATGCGGTCGTCACAGTGTCTTCCTCTTCGGCACTGGGCTGCCCTGATTTCGTGCTCAAGGCCATCGGCGCACGTTTTGACGCCGAAAGCCATCCGCGCAATCTGACGACCATCCACCCGATTGCCGCGGGTGATATGTATGGCGTGCTGGGCGTTGACTACATCGCCAAAGACGGGCTTTTAGCGCGCATTTTGGGTGGCTCTTATCCGTCGGGCCCCTCTTTCAAGCCCATGCCCGAGATCTGGAAGATGATCGACGAGAACCGTGTGGCCGCCTATAATGTGCCCTCTGGCGTCTTGTTCGATATGACACGCGAGGCGGCGGCCAATCGCCCCGGCGTTTTGACCAAGGTGGGCATGGAGACCTTCGTCGACCCTAAACGCCAAGGCTGTGCGATGAACGACAAGGCCGCGGAAACGCCGATCGTTTCGCGAGTGGAGTTTGGGGGCGACACCTGGCTGCATTTCCCGAACGTCGTGCCAAATGTGGCCATCATCCGCGCCACCACTGCCGATGAGTTCGGCAACCTCACCTACGAAAACGAAGGCGCTTATCTGGGCGCTTTGGAGCAGGCCATCTGCGTGAAAAACCACGGAGGCCTTGTGATCGCGCAGGTCAGCCGCGTGACCAAACGCGGGTCTTTGCGGCCGCATGACGTGCGCGTGCCGGGTCATCTGGTGGATTGCATCGTGATTGATGCGAACCAGAAGCAGACCTGCGAAACCCAATACGACCCCGCAATTTCCGGCCAGATCATGCGGCCTTGGGACAGCTTTTCCCTCGCGGAACATAGTGTAGAGAAAGTCATCGCCCGCCGCGCGGCGATGGAGCTTCAGCCTGGCATGACCGCGAACCTTGGATTCGGGATCAGCGCTATGGTGCCTCGGATCTTGCTCGAAGAGGGTCACCCAGAGGCCGTGACCTGGGCCATCGAACAGGGCGCAGTCGGCGGTATGCCTCTGACCGGTTTCGCCTTTGGCTGCGCAGCCAATGCAGATGCTTTTGTCCCCTCTCCGCAGCAGTTCATCTATTTTCAGGGTGGCGGATTTGACGTGTCGTTCCTCTCGTTCCTAGAGGTCGACATCGAAGGTAACGTAAACGTCTCGAAACTTGGCAAAAAGCCATATTTGACAGCGGGTTGCGGCGGTTTTGTGGACATTGTGTCCGGGGCCAAGAAGATCGTCTTCTCTGGCTGGTTTGAAGCAGGCGCGCAGGTGGAACTGACCGACGACGGCATCTCGATTGCAGCGCCGGGCAAGTTTTCAAAGATGGTCGAGGAGGTCGAACATGTGACCTTCTCTGGCCAGCGCTCCCGTGAGCTGGGACAAGAGGTGCTTTACGTCACCGAGCGCTGCGTCATGCGGTTGGGAGACAGCGGCCTCGTGGCAACGGAAATTATGCCCGGGATCGATCCGCAAAAGGACATTGTCGACGCCTCAGGTGGCCGTGTTTCAATCGCGGTGGACGCGACCCCCATGCCACTGTCGCTGTTGGCAGACGCTCCAATGGGATGGGGTGCATGAGCCGCGTTCACCTCATAAAATCGGGCCGTGTGGCCGAGCTTCGGTTGGACAATCCGTCCAAGATGAATGCCTTTACGGTGCAGATGTTGGATGATCTGTCCGCGCATCTGGACGCCCTCGAACGCGACGCCGAGCTTGGCGCTGTGATGCTGACCGCCGAGGGCGACAAGGCGTTTTGCACTGGCGCGGACATCAACGCTTGGGGCGATTTGAACCCGACAGAATTCGCGCGGTTTTGGGTGCGTGATGGGCATCGTATTTTTGATCGTCTGGCACGTCTTTCCAAGCCCACCATCGCAGTGCTGAACGGCCACGCTTTTGGTGGCGGCCTTGAACTGGCCGCGGCCTGTGACATCCGCGTCATGGCCCCCAAAGCCTCTCTGGCCCTCCCCGAAGCCGGTGTCGGCATTGTACCGGGTTGGTCCGGCACCCAGCGGCTGATGCGCCTTTTACCAGAACCGATGGTCAAGGAAATGGCACTCTTTGGGCACCGGATTAAAGCAGATCGCGCACTTTCCGTAGGATTTGTTGTGGCGGTCGATGAAGACCCCCGCGCTGCAGCCCAAGCACTCGTAGACCGTGCTTTGACGCTCTCGCCGCGCGCGGTCGAGATCTCAAAATCCATGATCCATGCCGCCCAAGGCGAAGATCGCGGCGCCATGGTCGAAGCGCTTGGCAGCGCCGCTATCGCCGCATCCGAAGATCGCCAAGAAGGCGTCACCGCCTTTCAAGAAAAACGCAAGCCTGACTTCTCTGGAAAATAAAGAATGAAAGATCTCAATATCATAACCGAGCAAACGATCGCTCTACCAGAGACGCCCTATCAGGCGCGCCATTATATCGACGGTGCTTATCTGGACAGCGCGGATGGTCAGGTTTCGGACCGGATGTCTCCGTCCCATGGCGTACTGGTCAGCCAAGCGGCTTTGGGGTCTGTGATTGAAACCGAGGCCGCCATCGGTGCAGCGCGCACGGCTTTTGATGATGGCCGGTGGAGCCGCCTATCGGGCAAAGACCGCGCCGCAGTTCTGAATAAAGTCGCCGATCTGATCGAAGCGAACGAAGAACGCCTCGCGCTGATCGAGACGCTGGAAAGCGGCAAACCGATTTCTCAGGCACGCGGCGAATGCGGTGGAGCCGCCGATCTGTGGCGCTATGCGGCCTCCCTCGCCCGCACGAGCCACGGCGAGAGCCACAACGCGCTTGGTGACGATATGCTGGGCGTGGTCATCAAAGAGCCCATCGGTGTGGTGTCGATCATCACGCCTTGGAATTTCCCTTTCTGGATCCTTAGCCAAAAGCTGCCTTTTGCTTTAGCTGCGGGATGCACCTGTGTCGTCAAACCTTCTGAAATGACGCCATCGACAACAGCCATGCTAGGCGAATTCCTGACAGAGGCCGGACTGCCCGAAGGCGTCTGCAACATCGTGCTTGGTTATGGCGATCCGGTCGGCAGCTTGATGAGCACACATGACGACGTCGATATGGTGTCCTTCACAGGATCCACAGCCGTCGGCAAACGCATTAGCAAAGCGGCAAGCGACACTCTGAAGAAAGTCGCGCTGGAACTTGGTGGTAAGAACCCACAGGTGATCTTCCCGGATGCCAACCTCGAAAGCGCGGCGGATGCTGTCACTTTTGGCGTCTACTTCAATGTCGGTCAGTGCTGCAATTCATCCAGTCGCATCATTGTGCACGAAGACATTGCCGACGCTTTCGTTAACCGCGTGGTCGAGATGTCGCGCCACGTAGCCTTCGGCAACCCGTTGAATCCCGACACACAAGTCGGCGCGATTGTCACCGCTGAGCATCAAGCCAAGATCGACGCCTATGTCGCCGATGCCAAAGAGGCCGGTGCGGAAATCTGCATCGGTGGCGGCACGCTGCAAGTGGCTGAAATCGGGTCGCAATTTTATCAACCAACCGTCGTGCGCGGCGTGACGTCGGATATGGCGATCGTGCGCGAAGAGGTCTTTGGACCGGTTCTAGTCGTTCAGACGTTCCGCACCATGGATGAGGCCATCGCGCTGACAAATGACTCAGAATACGGCCTGTCCGCCGGAGTCTGGAGTGAAAACGTCCACACTTGCCTCGAGTTTTCGCGCCGCGCGCAGGCTGGCACGGTTTGGACCAACACATGGATGGATGGCTTCCCAGAGCTCGCTTTTGGAGGAGTGAAGCAATCCGGACAAGGACGAGAGATTGGCCAATACGGCTATGACGAATTCCTCGAGGTAAAGTCGCTGGTCATGCGACTGGGCGACAGCCGAGCGCCTTGGGTGAAAATGCCCTGAAAGCAAACAGGGAACTTAGAAGAGTGAAACGCAATTTTTTGGGAGGAACTCATGCGTTACTTTGGAAAGACATCAATGGTGGCAGCAGCCTTGCTGGCATCGACCTCTATGGCGTCCGCAACGGACGTTGAAGTTCTGCACTGGTGGACTTCGGGCGGTGAAGCGGCCGCGCTGAACGTTCTGAAAGAAGACCTTGCAGGTCAGTCCATCGGCTGGAACGACATGCCGGTTGCTGGTGGTGGTGGCGAAAGCGCCATGACTGTTCTTCGGGCTCGCGTTACAGCAGGTGACCCGCCCACCGCAGTTCAGATGCTGGGCTTTGACATCCTCGACTGGGCTGAAGAAGGCGCGCTTGCGGATCTGAACGACGTCGCAGCAGCTGAAGGCTGGGATGCGGTTGTTCCGGCGGCTCTGCAAGCTTTCGCAAAGCATGACGGTAAGTGGATCTCTGCACCTGTAAACGTGCACTCGACCAACTGGGTCTGGGCGAACAAAGCCGTTCTGGACGAGCTGGGCATCGCGCAACCAACCACTTGGGCTGAATTCGAAGCCGCGATGGCAACCGTGAAAGCAGCGGGTAAAACCCCACTGGCGCACGGTGGTCAGGCCTGGCAGGAAGCCACCATGTTTGACGGAGTTGCACTTTCTGTTGGCGGTGTCGAGTTCTACAAGAAAGCCTTTATCGATCTGGATCCAGAAGCACTTGGTTCCGACATGATGGTAGAGACCTTCAACCGCATGGCGACCCTTCGTGCGAATGTGGACGACAACTTCTCTGGTCGTGACTGGAACCTCGCATCGGCCATGGTCATCAACGGCGATGCTGCCTTCCAGATCATGGGTGACTGGGCGAAGGGTGAATTCCTGAACGCAGGCAAAACCCCTGGTGAGGACTTCCTCTGCTTCCGCGTCCCAGGTTCTGCGGGTGCGGTGAGCTTTAACTCTGACCAGTTCGCAATGTTTGCTGTGGCCAGCGACGATGCACAAGCGTCCCAAGGCGCAATGGCGGCATCCATCATGTCTCCAGTGTTCCAGTCCGCGTTCAACGTGGTCAAAGGCTCTGTGCCTGCACGGACCGACGTGCCTGACGCAGACTTTGACGCCTGCGGCAAACAGGGCATGGCAGAACTGGCAGCCGCAGCCGCGTCTGACACGCTGGTTGGCTCCATGGCGCACGGCCACGCAAACCGCGCAGCTGTGAAGAACGCGATGTATGACGTGATCACCGCGCACTTCAACGGTGAGTACGACGCCCAAACTGCAGCTGAAGAATTGGTGACAGCCGTCGAGCTGGCACAATAAGCTATCTTTAGAAAACTCTCTGGGGCGGCGCGCTTCGCCCCAGAGCTCTTGCCGCAATCTCTGAAAATTTGGGAGGAAACGATGGCCCGCGCTGGCGATGTCGATTTCAAAACCAAGCTCCAGCATTGGATTCCGAAGGTCGTGCTTAGCCCGTCCTTGGCACTCGTGCTCCTCTTTGTTTACGGGTTCATCCTGTTCACGGTTTACCTGTCCTTCACCGACAGCCGCATCCTGCCGAGCTATGGTTGGGTTGGGCTGGAAAACTATTCCAAACTTTGGCGGCTGAGCCACTGGGAGACGTCGCTCAAAAACCTTGGCGTTTACGCGGTGCTCTATATTTCGATTTCCACGGTTGTCGGTCTGACGCTGGCAATTTTTCTGGATCAGAAAATCCGCGGCGAAGGCATCCTGCGCCCGATCTATCTCTACCCGATGGCGCTAAGTTTCATTGTGACCGGGACCGCATGGAAGTGGTTTCTGGATCCCGGTATCGGCCTTGAGCACACTATGCATCTTTGGGGCTGGGAGAGCTTTGAGTTCAACTGGATCAAAGACCGCGACTTCGCGATTTATACCGTTGTTATTGCAGCCGTTTGGCAATCCAGTGGTTTTGTCATGGCGATGTTCCTTGCAGGCCTGCGCGGCATCGACAGCGAGATTATGAAAGCGGCACAAATTGATGGCGCGAGCAACTGGAACCTCTATCGCCGTATCGTGATCCCGCTGCTGCGACCTGCGTTTCTGTCGGCCTTCGTGATCCTCTCGCATCTTGCAATCAAGAGCTATGACCTTGTGATCGCCCTGACCGGAGGCGGCCCGGGCCGCGCGACGGAACTGCCCGCGACATTCATGTATTCCTACACCTTTACCCGTAACCAAATGGGCATCGGGGCATCCTCGGCGGTGATCATGCTGATGACCATCGCGGCGATCATGATCCCGTACCTCTACGCTGAACTGAAGGAGGACAAATGATGTCGGCTGCACAATCACAATCCGTGCGCACCGGGCGTATCACGCGGACATTCATCTACGTCTTCCTACTGGTTGCCTCGCTGTTCTACCTTTTGCCGTTCTTCATCATGCTGGTGAACTCGGTGAAACCGCTCAGCGAAATCACAGGCGGCAATATGATGGCGCTGCCCCAGGTCTTTACGCTTGAACCCTGGGCCGCCGCTTGGTCCTCGGCTCAGGTGGGCGTTGAGCCAACAGGTCTGCGTCCCTATTTCTGGAACTCGATCAAGATGGTGGTTCCGGCGGTGTTTATTTCGACCGTATTGGGGGCGCT
Organism: Cognatishimia sp.; assembly: GCA_013215215.1. Lineage (GTDB taxonomy): Bacteria > Pseudomonadota > Alphaproteobacteria > Rhodobacterales > Rhodobacteraceae > Cognatishimia. The sequence goes on along the minus strand of JABSOU010000023.1, from coordinate 44,681 downwards.
GAACGGCTATATCCTGACGAAATGGCGGTTCCGCGGGGATACGATCCTTTTCGGGCTGATGCTGTTTTCCTGCTTTATCCCGTTTCAGATCGTTCTGATCCCAATGGCGCGGATCCTGGGCATTCTTGGGCTGTCCGGCTCGACTTACGGCCTGATCCTTGTGCATGTGGTTTACGGCATCGGCTTCTCGACGCTCTACTTCCGCAACTACTACGCAGCCTTCCCGACCGAGCTGGTGCGGGCTGCACAAATCGACGGCGCCGGGTTTTTTCAGATCTTCCGCCGCATCATGCTGCCGTCCTCTGGCCCGATCATCGTGGTCTGTGTGATCTGGCAGTTCACCAACATCTGGAACGACTTCCTCTTTGGTGCGTCCTTTGCCTCGGGATCCGGGGCACCGATGACGGTCGCTTTGAACAACCTCGTGCAGTCCTCGACGGGCGTCAAAGAATACAACGTTCACTTCGCAGGCGCGATCCTCGCCGCCTTGCCGACACTTCTTGTCTACATCGTGGCTGGACGCTTCTTTGTCCGTGGCCTGATGGCTGGCTCTGTAAAAGGATAAGACTATGGGCTTTCTCGACATCAACAACGTAACCAAATCCTATGGCGCGGTCGAAGTCCTGCATAAGGTCGACATCGCCGTCGAAGAGGGCGAGTTCCTTGTGCTCGTCGGACCCTCTGGTTGTGGCAAGTCCACACTGTTGAACATGATCGCAGGGCTAGAGGACATCACCTCGGGCGAGATCGGGATCAACGGGCGTGTCGTCAACGGCGTCCACCCATCAAACCGCAACATCGCGATGGTGTTCCAAAGCTATGCGCTCTACCCGAATATGACCGTCGGGCAGAACATCACCTTTGGTCTAGAAATGCACGGGGTGCCAAAGCCCGAGCGCGACAAAGCCATGAACGACGTGGCCAAGCTTTTGCAGATCGAACAGCTCTTGGATCGCAAACCGGGCCAACTCTCTGGCGGCCAACGCCAACGTGTGGCGATGGGCCGAGCGCTGGTGCGCGATCCTGATGTGTTCCTTTTTGACGAACCGCTCTCCAACCTTGACGCCAAGCTGCGCGTCGACATGCGGACTGAAATCAAAAAGCTACATGAAAAGCTAAAAACCACAATCGTTTACGTGACCCACGACCAGATCGAGGCGATGACGCTCTCGACCCGCATTGCCGTCATGTACGAAGGCTATGTGCAACAGCTTGGCACGCCTAAAGAGATCTATGACACGCCCGCGAACCTCTTTGTAGCGACCTTCATGGGCTCGCCTGCCATGAACATTATGAACGCCAAGGTCGTCATGAAAGACGGCCGCCCTCATGCGTCACTTGTGACGTCTGAAGGGGGCGAAGCGCTTCTGCCGTTTTCTCAGGACAATATGTCAGAGTGGGATGACAAAGAGGTCCTCCTGGGGATCCGCCCCGAAGCGATCACTGATCCTGATGGGGCGGATCGTAAATCCAGCAATGTGGTGGCCTTGGAAAACCGCATTATCGTGACGGAACCTGCTGGCTCCGACACCTTTGTCACCACCAACCTGGGCGGCAAAGACGTGATCTCGCGTCTGCGCGCAGATGTGCCAGTGTCGGCAGGCGAGATGTTCGGCTTTGCGGTCAACATGGAAAAGGCCGTCGCCTTTGATCCCGCCACCGAGAAGCGCATCGAAGGGTGAGCGACGCTGACGTCATAATCATCGGCTCGGGCATTGGCGGCGCCACAATGGCGGCGGCATTGGCCGAGACCGGCAAGCGCATTCTTGTGCTCGAGAAAGGCGATCACCTGCGCCCCTCTATGCACGACCGCGATGCGCAGTCGATCTTTGCCAAAGGGCACTATCGACCCGACGAGACGTGGCTGGACGGCAAGGGACAGGCGTTCAATCCGGGCAATTATTACTACGTCGGCGGAAACTCCAAATTCTTTGGCGCCGTGTTTTTGCGCTATCGCCGCGAGGATTTCTCTCCGATTGCGCATATGGGGGGAACCACGCCCGGCTGGCCTTTGTCTTATAACACATTGGAACCTTTCTATGGCCGTGCCGAAACGCTTTATCAGGTCCGTGGCCAGATAGGCGAAGACCCAACAGAGCCGGATCACACGACCCCCTACCCCCATGCTCCTGTAGCCGATGAGCCAGGAATTGCTGAATTTCGCAGACGCATGAGCGCGATTGGCATGTCGCCCTCGTCACTGCCCTTGGGGGTGGATATCGAGACCTGGCTCGCGCGCGGCAAAACGCCTTGGGATGCCTACCCTGATACAAGCGGCGGCAAAATGGACGCCGAACGCGCGGCCCTCTGGCAGGCTCTGAAACATGAGAACGTGCGGCTGCAAACCAACGCTGAAGTGGCGAGTTTGGACTATGACGGCACACGCATCACATCCGTCACACTGGCCACTGGGGAAACGCTAAGCGCGCCCTTGATCGTTCTCGCAGCCGGAGCTGTACAATCCGCCGCGCTCCTATTGCGGTCGGCCAATGACAATGCCCCGCTGGGGCTCGCGAACACGTCTGATCAGGTCGGGCGGAACTTTATGAACCACAATTGTTCGGCCGTTCTGGCGCTGCATCCGTTTCGGCGCAACGAGGCGGTCTATCAAAAGACCCTGATGCTGAATGACTATTACCTGACAGGCGGCCCCAACGGAGAACCCTTAGGCAATATCCAACTGTTGGGTAAAATTTCAGGCGAGATCCTGCAGGCCAACTCCCCGCTGCCCGCGCCGCTGGCGCGTTGGATCGCAGACAGATCGGTCGATCTTTACGCCATGTCCGAGGACCTGCCGAACCCCGACAGCCGCGTGACGCTGACGGGTGGGCAGATCACGCTGGATTGGAAGCGTTCGAACTGGGAGGCGCATGAAGCCTTGGTCGCCAAACTCAAGCAGCAACTTCGCAAGGCTGGCTATCCGATTGTGCTTGCGCGGCCCTTTGATCGCCGCACGCCCTCGCATCAATGCGGCACCACGCGGATGGGGAATGACCCGGCCCAAAGCGTCGTGAACACGTTCTGCCAAAGCCATGACATCGAAAACCTCTTCATCACGGATGCCTCGGTCTTGCCGACCTCAGCCGCTGTGAACCCCGCGCTGACAATCGCTGCCCTCAGCCTGCGCGCGGCCGACCATATCAAACAAACCCGCTTTGCTGCCTAGCAAAGCCCGAAGGACCCGAAAAATGACCAAAGGCTATGATTTCATCATCATCGGAGGCGGAGCAGCGGGCTCTGTTCTGGCCGGGCGCTTGTCTGAAAACCCCGATGCGCAGGTGTTGTTGCTGGAGGCCGGCGGCAGCGACCGCAATCCTTTGTTCCATCTGCCCGCAGGCTTCGCCAAGATGACCAAAGGCATAGGATCTTGGGGCTGGGATACTGTGCCTCAAAAACACATGCAAAACAAAGTCTTCCGCTATACGCAGGCCAAAGTAATCGGCGGGGGCTCGGCCATCAACGCTCAGATCTACACCCGCGGCAATGCGCAAGATTACGACGACTGGCGGCAGATGGGCTGTGAGGGTTGGGGCTATGAAGACGTGTTACCCTATTTCCGCAAGGCCGAGGACAACGACACCTATAACAACAAGTATCACGGCCAAGGCGGGCCTTTGGGCGTCAGCCAGCCGTCGGCACCGCTGCCGATCTGTGATGCTTATTTCGACGCGGCGACAGATGTTGGCATCCCGCGCAATATGGACATTAACGGCGAGTCGCAGGACGGCGTTTGTTACTATCAACTGACCCAGCGCAACACGCGTCGGTCTTCGGCGGCGATGGCCTATGTGACGCCAAACCGTCACCGCAAGAACTTGACAGTGCGCTTGGGAGCGCACGTCAAACGCCTGATCGTTGAAAAGGGACGCGTGACCGGCGTTGAGATGGTCGACGGCGAACAGATCCACGCGAACGCAGAGGTCTTGATGTCCGGTGGGGCCATCGGCTCGCCTCGGCTCTTGCAGCTTTCTGGCATCGGCCCGGCGGATCATCTTCAATCGCTGGGGATAGACGTGGTCTATGACCAGCCCCAAATCGGGGAAAACCTTCAGGATCACCTCGACCTTTACTGCATCAGCGAGCTGAAAGGCCCCTTCAGCTATGACCGCTATGCCAAGCCGCTTTGGGCCGCATGGGCGGGTCTACAATATATCATCGCACGCAAAGGTCCCGTCGCCTCGTCTCTCTTTGAAACCGGAGGGTTCTGGTACGCAGATCCTGACGCCCGTTACCCAGACATTCAGTTCCACCTTGGGCTCGGCACCGGTATCGAACATGGCGTCGCGGCCATGCCGCAAGGCGGCGTGACTTTGAACTCCTGCTATCTGCGTCCCCGGTCTCGTGGCACGGTGCGCCTGCAAAGTGCTGATCCCGCCAAAGCGCCCTTGATCGACCCGAACTACCTGCAAGACCCAATGGACCGCGAGATGTCGATCCGGGGTTTGAAACTCACCCAAGAGATCCTGTCTCAGTCACCGCTCAAGGACTACATTCTAGCGGAACGCCTGCCCGGGCCGGATGTGAAAACGGACGATGACTACTTCAACTTCATCTCCGAGCACTCCAAGACCTCGCACCATTGCGCAGGCACCTGCCGCATGGGCATTGATGCAGCGGCGGTCGTAGATCCATCCCTGAAATTCAACGGCCTGGACGGCCTGCGCATCGTCGACAATTCCATCATGCCGACGGTGATTTCTTCAAACACAAACGCTGCTGCGATCATGATTGGCGAGAAAGCTGCCGATATGATCAAAGTCGAACACGGCATGGAGGCCGCATGATACGCCATATTGTTCTCGTCAAATTCCAACCAGACGTCACAGACGCGCAGATCAGCGCGATCTTTTCTGAACTGCATGACATCAAAGCCAAACTGCCTGGTGTGCTGTCCATCACCGCAGGCCGTAGCGAAAGCCCCGAGCAGATCGAACGAGGCTATATGCATGGTTTCGTTGTAGATTTCACCGATTGGGACACATTGCAGGCCTATCAAGATCACCCGGATCACAAGGTTCTGGGCGGCAAGCTGGTGGCCAATGCCATCGGCGGGATCGACGGAATTTTGGTATTTGACCTTCCCATAGACCAAGCAGCCGAGTAACACCGTCCAAACCCAATCCCAACGCGAGAGAGGCCGCAGAGAGACATGACCCGGAAGCCGACAATCATAGATGTCGCCAAGAAAGCCGGAGTGTCTAAGTCCACGGTCAGCCTCGTGTTGCGCAACAGCCCGACCATCCGCGATGAAACCCGAGAGCTGGTGCGCGCTGCGATGCGGGATTTGGGATATGTCTATAACCGTTCAGCCGCCAATATGCGCAGCTCAAACGCGGGGCTGATTGGCCTCGTGATCAACGATCTGCGCAACCCGTTCTTTACCGAGTTCGCCACCTCTCTGCAGATGGCGCTGGCTGAAAAAAGCTACGCCACTGTTCTGGCGAACACAGATGAGGACGCAGAGCTTCAGGCGCAGGTTGTCAGTTCTATGATCGAACACGGCGTCTCGGCCCTGATCATCTGCCCTGCCTATGGCAGCACGCAGGACACTTTCGACGCCATTGCCCGCGCGGGCATTCCCGTGATGCAGATGCTGCGTCGGGTGGATAGTCGCACCGACCTCTTTCCCTTCACCGCGCCGGACTATGTGACAGGCAGCCGGTTGGCAACAGAGCATTTGATCGCGCAAGGTGCTCAGAACATCGCCTTTGTGGGTGGGCTTGAGGGGCGTTCCGTGACGGAGGAACGCATGTCCGGATATCTGAGCGTGATGAGTGCCTCGGGCAAAGATCCGATTATCCTGAACGGCGAGTCCTCTCGGAAATTCGGCCGTGATGTGGCGCATAGGTTGGCGCAGGATCATCCTGATGTAGACGGTGTCGTCTGTTTCAACGATCTTGTGGCCTTGGGTATGTCCAGCGGCTGCAACGAGATCGGTCGATGCGTGGGCAAGGACGTGATCATCGTGGGCTTTGATAACATCGAGGACGCGGCAGAGACATATCCCTCGCTATCCTCCGTCGGCTATGACATCGCCTCCATCGGCGCGCAAACGGCGGAAACTGTGTTGAGTTGGCTGGAAAGCGGGCAAGTCCCCGAAGCCGAAACGCGCAAACCTGTCGAATTATTTGTGCGGCAATCCAGCGGTGGATCACTCTAGTTAGCTTGCGTCATAGGCGTGGGCTTTTGTGGCTTCTTTCGGCAGTCGCGCGCCGTAATGGCCGATGACATCCCCAGCTAGCTCTTGTCCCTTGCGCACCGACGCTTCGACGTTCAGCCCTTTGAACCGGCCCGCTAAGTATCCAGCGTTGAAAGCATCCCCAGCGCCGGAGGTGTCTTTCACCTTAGTCACAGGGCCTGTGTCGAAGGTCAGCCGTTTTTTGGCACTTAACACGTGAACATCACCCTCGCCGTTCTTAACGATAACCTCCGAAACGCCCAGCCCTTCGTATCGTGCAAGGGTGTCGGCTGGGGTCGCGTCGCCCCAACATAGGGTTTCGTCATCAAAGCTCGGCAAGGCGAAGTCTGCCTCAGATAGGAACCCCGGCAAAGTGGCGCGCACCTCATCCAGAGAGTCCCACAGCTTTGGGCGTACGTTTGGGTCAAAGGATACCAAGGCCCCCTGTGTGCGCGCGGCTTTGAGGGCCACGAGCAGGTTTTCGCGTGCCGTTGCGGATAGGATTGCGACCGTAATTCCCGACAAATGGATCAGACCGGCATCGGCAATCTGACGCGATAGCGCATCAACATCCTCAGCCAACATCCGCGCCGCGGATTGCGCGCGCCAATATTGAAAGCTCCGTTCTGCGCCGTCCAATTCGATCAGGTAGAGCCCCATCGTCCGATCTGCGTCCCGTGCAATGCCCGTGGTATCCAGTCCATCGGCCTGAAGCTCTGCGCAAAAGGCATCAGACACCGCGTCTTGACCCACTTTGGTCACATAGCCAATAGAGGCGCCCTGCCCCAAGATCTGCGCCATATGCCATGCGGTGTTGAACGTGTCCCCGGCAAAGCCGCGTTTATAGAGGCCGTCCCCCACGGGGGCCAGTTCGACCATCGCTTCGCCGATCGCCAGGACGCGTTTGTTCGCGGAAAACTGCATGTCAGGCGCTCTCACCCGTGTCATGGATTTTAGAGGTTAGCCAAGCGGGCCAGTCCCGTTCGAAAAAGGATTTGTCCGATGGATCATGCGCGCGGTTTTCGCGCGTCCGCAGGGTCATTTCAGTTCCATTTAGGCGCACATGGATCTGCGTGCCCTTGTCCGCGTCGCGCTCGGGTCTGAACCGATACTCTGTCAGCGGACCATCTGGGCCTTGCGGCAGAGCCCCGCCCTCTGGGTCACAAATCGCCCGCGCACCTCGACTGCCGCCACCGCGAGATACGTAGTGATCCAAGGCCGTCAGCACCGCCTCAGACGCCAGCGCCATTTGGTGCCATTGCAACGCCCGCGCCGCCTCGCTGTCGCGCGAAAGGGAGATGCCATGCGCGCGAATGGAGGCGTTCAGATCTGCGGCTTCTCTACATGCCGTGGCCACGCGGTCTTGCGTGCAGAGTATCCCTGCGTCCTCGCTCATCCGCGTTTGAACCGAAGAGCGGATGTCTTTCACCGCTATCCCGTCCTCAGCCCGCAGAACCTGCACAATGTCTTCAACGGCCTTCGTCCCGAGCGTTGCAATGTCTTCGCGTGGCACTTGCTGTCCGCAGGCCGCAATCTGTTCGGCCACCCGCGTCCCAAAAACTTGGCCCGCATTCAGCGCAGACCCGCCGGGGCGCGTCACACCATGGGTGCCTGCCGCCTCGCCAATCGCATAGATCCCGTCGATGTTGGTGCGCCCCCAAATATCGACCGCGATGCCGCCGTTCATGTGCTGATTGTTCACCGCAAATTCCAAAGGCTCTTGCGTGATGTCGACCTTGTAGCGACGATAAAGTTCAATCGCCAAGGGATTCATGTGCTTGAGCCGGTCAATCGGCAGGTCGTGGTCTGCGCCAGCCTTGCTGAGATAGGTCGTAACATCGGGGTCCAGTCGATCAAGGCTAAATGGCAGATCCCCCGGTACAGGCAAAGGGTTGCGGTTAAAGTCCATAAAGACTTTGCGCCCTTTCTCACCTTCTCGATAGATCGCCAGATCGACGAGGCTAGAGCCAAAGTTGAGCATTCGGCTTGCGTGGAACGGCCACTGATAGCCCTTGCGGAACACGTTTGACGCCATTTCCTGTGTGGTGCGGTAATAGTCCGCGAGGAAATGATGCTCGGCGCCATCGGAATCCACCGAATAGATATGCGGAATGACCTGCACGTAAGTGCCCGAAAGGTTCCACGGAAAGCCCTCGCGGCGTGTGCCAATCCCAAACTGGCTTTCAGTCAGGTTGACCAGCTCCAGCCCAGCCTCCAGCGCCAGCCCAAGCGAGCCGTAACAGCCGTTGGGAAACACGCTGTCGCGATACAGTTCACCCGGACCGCCCGCTGCCAGCACCAAACGCGCGCAGCGAAACAATACGAGGCCGTATGGATTTCTCTCACTTCTGTCTTTGGTTCGGATCGCCAAAACGCCCGCGACGCCTTGGTCGGAGGTCAGAATTTTCACCGCTGTTGTCTGGTTAAAGAACGGCACGCCAAGCCTAAGAGCCTCTTGCGCCAGAACTTTCACCATCAAGCGCGATGTCCGAGGTCCACAGCTTGTGGCCCGCCCGACCTCATCATGATCCGTCTGATAGCGAAGCGTGCCACCCAATTGATCCTGCGGCAGAGGCAGACCCAGAAACTGCAAAGACGCCATCGCGCGCGGTGACCCGACCGCCTCGATATAGGCTGTGTCTTCATCCATCGCCCCACCGGCGCGGATGGACTGGGCCATATCAACGAAATTGTCCCCCTGATCGGCGGTGTTCGCTGTGTGCAGCGTCTGTTTGTCAGACCCTGAACAGGCGGAGGTGCCACCCCAGGCGCTTTGGCTCATGATGGTCACGTCGATGTCGCGACGCCGTAGCTCGACCGCCGCGCGCAATCCCGCCGCCCCGCTGCCGACCACTAGGCTGTCAGTCGTGTGAACCGGCACATCAAACGCGCCCAGTTTGATCACCTCTTCAAAAGCCAGCTCCGCACCGAGCTTTGGCATTTCAACATCGGTCAGCGCATCCAGAATATGCTGTGGAACAGGGTGCGTCATCTATGCGATATCCACCCAGCTCTGCGTTTCCGACGAGGTCATACAGGCATCCACGATCTGACAAATGTGGTGCCCGTTTTCAAAGGTCGGCCAGGCCGGCGTGTTGGTGACGATCGACTTAATGACCTCTGCGGCTTCGATAATTTTGCTCTCGTTATAGCCCAGCGCGAAATTCGGCAGCGGCAGGAAAGCACGGAAGGTCTCGTTTTCCGGCCCCACGTCAATCTCGCGATAGCCGCGACGTCCGATTTTGTCGGCGTTGGAATAAAACCGCAGTCGGTTCACTTCGTCATAGGTGTAAGCAAGGCTGCCTTTGGTGCCGTAGATTTCATAGGTCTGCATGAATTTGCGCCCAGTCGCGACGCGGCTGAAGTCAACCAATCCGCGTGCGCCATTAGCAAATTTCACCATCAAATTGGTGCCGTCGGGATTGGTGATATCGGCCCAATCCTCGTCGCCCTTAAGTTCGGCGCTTTCCCCATAGGCGAGGCCATCCACGACCGGACGTTTGGGCGTCACGATAAAGTTGTCGGCAACCAGTTTGGCGACGGGGCCAACCAGAAACTCCATAAAGCTAAAGACATGGCTGCCGGTGTCGCCTATGATCCCCGTCGGCGCCAGCTCTCCGTTGGCGCGCCACATATAGGGGGTCAGCGGGTCGCCATACATGTCGATGTGCTGACAGGCTTTGAACAGCTTGATCTCTCCGATCTCACCCGCGTCGATGATTTCTTTCGCAAGATCATGCACAGGGTTGCGCGGGAAGGCATGCCCCACGCGGGTGATCACGCCCCTTTCCCTCGCAATATCCGCCAATTCACGCGCCTCGGCTGCCGTATCCGCCAATGGCTTTTCGCAATAAACATGCTTGCCTGCCAAGAGAGCGGCCTTTGCGACCTCATAATGCAGACTGTCAGGAAGACAGATGTCGATCAGATCAATCTCGGGATCGGCGATGGCCTCTTTCCAATCCTGCACGATCCGCGCTTCAGGAGCGCGCTGCGCGAGATCGGCAGCGGCATTGGGATTGGCCTCGACTAAAATTGCAACCTCAGCCGTGCCATTTTCGCTCCCCAAAAAATGCGGGAAAGTCTGGTAGGCCATTGTATGGACTTTGCCCATCCACCCAGACGCCCCTAAGACAGCTACTCTCACCTTTTGCACGGCCGGCCTCCCCGAATTTAACACATTGCCACGAATTATTGGAACGTTCCAGTGAACGTCATAAATGGAACGTTCCAATCGGTCAAGCAGGCCTTTGCAGGAGGCGGCAAATCAGCCGCTAATCAATGCTATAGAGCTCAAGCGGAACGCCATCGGGGTCTTTGAAAAATGTGAAAGCCTTGCCCGTGTAAGGATCAACGCGAATCTCCTCGACCTCGACACCCATGCTGTCTAGACGCGCCTTCTCTTTAGCCACGTCCCGCGCTTTGAACGCGAGATGGCGCAGGCCAATCGGCTCGACGCCCGCGAGATGGTTCTCTCGATCGGGAAATGTGAAGAGTTCGAGCTGGGTCCCATCAGGCAGCGCAAGATCCAGTTTCCAGGACCCCCGCGCCTCTCGGTAATTCTCTGCCACAACAGAGCATCCGACGACCTCCACGTAGAAGGCTTTGGACACCTCATAATCTCCTACAATCAGGGCGATATGGTGAATGCCTTCGATCATGTCATGCTTTCCTCGCTAGGCTTATTCTCGGTCGCAGTCATCCCGTTGTCCTCCCAGAGCGACCAAAAAAAACCGTCATTCCGGGGCCGCCGAGAGGACTTCCACCTCTACCTTAAACTCGGGCCGTGTAAACCCGCTGACAATCAACAGTGTCGAACTCGGCAAGCGGCTCGTTGACGCGAGAAATTCGTCCCGAACGCGCATGTAGTCCGCCATATAGGCGCGATCCGTGACGTAAGCGCTGACATGGGCGACGTCGCTTGCGCCCATGCCTGCGGACGCCAGAATTTTCTCGATGTTTTCAAAGCAAATCACAGCCTGCTCATAGGCGCTCTCTGGGATGGTTCCATCCAGACGAATCCCCAATTGGCCCGAGGTTTTCACCTGCCTCCAGCCTGCCGGAATTTCTACGCCATGCGCATAACGCGCGAAAGGTGGCGGCATGCCTGTCGGATTTAACGCTTTCATATTTCACACTCTTTTTCACGGTCAGATTAAGCTTGCGAGTTTGGAATTTCTTTGCAAGTCTTAAAGCCATTCTCTGGCACGGATACTCCAAGGGCCACGTAAATCCACTGTCGTTCAAGGAGGGCGGTATGGGACCACGTGTTCTATTGTTGTTGCTTGGGGAACTTTCTCCGGACACCCGAATTCAGGCTGGCTTGCGCGACGGCGTTATAAGCAAGACGCGGAGGGTGTCATGAGCATTCAAGGCTATTGGGCGGATCTGAAGGCACCAGAGTTCCGCGATCTGCCCGAGGATTTGGTCGTGGTTTTGCCGATGGGGGCGACGGAGCAACATGGGCCGCATCTGCCCCTGTCCGTTGATAGCGATCTGGTCACGGCTGTGGTTGAACGCGCCCTGCCCCGGCTTAGCAATGCGCAAAACGTGCTGGTCTTGCCGAGTTTGACCATCACAAAAAGCGGTGAACATGATCGGCATCCGGGAACGCTCAGCCTTTCGGCCGATACGCTTCTGGCGATGCTGCGGGATATCGGGGCCTCGGTCGCGCGGGCTGGCGTGACGCGGCTTTTGATGTTGAACGGTCATGGGGGAAACACCGCAGTTTTGGAGATTGCAGCGCGTGATTTGCGGATGGAGCACGACATGATCGTCACCTCCTGTTCCTGGTTTGGATTTTCGGAATGGGACAAGGTTCTGGATGCAGACGCGGCCGCAGTCGATTTACATGCAGGAGACTCCGAAACCTCGGCCATGTTGGCGGCGCGGCCCCTTTTGGTGGATGTTACCCGGGCGCAGAATTTCGTTCCGGCCATGAGAGACTGGGAAAAGCAGTTTGGCCAGATCGGGCTGACAGGGCAAGCGGCGAAGCCTGGCTGGATCATCGACGACTTGCATCCTGACGGTGCTTGTGGGGATGCCTCCGCTGCGACGGCGGAAAAAGGTGAGCAGCTTCTGAACACCGCGGCTGCGAATTTTGCGATGTTTTTGGCAGAGTTCGCGCGGTTTGATCACAGGCGCGGTACGTCATGAATTTGGCTCACATGTCAGAACTACTGATCTTGGAAAACGTTCTGGTGCCATCATCGATGATCGCCAACACACATGGCTTTGGGGGCACGCGGGTGGCTGACTGTGTGCATGGCGATTTGGTCATGCGCGACGGACGCGCTGTTGCCTTGCAGCCCAGCGCCGGCACGGCCGAGGCGGCGCATTTGATCACGCCGCGACTGACGGAATGCCACGTACATCTGGACAAATGCCACACGATCTCGCGAATGGAGGGCGTTGGCGGAGATCTCGCAGCCGCCATCGAGGCCCAACATCGTGACCGCGCGCTTTGGACTGAAGACGACCTACGGCAGAGGGCTGAAAGAGGTCTGCAGGAGTTGATTACCGCTGGCTGCGGAGTTGTACGCAGTCATTTGGATTGGTCGCCAGACCCGGCGACCGGCATGGCTCCGCTGGCGTGGCATGTGTTGCGAGAGCTGGCAGCCGACTACAAAGACCGTATCTCGCTTGAGCTCGCTCCTTTGGTTGACACGACTGAGCTGATCGACCCAACGCGCGCGAAGGCTCTGCGCAAGGAAATCGCCAATGGCGGCGGCGCTCTAGGCGTTTTTGTTTTTAATCAACCCAATCGGCGCGAGGCCATCAGGGCGGCGGTTCGAGTCGCCGAAAAATTCGGTCTGGCGCTTGATTTTCACGTGGATGAAGGCCTGCACTCCGGGTTGGACGGGCTTGAGATGATTGCCGACATCCTGATCGAAACCGGGTTTCAGGGCTCGGTGCTCTGTGGCCATGCCTGCAGCCTGATCAACGTTTCAGGCGATCCGCTAGACGCGCTGATCGAAAAGATCGCGCGGTCTGGACTGACCGTCGCGAGCTTGCCAACGTCAAACCTCTACCTGCAGGGTCGCCGAACTGGAACACCCGACCGGCGTGGGATTACGCGGATCCAGGAACTGCGCGACGCCGGTGTGCCGGTCGTCGTTGGGACGGACAATGTACGAGACGCTTTTTGCCCTCTGGGCCGCCATGACCCTCGTAAAAGTCTGGAGATCGCTGCGTTGGCCGCGCATCTGGATCCGCCATTTGGGGACTATCTGCCGATGATCACGACAGAGGCGCAAAAAGCCTTGGGGCATTCCCCAACCACCGTGGATGGGGCCGTGATCGAGGATCTGTTGATCTTTGATGCCGCGTCCACGTCTGACTGGCTCACCGGAACCACTGCTCCCAAACCCCTCACAGACATCCTGACAGGAGACCTCACATGACCTCGATTTCAGGAAAGACCGATATCGATTGGGCCGCCTTTGCCCAGCGCCTCGCGCCGGTCGAGATCATTGATGAACCGGTGCTTGTCAAAAAACGCTCCCGGGATTTCTTTTGGTATAGCCCGATCCTGAACCAAAAGCTGAAACGTTGCTTTGGCGATCTGGTGGCTCTGCCGAAAACTGTGGAGGAAATGGCCCATTGCCTCAAGACCGCCCATGCGGCCGACGCCCCGATTGTGCTGCGTGGTGGCGGGACGGGGAACTATGGGCAGGCCGTGCCGCTGCATGGAGGTCTGATTATCGAGACCACGGGCCTCAATCGTGTCCTTGAAATTGGCGACGGGTACGTGCGCGCCGAAGCAGGCGCGCTGATGGCAGATGTCAACGCAGCGCTGATGGTGCAGGGATGGGAAATGGCCATGTTCCCCTCAACGCAAGACATCGCGACCATCGGAGGTTTTGTCGCCGGCGGCTCTGCGGGCATTGGGTCGATTGCAAACGGTCCGCTCCGCGAGCCCGGCAACATTTTGCAATTGAAAGCTCTGTCCGTTGAGGAAACTCCGCAGGAATACGTCTTTGAAGGCCAGGATGCGCTGCAGGTCCATCATGCGTGGGGTCTGAATGGCGTCATCACCGAAGTCACGTTGCGCACTGTCCCCCATCTGAACTGGATCGGGTGCATGGCCACGTTTGACAGCTATCAGGACTGCTATGCCGCGGGTTATGCGGTGGCGACAGACGATCGCATCGGATGCAAGCTTGCCAGCGCGGTCGATGCTCGGATCGTAGAGTATTTCCCCCGTTTGAAAGGCCATGTCCGCGAAGGAAAGCACCTTCTTGTGTCCTTAGTGCCCTCGACCGATATGCTGAGCTTTCGCGACCGGATCGCGGGTCAGGGTGGTCACTTGGATCTGGAACTGACCGAGGACGCCCGAAAGGCCGTGGCGTTGCCGCATGTGTTTGAGTTTGCCTATAACCACACCACGTTGCAGGTACTCAAAGCGGACCGTTCGGCGACCTATCAACAAATCGGGGGGCCAGATGCGTCCGACGTCGACACGGTTGGCAAGGTCAATGCAGCCTTGGGGGATGACGTCTGGCTGCACCACGAGTTTTCGCTTTTGAATGGCGACGTCGTGGCCTTTGACCTTCCGATCATTTGGTATTCAACCGAAGAGCGCCTTCGCGAGATCGGTCGCATTTATGAAGAACACGGCTATAGCGTCTACGACGCCCATACGTTCCATGTCGAAAGCGGCGGTCTTAAGACGGCCGATTATGTACATCTCGCCTGGAAAAAGCGACTAGATCCCAAGGGCTTGCTGAACCCGGGAAAATCCCGCGCGTGGGATTTGGTCAAGGACCTGTCCCCCGAAGACATCGAAGCCAAGGCAACAGTATGAGAGATCGATATGCCTGCATTTAAAACACGCCCGCTCACCTCGGAATTCGGTGTCCAAGTCAGTGGCATCGACCTGGCCGAGGTGTCAAATCCTCGGGTTTTCGGCCAAATCCGCGCCCTCTTTGAAGAACACTCAGCCCTTTTGTTCCGCGGCCAAGACCTCTCGGACGCGCAGCATAAACAACTCGCCGAGCTCTTTGGCCCGATTGAGGATCGCAAAGCTGATGAGCGAAAGAAGGGCGAGGCATTCGAGGTGCCGGTGGTGTCCAATGTGCGCGAGGACGGATCGATCACCGAGGAAATGGATCTGCATACGCTGAACCTGAAATCCAATTTCCTTTGGCACTCCGACAGCACGTTCCTTCCCACCCCCGCACTGACCAATATTCTGATTGGCCGGGTCGTGACGACGGAAGGGGGCGCTACGGAATTGGCCAGCACCCGCGCAGCTTGGGCGAGCATGCCTGAAGACCTGAAAGCCAAGGTGCGCGGTCGAGGCATCTGGCATCGCTACAGCCATTCACGGCGGAAAATCTCGCCGGAACTGGCGAAGTTGCCCATGTTCAATAAATGGCCCGATCAGCATTGGAACGCCCTCTGGCGCAATCCGGTGAACGGACGCGAGGCGCTCTATATCGCGTCGCATGCGTTTAAACTGGACGGTTATGACGAGGCAGAAGGTCAGGCCATCCTCGATGAACTCATCACCTTCTGTACCCAACCGCAGTTTGTCTATGCCCACAGCTGGCGGGTCGGAGACGTCCTGATCTGGGATCAACGCGCGGTGCTGCATCGTGGCACCCCTTGGCCCTATGAACAGCCGCGGGTGCTGTCGAGCCTCTGCGCCTCGGTCACAGAGGCCGATGGGATCGATAGAATGCGCATGCCGACATGAGATCGGCCTATCGGTTTTTGCGTACCGCGTTGACTTAGGAGGGAGATGACCGTGTTAGATATGATGGTTCTAATCGCGCAATGCGCTGCCGTTTTCTTTCTGGCCGCCTGGCTCAGCACCGGATTTCTCGAGAACGTCAGGCATCCAAGCCTCAACGAAACCTTCACCGCGCAGGTGCTAAGCATGGAGCGGATGCGCAATGACTTCCCTGAGGCCTACGAGGTTGTCGCGCATCGCCGCATTGAAAACCCTGAGGTGCAGAAGATTCTTTTCAGGCTTATCGTGATTTGGGAAGGACTTGCGACGCTCGCACTTTGGCTTGGTGTTGCTGGGTTGGTCCTCGCGATCTTTGGCGCAGTTGAGCCGTCAAGTGCCAAGGCATTGGGGGTTTTAGGTGTACTACTATTCACCGCCACCTGGGCTGGCTTTCTGATCGTAGGAAATTGGTTCTGCTATTGGTTCTGCCACGAAGGTGCGCAGAACACGCATTACCAGATGACCCTATGGGGCTTGGCGACGTTGGTGCTGTTGGTTGCGAATTGAGGTGTGAAACCTGTCTTTGTGCCACCACAGAATACACCGGTTCTCCACGACGAATTCACAGTAAGCTGCACGCGATCGCGATTTGGCTATTGACGTCGGAATCGGGATAAAATACTCCCTCATTCTACCGAGCGGGTATGGTGAAATGGTATCATAAGAGCCTTCCAAGCTTAAGGTGCGGGTTCGATTCCCGCTACCCGCTCCAATCTTCCTCCTGATCAAAACATCATAGCGGCCAGTGGGTTACGCAGGTGCATTGCGCAGCTTAAACGACGCGCGGGCTTCTCGGCGTATCCAGGTTTTGAAGGCTTCGGCCATGAGGTTCACTTCGCCTGCGCGGGTGGCCACGTAGTAGGACTGCCCTTGCGCCTTTGGGCGTCCCAGGACCTCTAATGCGCCGCTTTGCAACTCGGTCTCGATCAAATAGCTTGGCACGATTGCAGCCCCCATGCCTTCGATGGCGGCGGCGATCATAGTTGAGAATTGGTCAAACAGCGTGCCTTGCAGGACATCGTCTCGTGTCACGTTGAGGTCCGCGAAGTACTGAGGCCAAGCAGATTTGCGGCTGAGAAGATGCAGGCGTGGGAGGCGCGCCAAATCCTTTGGGGCTTTGATCTGCAGGCGCGCCACCAGCTCTGGCTGGGCCACAACGGCGAGGTCTTCGGGGCACAGTTCGGTCAGGGTGATACCCCCCCATTCCTCGCGTCCAAACTGAATGGCCAGATCAACGCCTTCGGCGGCCAGATCAAAGGGTTCGGCACGGCTAAAGAAGGTCAGCTGAACATCCGGATATTGCTTTTGAAAACTTGGCAGGCGCGGTACGAGCCAGCGCGTCGCAAAGGTCGGCAACACTGCAATCGACAGGGTTTTGCCTCCCTGCCCGGCAGCGCGGGCCAAGGTCATCGAATGCCGCAGCCGTTCCAGATCCGGGGCCAGCCGGTCGGCCAGACTGCGTCCCGCGTCCGTCAGCGCAATGCCCCGCCCCTCGCGGCGAAAGAGCGTCACCGCTAGGAGCGTTTCCAACTCTCGAATCTGCCGGCTGATGGCCCCCTGCGTGACCTGCAGCTCTTCGGCCGCAGCGGTATAGCTTTGGTGTTTCGCCGCCGCTTCAAAGCTGCGCAGGACGGAGGTTGATGGGAGGGTATCGGGTTTCATTCATGAGTAATACTCACGCATTTATGCAAAATACCAGTATTTTTATGCATAGGATGCTCTCGTAGAGTTTGCCCGACGCGCCTGAGACGGCGCAAGTTGTTCAGCCAAAAGGGAGATAGGCGTGGCGCATTCTGATCAACCTGGTTTCGGTCCCGACCTTGCAAGCTTTGATTGGGAGGATCCTTTTCTGCTGAAAGATCAGCTGGATGAAGACGAGCGGATGCTGTCTGAGGCCGCGCATGTGTTCGCGCAGGAAAAGCTATTGCCGCGCGTGACAGCGGCCTATGCCGAGGAACGTGTCGAGCCCGAGATCTTTGCCGAAATGGGCGCGGCTGGGCTTTTGGGGGCCACGATTTCCGAAGATCTGGGCGGATTGGGCGCGAATTACGTGACCTACGGCTTGATTGCGCGCGAGGTCGAGCGGGTCGACAGCGGGTACCGATCAATGATGTCGGTGCAGAGCTCTTTGGTGATGTATCCGATTGATGCCTATGGTTCTGATGCGCAGCGCCAGAAATACCTGCCGAAGCTGGCTTCAGGTGAATGGATCGGCTGTTTTGGCCTGACGGAACCGGATGCGGGATCAGACCCTGCCGGCATGAAGACCCGCGCGTCCAAGGTTGACGGCGGCTATGTCCTGAACGGCTCCAAGATGTGGATTTCCAATAGTCCGATTGCGGATGTTTTTGTGGTTTGGGCGAAGTCTGACGCGCATGATGGCAAGATCCGCGGCTTTGTGTTGGAGAAAGGCATGAAGGGGCTGTCTGCGCCGAAAATCGAAGGCAAACTCTCGCTGCGCGCCTCTGTGACAGGTGAGATTGTTATGGAAGATGTCGAGGTCGGCGAGGACGCGCTTTTGCCGGGTGTTCAAGGGCTTAAGGGACCGTTTGGGTGTTTGAACCGCGCGCGGTACGGCATCGGTTGGGGCTCAATGGGGGCGGCAGAGGATTGCTGGCATCGGGCGCGCTCTTACGGGCTGGATCGCAAGCAATTCGGCAAGCCTTTGGCGCAAACACAGCTGTTCCAGAAGAAACTTGCGGATATGCAGACCGAGATCACTCTGGGGCTGCAGGCGGCGCTGCGTGTGGGGCGTTTGATGGATCAGGGCAAGGCCGCGCCCGAGATGATCAGCCTGATCAAACGCAACAACTGCGGCAAGGCACTGGACATCGCACGTCACGCGCGGGACATGCATGGCGGCAATGGCATTAGCCAGGAGTTCCATGTGATCCGCCATGCCGCCAACCTCGAGACCGTGAACACCTATGAGGGCACCCACGATGTACATGCGCTGATCCTTGGGCGGGCGCAGACGGGCCTGCAGGCGTTCTTCTAGGAGGCTCTGATGGATCGCGCGGCGATTGTCGAAGAGAATTTCCTTAGGCGCGTGGCGGCTCGGGATATGCCAAAGGGAGCGCCAGCCGCGGGGCCGCTAAGTGATGCGGACGCGGTCGGCCTGTTTCATGCGCAATGCCTGAGCCGGGCTTTGGATTTGCAGAGCCGCGAAATGCAAAGCAAGCGGCAGGGGTTTTATACGATTGGCTCCTCGGGCCACGAGGGTCTGGCGGCCATAGCCTGGGCCTTGCGGCCCACAGACACTGCCTTTCTGCACTATCGCGATGCAGCCTTTCAGATCGCGCGGTCGATGCAGGTGCCGGGGCAAAATCCGGCGTGGGATATGCTCTTGTCCTTTGCCTGCTCGTCCGAGGATCCGATGTCGGGCGGGCGGCATAAGGTCTTGGGGTCCAAGGCGCTGAATATCCCACCCCAGACCTCGACGATTGCCAGCCATCTGCCAAAGGCGGTGGGTGCGGCCTATGCGATTGGGGCGGCGAAACGGCTCAAGCCCGAACATGCGGAATTCCCTGAGGAATCAATTATTTATTGCAGCTTTGGCGATGCCTCAGCGAACCATTCCACAGCGCAAGGTGCGTTCAATGCGGCGGGCTGGGCGGCTTATCAGTCGGTGCCGATGCCCCTGCTGTTTTGCTGCGAAGACAATGGGATCGGGATTTCGACCAAAACGCCTACGGGGTGGATTGCAGCCAATTTTCAGAACCGCCCGGGGATCAAATATTTCCATTGCAACGGTCTGGATATTTTCGAGACCTACCGTGTCGCGCAAGAGGCCGCCGACTATGTCCGCTCACAACGCAAACCTGCGTTGTTGCATGTCAAAACCATCCGCCTTTACGGCCACGCCGGTGCAGACGTCGCGACCTCTTACCTGCCCAAAGCCGAGGTCGAAGCGCAAGAAGCCAATGACCCTCTGTTGCATTCGGTGCGCTTACTTTCAGAGCGAGACGCGGCCGCGCCGAGCGACTGCCTCAAGATCTATCAAAACACCCGAAAACGCGTGGCTCGGATTGCGGGCGAAGTCGTCACCCGCCCGCATTTGAAATCCGCAGGCGACGTGATGGCCTCGCTGATCCCGCCCAAACGCCACTGCGCGCCGACCAACGGGCCGTCTGAGGCCGCGCGGTCTGAGGCTTTTGGTTCTGACTTGCGCGCCATGGGTGAGCCTCAGATCATGTCCAAACTCATCAACTGGGCGATGACAGATCTGATGCTGACCCATCCAGATATCGTCATGATGGGCGAGGATGTTGGCCTGAAAGGCGGCGTCTATGGCGTGACGCAAAAACTGCAACAACGGTTTGGCGCGGATCGGATGATCGACACGCTACTGGATGAGCAGAGCATCCTTGGGCTGGCGATTGGCATGGGCCAGAATGGTTTCACGCCGATGCCAGAAATCCAGTTTCTGGCCTATCTGCACAACGCCGAGGATCAGATCCGGGGCGAAGCAGCCACCCTGTCGTTCTTTTCCAGAGGGCAGTTCACCAACCCGATGGTTCTAAGGATTGCGGGGCTTGGGTATCAAAAGGGCTTTGGCGGGCATTTTCACAATGACAACTCGATTGCGGTCCTGCGCGACATTCCGGGGGTGATTTTGGCGATCCCGTCGAATGGCGCGGATGCGGCGAAGATGCTGCGGGAATGTGTGCGGCTGGCGCGCGAGGAGCAACGCGTTGTGGCCTTTCTTGAGCCGATTGCGCTCTATCCGATGCGGGATCTGCATGAGGAGAAAGACGCGGGCTGGATGCAGACCTACCCTGCCCCGGATGAAACCATCGCGCTTGGCAAAGTGGGCGTGGATGGGGATGGCACAGATCTGGCCATCGTGACGTTTGGCAATGGCACCTACCTTAGCCACCAAGCGCGCAAGACCCTTGATACCAAGGGGATCAAGACGCGGATCATCGACATGCGTTGGATCTCCCCCCTGCCGAAAGACGCGCTGACCGCGGCGGTTGAGGGCTGTGAGAACGTGTTGATTGTAGATGAAACCCGACATTCCGGCGGCGTGGCCGAAGCTCTGATGGCACATTTCCATGAGATCGGCGTCGCGCAGCTGGCACGGGAAACCTCAAAGGACAGTTTTATTGCGACGGGGCCAGCCTATGCGGCCACGATGCCTTCGGCAGAGAGTGTTGCGGCGGCGGCTCGGGCTTTGGTGGAGGGCGCGCGATGACGACCGCCGTTGTGATCTGCCCAGGGCGCGGGACCTACAATTCGACGGAACTGGGGTATTTGGCACGCAATTTCCCCGACGCGGGTCTGTTGGACGCCTTTGATGCGCAACGCGCGGGTTTGGGACAGGAAAGTCTGCGCGCGTTGGATGGGGCGGATCACTTTACCCTGTCCAAACATACGCGGGGGGACAATGCGTCGGGCCTGATCTATGCCGCGACGTATGGGGATTTCGCCACGATCAAGGACGACATCGAGGTGGTCGCGGTCACAGGCAATTCGATGGGCTGGTATTCCACGCTGGCCTGTGCGGGGGCCGTGAAGCCTGAGAACGGGTTCAAGATTGCCAATACGATGGGCAGCTTCATGCAAGAGGCGATGATTGGCGGGCAGTTGATATATCCTTGGGTGGATGAGAACTGGGCGCCTCGGCCTGCGTTGCATCAGACCTTGTTGGGTTTGATTTCTGAGATCGATGCGCGCGCGGATCATGTTTTGAGCGTGTCCATCGATCTGGGTGGCATGTTGGTGCTGGCTGGGAATGACATGGGGCTGGTGGCTTTTGAGCAGGCTGTCGAACCCGCGCAAGAGCGGTTTCCGATGCGGCTGAGCAACCACGCTGGGTTTCATTCCGCGCTTCAGGCGCCGGTTGCCGAGCGCGGGCGGGCTGCCCTGCACGCTACGCTTTTCGCGCAGCCGGATCAGCCGATGATCGATGGGCGCGGCCATGTCTGGTGGCCGGGTGCGAGCGACCCGAGTGCCTTGTGGGATTACACCCTGGGGCATCAAGTCACTGAAACCTATAACTTTACCGCCGCGATCACCACAGCCGCGCGTGAATTCGCGCCGGATATCTTCATCGTGACCGGCCCCGGCACCACGCTGGGCGGCGCCATCGCGCAATCGCTGATCCAAGCCGATTGGCAGGGCATGCAGAACAAAAACGATTTCAAAGAGAAACAGGATGCAGGCCCTCTGCTTGTGTCCATGGGAATGGAGAGCCAGCGCTCGCTGGTCATCTAAAAGGAGAAAAACATGTCTCATATGGAAATCCTGAAGGCCTCTGGTTTTGGCGAGGCAGAGCTCGATGGCGGCACATTGTCCGTCGCAACCCCTGTAGATGGGTCCGAGATTGCCAAGCTGTCTGAGCATTCCGTCGCTGAGGCCAATGCGATGATCGATAAGGCGCATGAGGCCTTCCTGAAGTGGCGCACGGTCCCTGCCCCGCGGCGCGGCGAATATGTGCGTCTGCTGGGCGAAGAGCTGCGGCGTGAAAAGGACAATCTGGGTGCTCTGGTGACGCTGGAATGCGGGAAAATCCTGCAGGAGGGCCTCGGCGAAGTGCAGGAAATGATTGACATTTGTGACTTTGCGGTGGGTCTGTCTCGCCAGCTTTATGGGTTGACGATTGCGTCGGAACGCCCGGGCCATTCCATGCGCGAAACCTGGCATCCGATGGGGGTCTGTGGCGTGATTACCGCGTTTAACTTCCCGGTTGCACCCTGGTGCTGGAACGCGGCATTGGCACTGGTCTGCGGAGATCCGGTGATCTGGAAACCGTCGGAGAAAACCCCGCTGACAGCGCTGGCGGTGCAGAAGATCTGCGAGAGGGTCTCTGCGCAATTTGGCGATGATGCGCCTGACGGGCTGACGCAAGTTCTTGTTGGCGAGCGCGAACTGGGTGAAGCCATGACCGCCCACAAGAAGGTCGCGATCATTTCGGCGACGGGTTCTGTGCCTATGGGTCGCGCGGTGGCAGCGGATATGTCCAAACGTCTGGGCAAAACCATCCTCGAGCTGGGTGGCAACAACGCCATGATCGTCGCGCCTTCGGCGGATCTGGAGATGGCTTTGCGGGCAATTGTGTTCTCGGCCGTTGGCACGGCGGGTCAGCGGTGTACGACGCTTCGCCGTTTGATCGTGCATGAGGACGTCTACGACGCCTTGGTGCCGCGTCTGATCAAAGCCTACGAAGGCCTGCCGATCGGCGATCCTCTGGCGGATGGCACGCTTGTTGGGCCTTTGATTGACGATCAGGCGCTGCGGGCAATGGACGCAGCGCTAGAGAAGGCGAAATCCGAAGGCGGCACGGTGCATGGCGGCGGTCAGGCACTGACGGGCAGCCATGGGGCGGCGGCCTATGCCAATCCGGCGATTGTTGAGATGCCGAGCCAGAGCGAGATCATGCATCACGAGACCTTTGCGCCGATCCTCTATGTGGTGAAATACAAGACGCTGGATCAGGCGATTGAGATGCAGAACGAGGTCCCACAGGGTCTGAGTTCCTGCATCTTTTCAACTGACGTGCGCGAGACGGAATTGTTCCTGTCCGCGGCGGGTTCCGATTGCGGGATTGCCAATGTGAACATCGGCCCGTCCGGTGCCGAAATTGGCGGCGCTTTCGGCGGGGAAAAAGACACCGGCGGCGGACGTGAAAGCGGGTCTGACGCGTGGAAAGCCTATATGCGGCGTCAGACCAATACGGTGAACTATTCCCGCGAGCTGCCACTGGCGCAAGGCATTAAGTTCGATTTTTAAGCCCTTGCAATCAAAAGAAAGGCCCGCGAATTGCGGGCCTTTTTCAATTGATCTGAACCATCTTGCCCGGGTTCATAATATTGTCTGGATCGAGCGCTTTTTTAATCGTCGCCATGACATTCAGCGCTGCGCCATGTTCCTCGATCAGATAGGGCATTTTTCCGGTGCCGACCCCGTGTTCTCCGGTAACGGTTCCTTCGAGCTCCAACGCCATTTTATTCAGCGAGGACGCTAGCGATTTCGCCTTTGCCAGCTCCTCTGGATCCTCGGGATCGATCAGGATCGAGAGGTGGAAATTCCCGTCCCCCACATGGCCAACCACCGGAGCCAGAAGGCCGGCCTCTGCGATCTCGGCTTTGGTGCGGTTGATGGCCTCGGCCAGCGAAGAAATTGGCACACAAACGTCTGTGACCACAGGGCGCGCGCCTTGGCGCAAGCTGATGGCGGCGTAATAGGCGTTGTGGCGGGCTTCCCAGAGGCGGTTGCGGTCCTCAGTTTTGGACGCCCATTGAAAGGCCTCGACACCGAATTCGGATGCAATGTCACCGAAGGCTTCGACCTGTTCGGCGACGCCAGCCTCAGACCCGTGGAACTCTAGGAAAAGATGAGGTTTTTCTGGGAAGCTCAGATCGGGGTTATAGATGTTCATTCCCTTCATCTGGACCTCGTCCAAAAGCTCAATCCGCGCCATGGGCAGGCCGGATTGAATGGCGAGGATCACCGAATTCACAGCATCATCGACCGATGGAAAGGCGCAGGTTGCCGCCGAGATCGCCTCTGGCTGACCATAGAGCCGCACGGTCAGTTTGGTGATGATCCCAAGGGTGCCTTCGGAGCCGATCATCAGCTTGGTCAAATCATACCCTGCCGAGGATTTCCGCGCGCGGGTGCCGGTTTCGATGATCGTGCCGTCCGCCAGAACGACCTCTAACGCCAAGGTGTTCTCGCGCATCGTTCCGTAGCGCACGGTATTCGTGCCGGATGCGCGGGTGGCCGCCATGCCGCCCAAGGTGGCGTCGGCTCCGGGGTCGACGGTGAACATGAGGCCGGTTGCGCGCAGTTCTGTGTTGAGCTGTTTACGCGTGACACCGGGCTGCACCACAGCGTCCAAATCTTCGGGATGCACCGCGAGAACCTTGTTCATGCGGCTGGTGTCAATCGAGATGCCCCCTTGGATTGGCACCACCTGTCCTTCCAGCGACGTCCCGACACCGTAAGGCACCACGGGGCATTTATAGCGCGCGCAGATTTTCACGATCTGCGAGACCTCTTCGGTGTTTTCCGGAAAGGCCACCGCGTCGGGCTGAACGGGGGTCGCATAGGCCGCATCATGGCTGTGCAGATTGCGGATCGAGCTGCCTGTGGACAGGCGTTCACCCAGCAGAGCCCTAAGCTCTGAAATCACCGTTTCGATTGAATCAAGTGCCATGAATGCCTCCCTCTTGTGGGCGATCATGGCCATCAGCGCGGCAAAAACAAGGGGCCTTGTGCCCGGATTACGCTTGCCCCTAATGTGGCGCGCATAGGGGAGAGCCGTGCGTAGAAGCCTGACAATCATATTATTTTTGCTTGCAGTGGCGATATTTTCCGGCGCGATCTGGAATATCGGCTACCGCACGGCGCTGACTGGAGTGGCGGATCAGGGGCGGGTTTACTTGCAGTCGGCCTCGGATCGTTTGGTGGGGCAACTGGAGAGGTTTCGCCAGTTGGCAGACCTGATTGCGCATCACCCTGAGGCCATTGCGGTGACCAGCGGAGAGATCCCGCCCGAGGATATCCTGCCGCTGTTTACGCGCTCTGCGGACAGTACGGGGGCCTTGGAGGTTGGGCTTTTGGATGCCGATGGGCGGTTGGTTCTGGCCTCCGCCGACAGTGCCTCGGGGCAAGACTGGAGCGACCGCGACCATTTCGAGCGCGCCATGACCGGCGCCATGGGATTTGAGCATTTTGTCGACGAGGCAGACCGGCGGATTTTTTCGTTCATGGCGCCGGTACGGGTGGAGGGCAAACCTGCGGGCGCTGTGATGGTGCAGGTGGATATGGAGACGATCGAGGAATCCGACTGGCGCTCTGCCCCACAGGTGGTTTTGTTCACGGATGAGGCCGCGCGGGTCTTTGTCACGAACCGGTCGGAAGTCCTGTTTGAGGGGTTTTCGACGGAACCGACAGAGGGTGTTTTTGCGCCGACACGCGTGCGTGCAGCCGGAACCAATACGGTCTGGACGCTGCCGGATGCGCGCTATTTGCCGAGCCGCGCGCTCTATATGGATTTGCCGCGCCCGGTTGTTGGGATGACGGGGCATACTTTGATTTCGACGGCTCCGGCAGAGCGGTTGGCGTCGCTGCAGGCATTGGTCGCGGCGGCGGTCTGTATCACCTTTGGTGCATTTCTCTATCTGGCGCGGGAACGGCGGCGGGTTTTGGCGCGGGACAATCTTTTGCTGGAACAGCGTGTGACGGCGCGGACGGCGCAGTTGACGGCGGTGAACGTGAACCTGCGGCATGAGATTGCGGAACGGCAAGAGGCCGAAGAAGCTTTGCGCAAGGCGCAGGCGGATTTGATTCAGGCAGGCAAGCTGACCGCTTTGGGGCAGATGTCGGCGGGGATCAGTCATGAACTCAATCAGCCGCTGATGGCGATCCGGTCCTTTGCGGACAATGGATCGCTGTTTTTGGAGCGGCAAAACCCAACGCAGGCGGCAGAGAATTTCAGCCGCATCAGCGCGCTCAGCCATCGCATGGGGCGGATTATTAAGAACCTACGCGCCTTTGCGCGGCAGGAGAGCGAGCCGGTCACAAATGTGAATATCAATAGTGTTCTGGACGCTGTCATGGAGCTGTCGGAACCGCGTCTGAACACCGAGAATGTCGTGGTGAAACGCATTGGACCTTCTCAGGATGTCTGGGTACGCGGCGGCGAGGTGCGGTTGCAGCAGGTCTTTATGAACCTTGTGTCCAACGCGGCGGATGCCATGTTGCAGAGTGACGAAAAGCAACTTGATATCAATGTGATGCGTGACGGATCCGCGGTGCATGTCTCGATCAGCGATACAGGCCCTGGGCTTGATGATGCGGATAAGATCTTTGATCCGTTTTACACCACAAAAGAGGTTGGGCAGTCCGAGGGCATGGGTCTTGGGCTTTCAATTTCCTATGGTTTGGTTCAGAGCTTTGGCGGTGCGATCAATGGCAGAAACCGCCCCGAAGGTGGCGCAGTCTTTACGGTGGAACTGGCGGCAAGTGAGGGTGCAGCATGAGCAAATCGGTGCTTTTGGTGGATGATGACCGCGCGGTGCGGGATGCTTTGGGTCAGACGCTTATGCTAGATGGCTATGACGTCACGCTGGCGGCGAGCTACATCGAGGCCAAGGACCACATCACGCCCGAGTTTGGCGGCGTGATTGTCAGCGATATTCGGATGCCGGGTAAAGATGGCTTTGACCTTCTGGCCTTTGCGCGTGGTGTGGATGCTGATCTGCCTGTGGTTCTGTTAACCGGTGAAGGGGACATCCCGATGGCGGTTCGGGGGCTGCAGGCCGGGGCCTTCAATTTTCTTGAGAAGCCGTGTGAGACACAGGACTTCCTGTCCGTGGTCGAAAACGCCCTGCGATCGCGCCGGATGGTGATGGAGAACCGCGTTCTTAAGCAGAAACTGGAACAGGGCGATGCGGCCTCTCGGATGTTGTTTGGTACGTCGGACTTGGCCGAAGGTCTGAGGGCGCAGGCGCGCAAGACGGCCAAGGCCGGGACAAACGCCATGATCTTTGGCGCGCCGGGGTCTGGGAATTTCAAAGTGGCTGAGGTGGTGCATCTGTTGTCAGAGGCGTCATCAGCGGCGTTTGAGAAACGCACCGCGGCGGGGCTGACTCTCGAGACGCTGGGCGAGGCATTGAAGTCCGCAGAAGGCGGCACGTTGTTTCTGGATGAGATCTCGACCCTGCGCCAAGATGTGCAGTTTGCCCTTAACGATGCGCTGGACGCGCCAAATGCGCCGACAATCATCGGCGGCACCTATGAAAGCCCCGCATTCTTTCAAGAGGGTGGGAATTTCAACAGCGACCTGTTTTACCGCCTAAACGTGATGACCTTGCGGGTCCCGTCTTTGAAGGAACGCCCAGAGGATATCCCAGACCTGTTCCGCCACTATGTGAATATTGCCGCCGAACAGGCCGGCACCCCTGCCCCTGAGGTCTCGCCTGAGACGATCAGCACGTTGATGGCTCAAGATTGGCCCGGCAACGCGCGCGCACTGATGAATGCGGCGATGCGGTTCACGCTTGGGGTCTCGGATGGCGAGAGCGGCGAGGACCTTGGACTGACGGAACAATTGGCGCGGGTTGAGCGGTCTTTGCTGACAGATGCGCTGAAACGGTTCCGCGGAAATGCGACGGAGGCCGCCAAGGCGCTCAAGCTGCCGCGCAAGACGTTTTACGACAAACTCGCGCGCCACGAGATTCGAGCGGAGCTTTACCGCTAACGGATCTGTGCGGATTTTCGCACAGCCCTCAAAACACCATGTGCGAAATCTCGCACACCGTAGAAATACGGATATGACGCCCACCCCAGGCATTGCCTCTTTCCACTTGTTTTAATTGAATTTTCCTGAAATTCACGAAAAGTTCAGAGTTTCCCTTGTTCCCTCAATCCGCCTGCATTTCACTGAGGCAGGGACAGACTTCCTGTCTGCTAACAGTGTTTAACACTTGGGAGGAAACACTATGAAATTCATCACCGCAGCCGTTGCGGCCACGATCGCGTTTGGCGCAACCACAGCATCCGCGTCCGGCGCATGTGATCCTGGTGAAGTGGTCATCAAATTCAGCCACGTCACCAACACCGACAAACACCCTAAAGGCATCGCGGCATCCCTGCTGGAAGCACGCGTAAACGAAGAGATGAACGGCAAGGCTTGTATGGAAGTCTTCCCGAACTCTACCCTTTATGACGACAACAAAGTTCTCGAAGCGCTGCTGCAGGGCGACGTTCAGCTGGCGGCCCCTTCGCTGTCCAAGTTCGAAGCCTTCACCAAGCAGTTCCGTCTGTTTGACCTTCCATTCATGTTCGCAAATGTCGACGCGGTTGACGCATTCCAAGCCTCTGANGCGGGTCAGGCGATGAAAGACTCCATGCAGCGCCGCGGCCTGCAAGGTCTGGCGTTCTGGCACAACGGCATGAAGCAGATGTCTGCGAACGTGCCTCTGATCGCGCCATCTGACGCGAACGGCCTGCGCTTCCGCGTTCAGTCCTCTGACGTTCTTGTTGCTCAGATGGAAGCCATCGGTGGTTCCCCACAGAAAATGGCCTTCTCCGAAGTGTACGGCGCGCTGCAGCAGGGTGTTGTGGACGGTCAGGAAAACACCTGGTCCAACATCTTCGGCAAGAAGTTCTTCGAAGTGCAAGACGGCACCACCGAGACCAACCACGGTATCATCGACTATCTGGTTGTGACCTCGACCGAATGGCTCGACGGTCTGGACGCAGATGTACGTGATCAGTTCCTGACGATCCTTGATGAGGTCACGACAACTCGGAATGCTGAATCCACTGCAGTGAACGAAGAGGCCAAGGCGGCAGTGATCGCAGCAGGTGGTGTTGTGCGTCAGCTGACACCTGAACAGCGTCAGGCCTGGGTTGATGTCATGAAACCTGTGTGGGAGCAGTTCAAAGGCGATGTAGGCCAAGAGAACATCGACGCAGCACAAGCCATTAACGCAAGCATGTAATCTTGTGTAATCTGAAAGAGCCCATCCTTTGGGTGGGCTCTTTTTTTATGCCTGAATGAAACTCAGGCCACACTAAAAAGGAGCGGGGAAATGCAGTCGAAACCTTCTTCCGGGTTCGTCGACAAGCTCGAAGAAAATCTCATCGCTGCCCTCTTGGGTGCCATGACATTGCTCACATTTGCCAATGTTGTCGCGCGCAAAGGGTTCAATTCAAATATTCTCTGGGGGCTTGAGGCGACGGTATTTCTGTTCGGCTGGCTGGTCCTGCTGGGCGCGTCTTATGCGGTCAAAAAGGGCGCACATCTGGGCGTAGACGTGATGATCAACGGCATGTCCGAAAGCACGCGTCGCATTACCGGGATGATTGCCATAAGTGTCTGTATTGCCTTTGCTTTCCTCCTGCTGAAAGGCAGCTGGGACTATTGGGCCAACTTCGCAAACTTGCCGAAAACCGAAGGGCGTTGGTTCCCGCTGGGCTTTGAGGACAAGTTCCTCGCCAAGGGCTGGTACGAGCTGGATGACATCCCACATCCGGCGATCCTGAAATGGATGGAGGACGTCTTCAACGAAGGAGAAGCCTATAACAAAATGCCGCGCATGATCCCCTATGTGGTTCTGCCCATTTCCTCTGCCCTTCTGCTCTTCCGCTTTATCCAAGCTGGCATCGCCATTTGGAAAGGCGAAAGCGACCGCATCGTTGCAAGCCACGAAGTCGAAGACGAAATCGACGAAGCGCGCGAAAAAATCGGAGACTAATTGACCATGTCAGTCCTATTCCTATTCCTGCTGGTCATTGGCTTTTTGCTGATCGGCGTTCCTATCGCTGTGTCTTTGGGCATGTCCTCGATCCTGTTCCTGCTGATCTTTAGCGATACCTCCCTGGCCTCGATTGCTCAGACGATGATGCAGGCCTTTGTGGGTCACTTTACCCTGCTCGCGATCCCCTTCTTCATCCTCGCGTCGTCCTTCATGTCGACCGGCGGTGTAGCGCAGCGGATCATTCGCTTCTCGATTGCCTGTGTGGGGCACTTGCGCGGCGGCCTTGCGATTTCGGGTGTCTTTGCCTGTATGATGTTTGCAGCGCTCTCTGGGTCGTCACCAGCGACCGTTGTGGCCATCGGTACCATCGTGATCGCCGCCATGCGGCAGGCGGGCTACACCAAGGAATTCGCAGCAGGCGTGATCTGTAACGCGGGTACTTTGGGCATCCTTATCCCACCCTCCATCGTGATGGTGGTCTATGCTGCGGCTGTTGAAGTGTCGGTCGGGCGGATGTTCCTTGCGGGAGTCATTCCGGGCATCCTTGCGGGCCTTATGCTGATGATCGCGATCTATGTCATGGCGCGGATCAAGAATATGCCGAAAGGCGAGTGGCAGGGCTGGGGTGAGATCGGAGCGTCTTTCCGTGACGCATCCTGGGGTCTTTTGCTGATCGTCATCATTATGGTCGGGATCTACGGCATTCCGGGCGTCACCGGAGCTTTCTTTACACCGACTGAGGCTGCAGCGGTGTCGTCCGTCTATGCCTTCTTCGTGGCCTGCTTCATCTATCGCGATATGGGGCCTTTGGCGGCACGTGATGGACAAGAGCGCAAGTCGATCTTGCAGGCGCCTCAGGCGATTATCACCGCATGGTTCCATGAGGATACGCGCAAGACCTTGTTTGAGGCTGGCAAGCTAACGGTCACCCTCTTGTTCGTGATCGCTAACGCTTTGATCCTGAAGCATGTTCTCACTGAGGAGCAGATCCCTCAGGCCGTGGCAAATGCGATGCTGTCGGCGGGCTTTGGACCGGTGATGTTCCTTGTGGTGGTTAATATCATCCTGCTGATAGGCGGGCAGTTCATGGAGCCATCGGGCCTCTTGGTGATCGTCGCGCCTCTGGTGTTCCCGATTGCTTTGGAGCTGGGTATTGATCCGATCCATCTGGGCATCATCATGGTGGTTAACATGGAGATCGGGATGATCACGCCGCCGGTTGGTTTGAACCTCTTCGTGACCTCGGGCGTGGCAGGCATGCCGATGATGAGCGTGGTTCGTGCGGCGCTGCCGTTCCTAGGTGTGCTTTTCATCTTCCTGATCATGATCACCTATATCCCGGCGATTTCGACATTCCTGCCGAATTCGATCATGGGACCAGAGTTGATATTGAAATAACAACACTCCCATAAAAACTTAGGCCGCGCAGAGGTGACTTTGCGCGGCTTTTTTTGTTTTTGGTGTAGTGGTGGCTTATTTAATTTTCGCAGCCTCGGTCAGAAGACCTTTGAGGTAGGCGCCATAGGCATTCTTGGAATAGTATTCGGCGCGCTCTGCCAAGGCGGCGCGGTCTATCCAGCCCGCTTCAAATGCGATCTCCTCAAGACAGCCAACTTGCATCCCCTGACGTTCTGACAGGGTGCGAACGAAGTTTCCGGCATCGAGAAGACTCGCGTATGTGCCTGTGTCAAGCCAAGCAAAGCCTCGGCCCAATTGCTGAACAGTCAGAGACCCTTCCTCGAGATAGAGTTCCAACAGCGAAGTGATCTCAAGCTCTCCGCGCGCCGAAGGTGTCACCGTTTTTGCTTTCGCAGGTGCGGTGCCATCAAGGAAATACAGACCTGTCACCGCATAGGGCGACGGAGCGACCTCGGGTTTTTCGATGATCGCGGTGACTTTGCCGTCGGCATCGATATCCACGACGCCATAGCGTTCAGGGTCGGTGACGCGGTAGCCAAAAACAGTCCCGCCCTGCGCCTGTTTTGCGGCCTCTTCGAGGTGATCTGGCAGGCCATGACCAAAAAACAGGTTATCGCCCAAGATCATCGCACTTGGCGCGCCATCCAGGAAATCCTCAGCCAGAATATAGGCCTGCGCAAGGCCATCGGGGCTGGGCTGCTCAATATAGGTCAGCGACACGCCCCACTGGCTACCGTCGCCCAAGGCGCGCTCGAATTGGGCGCGGTCTTGGGGCGTCGTGATCATCGCGATCTCTCGGATGCCAGAGAGCATCAGCACGGAAATCGGATAATAAATCATAGGCTTATCATAGACCGGCAAAAGCTGTTTTGAGACGCCGCTGGTGATCGGGAAGAGGCGCGAGCCTGTGCCACCTGCGAGAATAATGCCTTTGCGCTCTGTCATGATCTTTATCTGCCCTGAATGTCTTTCTTTCTTGTGCCCAGTAACGCGCCGGTTTGGCAAGGAAAACTGCGGAAAACCCACAGGCACGGCGGCAGGCGTTGCGCATTTTGCCCGACCTGCGCACGCCGTGACAAGGAGATCGCAAGATGCTTTGAGCAGCTTTGGCAAAACCAAGCCGGAGCTATGTCATGCCGATAGAAACATCCCCGATCCTCGCCCTGCCCTATATCCAAGCGGCACAGGCGCAGAAACATGTGACTCATAATGAGGCCATTCGGCTGCTGGACATCGCGGTGCAGTTGGTGGTGCAAAGTCGTAGCCTGATGGCACCGCCTGCCGCGGATGCTGAGGGCAATCGCCATATCGTGGCGGCCCCTGCGACGGGGGCATGGGCAGGTCATGACGGAGAGATCGCGATCTATGAAGGTGGGGCCTATTGGTTTATCGCGCCCCTGCCCGGTTGGCGCGCCTATGTTCTGGATGAGGCCGCGACAGCGACCTTGAGTCAAAGCAGTGTTTGGGAAACCGGCAGCGACCTGCCGTTGGAAATCGATCGCCTTGGCGTAAATGCAACGCCAGATGCCAACAATCAGATGATCCTCAGCGGGGCGTCGACGCTGTTTACCCATGATGGCGCGGGACATCGGGTGACGTTGAACAAGGCCACAGTGGGCGATACGGCAAGCTTTCTGTTCCAAACCGGATATGACGGGCGCGCCGAGGTTGGAACAACGGGCGACGATGATTTGACGATCAAAGTCTCTGCAGATGGCAGCACCTGGGTGGAGGCTCTGCGCGTGGATGGCAGCAGCGGGCATGTGACGGGGGATGCGGTGATGGCTTCTGCAACGGATACAACACCGGGTCGATTGATGCTCGCAGATTACGGCTATGGGCCGGGTAATCTAGTTGGCAGTGTGGCTGAGGCCGCTGGCGTGCCCACGGGCGCGGTGATTGAGACCGGATCAACCGTGGACGGCAGCTACACGCGATTTGCCGACGGCACTCAAATTTGTGCGCAGAGCCTGACAACAAGCGGCACAGGCGTGACGACTTGGAGCTTTCCAACGGCCTTCTCCTCAGCTCCGAGCTGTGTGGCAAGCGCCGAAGCCAGCTTGCCAAGGTTTACGACGACAGGCGCATCAAGCGCCTCGCAGATTGACGTCGATTGCTGGGACATCACCGGCACGCGACAGGCAGAAACTGTGCATTTGATCGCCTTTGGCCGATGGTTCTAGGTTTTCCTGACTCTCAAGGGATTTCCCCTCGCGCGATTTGGCGTGAGCCGCTAAAACCCATTCAAGTAATTGGATTGGATGGGTTTATGGCTCCCAAATTTGGCACAAGCGGGTTGCGTGGGTTGGTCACGGAATTGACCGCAGATTTGGTGCAGGATTACACACGCGCCTTCATTGCGAGCTGTGAGACAGGTGGAGCTGTGCATGTGGGCCAGGACCTCAGGCCTTCTTCTCCTGAGATTGCATCGGAGGTTTTGAAGGCGGTTGAGGCCGCGGGGCTAACGGCCATTGATTGCGGGGTGCTGCCCACCCCTGCTTTGGCCTTTTCGGCGATGTCGCAGGGGCATGGCGCAATTATGATCACTGGCAGCCACATTCCCGCAGATCGCAATGGTTTGAAATTCTACGTGCCAAGCGGTGAGATTAGCAAAGCTGATGAAACGGCGATTATAGCGGCTCTTGGCGGCACATTGGAGGCAGCAAAAGGCGTGCGGACTCAACAGGATAGCGCCACTGCCTTTGTAACACGCTATACAGATGCTTTAGCAAAAGATGCTTTGGTAGGCCTGCGCATTGGGGTCTATCAACATAGCTCTGTGGCGCGGGATCTCTTGGTGGAAATTCTTGAGGCATTGGACGCAGAAGTCACACCATTGGCACGTTCCGAGATCTTTATTCCAGTGGATACTGAAGCGGTCGATCCAGAAACCCGAGATATGTTGGCGGGCTGGGTGCGTGCGCATGATCTGGACGCGATTGTCTCAACTGACGGAGACGCAGACCGCCCGATGCTGGCGGTAGCGCCGGGCGAAATCGTCCCTGGCGATGTGCTTGGCGCGCTGACGGCGCAGTATCTTGGCGCGGATGTGTTGGTAACTCCGGTATCCAGCAATACGATGATCGAAGCGATGTCGGGATTTTCCACCATCCACCGGACCCGCATCGGGTCGCCCTATGTTATTGCGGCGATGGAAGAGGCTTTGGCGGATGACAGAGCCGCCCGGGTCGTGGGATATGAGGCCAATGGGGGCTTTTTGCTGGGGTTTGAGGCCAAAGGCCTCGCGCCGTTAATAACGCGCGATTGCGTTTTGCCGATCCTCGCGCCGTTGGCATTAGCTAAATCTCAAGGTGTCTCGTTGGCGGATTTGGTTGCGGATCTGCCGCCGCGTTTCACAGCCGCAGATCGCTTGCAGGGGATCGCGACCGAGGCCTCGCAGGCGTTTCTATCGGAGCTCAGCACCGACGCGGCCGCTCGGGCTTCTTTTTTTGAGGGTATGCCAAAGGAAACTTCGGTGGATCAAACGGACGGGCTGCGCGTGACTTTTGAAGGCGGCGATATCGTGCATCTGCGCCCCTCAGGCAATGCGCCTGAGTTTCGGTGTTATGCCGAGAGTGGCAGCGCCGAGGCTGCAAATGCCTTGGTGACAACGCATCTAGAGTTGCTTAAGGCGCGTTTGGGCTAGGCGTTTAGGTCGCGCAAAACCTCGTCCAATGACGTGCGCCAATCGGGGATCACTACGCCGAAATCAGTCGTCAAATCGGCGCAGTCCATGCGCGAATTGAGTGGGCGTTTAGCTGGCGTCGGATAGTCCGACGTCGGAATGTCTGTGACCTGGGTCTTACAACCCGATTTCGGGAAAATCTCGCGGGCGAAATCGGCCCAGCTGACCGAAGGCTGCCCCGCGAAATGGTAGGTGCCACCCTGACGGGTCTCGAGCTGGGGTGCAATTGCAAGCAATGCTTTGGCGATGTCGCGCGCGGCGGTGGGGCCTCCGATTTGATCGGCGACGACGGTGAGTTGGTCGCGGCTCTCGGACAAGCGCAGCATAGTTTTCACAAAGTTCGTGCCATGGGCTGAAAACACCCAGGACGTGCGCAGAATGAGATGGTTCCCACCTGCTGCGCGCACGGCCTGTTCGCCGGTTAGTTTGCTTCGTCCGTAAGCGTTCTGTGGAGCGACAGGGTCGGTCGGAACCCAAGGCTTTTCGCCTGCTCCGTCAAACACATAGTCGGTTGAGACATGCAAAAACGGGATATCCTTGGCAGCACAGGCTCGCGCCATCGCACCGGGGGTTTCGCCGTTGATGACCGTCGCGAGCGTTTCTTCCTCTTCGGCTCTATCAACCGCCGTATAGGCCGCGGCATTGATCACTGCATCCGCGTCGCTTTGGGCGATGAGCGCGGCGCAGGCCTCGAGGTCTGACAGATCCGCCTGATCGCGCCCCAAAGCAGTGATTTCATGCGCACCGCCCTGCAGGATCAGCTCGCGCGCGACTTGTCCGGTTTTGCCAAAGACCAGGAGCTTCATCCGCCCTGCCCGAGCCGTTCTCCGACGCCGTGACGCGCCATGAGCGCCTCAAGCCAGTCACCGTTTTCAAGGTACCATTGAACCGTCTTGCGCAGGCCTTCCTCGACGGTCACGGAGGGCCGCCAGCCGAGTTCTTCGCGCATGCGGGTTGGGTCGATGGCGTAGCGCAGATCGTGGCCGGGGCGGTCTGTGACAAAGGTGATTTGATCTGCGTAAGGTGCATCGCCCGGACGCAGATCGTCGAGGATCGCGCAGATCTGGCGGACGAGGTCGATATTGGTGGCTTCATTCTCGCCGCCGATGTTGTAGCTGCGGCCCAGCTCGGCCTTTTCAAGCGCCAGCAAAAGCGCGTCGGCGTGGTCTACGACGTAGAGCCAGTCGCGGATGTTCTCACCTTTGCCATAGACCGGGATCGGCTGACCTGCGAGGGCGTTCAGGATCACCACGGGGATCAGTTTTTCGGGGAACTGATAGGGGCCGTAGTTGTTGGAGCAATTGGTGATGACGACCGGCAGGCCATAGGTCTCGCCCCAAGCGCGCACGAGGTGATCAGAGGCGGCTTTGGATGCGGAATACGGGCTGTTTGGTGCGTAAGGCGTTTCTTCGGTGAACATGCCGGTTGCGCCGAGCGTGCCATAGACTTCGTCGGTTGAGACATGGTGGAAGCGGAACGTATCCGGCCGTCCCTGAGCTTCCCAATAGGCACGCGCGGCCTCGAGCATCACATAGGTGCCGTTGACGTTGGTCTCGATGAAATCACCGGGACCGTCTATAGAGCGATCTACGTGGGATTCTGCGGCCAGATGCATGATGGCGTCGGGTTTGTGGCCGTTGATCGCGGTCTGAATGGCGAGCGCATCGCGGATGTCGGCTTGCACGAAGGTGTAGTTCGGCGAGAGCGCCACGGGGGCCACGTTGTCCAGACAGGCCGCGTAGGTCAGCGCGTCGAGGTTAATAACCTCGTGCCCGCGTTCGACGGCAAGGCGCACGACGGCAGATCCGATAAATCCGGCACCGCCGGTGACGAGAAGTTTCATGAGGCTGTCCATTCAAATGGCGAGTTGAAATCTGCGAAACTCTGAGCGTTTGCGTCTTTTGCGCTTAGCGTGGCGCCTGAGGTGTCGCTGCCCCAGTCGACCCCGATATTCGGGTCATCAAAACGCACGGCCCCGTCGCATTCGGGACTGTAGTAATCGTTGCATTTATAAAGGATTTCTGTGTCAGGCAGCAGCGTTATGAAGCCGTGCAGAAAGCCTTCTGGGATCAAAATCTGACGGCCGTTCTCGGCGCTCAGCTCCTCGGAGATCCACTGGCCATAGGTTGGGCTGCCTTTGCGAATGTCTACGGCCACATCCAAAAACGCCCCGCGTCCGCAGCGCACCAGCTTGGCCTGAGCGTGCGGTGGTGATTGAAAATGCAAACCGCGCACCGTGCCGACTTCGGCACTTAGACTTTGATTGTCCTGCACAAAGTCATAGTCGAGCCCCTGCTCGGCCATGCGCGCCTTGTTCCAGGTCTCACAAAAATAGCCACGGGCGTCGCCGTGGCGTTTGGGCGTTAGCAATAGAACGCCCTCAAGCTTGGTTTTGGAAATCTCCAGCACGCGCTGCCCTCGATTGTTTTTCGCAATCTAGGGAATGCGCGTGCTGAATGACAGTGCGTTTTGCTTACCTTCCGCGGATTCTTGGATCCAACGCGTCGCGCAGGCCGTCTCCGAGGTAGTTCACCGACAGAACCGTCAGGGAAATCGCAATGCCTGGAAGCATGACGCGTTCGGGGAAGGCCTCCATTCGAGACACGGCATCCGCCAGAAGTTTACCCCATGTGGGGAAGTCTGACGGGAAGCCGACGCCGAGGAAAGACAGCGCGGATTCGGTGATGATCGCTGCCGCCAGACCCAAAGTGGCCGAGACCATGATCGGTGAGATCACATTGGGCAGAAGATGCCTGCGGATAATCGCACTCGACGATGTGCCAATAGAGCGCGCGGCCAGAACGAATTCTCGTTCCTTAAGCGCGAGCACTTCGCCGCGTACGATCCGCGCGGTCTGCATCCATGATGTGATGCCGATGATGCCAACGATCATGATGAACATGCCGCCTTCGGGGCCAAAACGACTGACCAAAGGCTGTCTGAACAGGGTCACTGCCACCAGCGTGATCGGCAGGATTGGCAAGCTCAGCACCAGATCGGTGAAGCGCATCAAGAGCCCATCTGCGCGGCGGAAGAAACCTGCGGTGACACCCACAAAGGTGCCAATCACCATGGTCAGTGCCATGGCGAGCCAGCCGACGGCCATCGACACGCGGCCACCTTCCAAGAGGTTCGCGAGGATATCGCGGCCCAGTTGATCGGTGCCGAAGGGGTGGTTCCAGCCCGTCTTGGCGTCTCCGTCCCAGAGTGCCACATAGATCGGGCGCATGTCCTTGGCGCGGATGTCCAGTTTCTGCGCGTCGATGGTCCAGACATAGGGCCCAACGATCACCGCCAGTGTGATGAACAAAAGGAAGCCCCCACCCCAGACCGCGCCTTTATGTTTGCGGAACTGGTGCCAGACGTCTTTCCACTGGCTGGTGGGCGGCTGATCCGGAACTTTGTCCTGCAGCGCGCCGTAGGTTTCCACGGTGTTTTCAGAGGTCTCAGTCATAGCGGATCCTCGGGTCTAGGACGCCGTAAAGCACGTCCGCGATGATATTGAAGACAACGATCAGGATGGCGAAGATGAAGGTCAGGGTCATGACCATCGGCAGATCGTTCGCGAACAGCGCCGTGATCAAAAGCTGACCAATGCCATTCACCTTAAAGATCACCTCTGTGATAATCGCCCCGCCAAAGATCTGCGGCACATTGAGCGCGATCACGGTCACAACCGGGATCATCGAATTCCTGACCACATGGGCCAGAACCACCGTGCGTTCGCGCAAGCCCTTCGCCCGAGCCGTCCGCACATAGTCTTGGTTCAGGTTATCCAGCGTCGAGGCCCGCATAAACCGGTTCAGCTGCGCTGTGATCTGCAGCGCCAGCACCATCACCGGCAAGACCATCTGTTTGAGCTGTATGACAAAACTGTCCCAATCCACGACTTTATGCACCGTGTTGTAAACCGAAGGCAACCATTCGAGCTGCACGGCAAAGATCACAATCAGCAAAGGCCCTGTAAAGAACGGCGGGATCGAAAAGCCGATCATCGACACGAAGGTACCGACGTTGTCAAAGACGGAATATTGTTTGTAGGCCGAGTATATCCCAATCGGCAGAGCAATCAGGATCGCGACCACATAGGCGGTGCCTACAACCCAAAGCGTCTGAGGGATACGCTGAACAACAATGTCCATCACGGGAGAGCGCGTCTGCCAGGAAATCACCCGCAGTTTGCCCTCGGCAAATCCGGTGCCAAAGTAGTAATCGATCAGAACCTGAGGTTCGACCCAGAACATCTGCACCAGCCATTTGTAGTATTGAACATGAACAGGCTGACCCAGTCCCAGCGCCTCGCGCATCTTTTGTTTGACTTCGGGGGGGACGGTCAGAGGAACCTGGGCCATCGGGTCTCCAGGGGCCAACTGCAAAAGCAGAAAAATCGCCAGGCTGATGAAGATCAGCGTCGGTACGGCCAGAACCAAGCGGCGAATGGTATAGGTCAGCATACGCTTCCCCTTACGCAAGCATTATTAACTATTAAGCACGGTAAGACGAAAGATCCGCGAGGCGCAACTCTTGTCGCGCCTCGCGGGCTTTGTCAGATCAAGTTTCGATTACTTGATGCGGTGCCAGTCGGCCACATTCCACAGCTCGGAGTCCCAAACGTTCAGGACAACACCGCCGAGAGTGTTTGCGTGCGCAGAGACACGACCACGCTGCACCAGCGGGATCATACCGCCGTTGGACACGAGCATGTCGTTCAGCTCTTTGCCGATCTTGGCGCGCTCGTCGATGCCTGCTGTGGTAGTCAGCTGTGCATGCAGAGCGTCATATTCTGGCATACAGAAGCGAGAGATGTTCTCACCCTGCCACTGGGACTCAGGCTTTGGCGCTTTGTCGCAGAGACCGTTACCCAGATACGCCTGAGGATCGGTGCCGTTGAAGGTGTTCGCATACATCTGAACGTCTGCGTAGAACTTCTGGAAGGTGTCAGGGGAGCCTGGGTCACCGCCAAAGAACACGGATGCGTTGATGTTGCGCAGTTCGGTTTCGATGCCAATCTCAGACCACCATGCTTTGATCAGGGCTTGGAAGTCCTGACGCACAGCGTTGGTAGAGGTCTGATAGAGGATTTTCAGAGGCACACCGTCTTTTTCACGCACGCCGTCGCCATCGGTATCCACGATGCCTGCTGCATCGAGCATTGCGTTCGCGCCTGCGATGTCTTGGGTGTCGCAGGTGAAGGTGTCAGAGTTGAACGCCGCTGGCGCTGGAACCCAGTTACAGGTCACGTTGCCTGCGGTGCCATAGCCGACTTCAACCAGAAGTGGGCGGTCAAGCGCCATGGACATCGCTTTGTAAACCGCTGGATCGGTCAGGAATGGGTGTGGCTCTGCCGCTGTAGAGCGTACGCCTTCCGCCAGATCTGGCGATGGGTTGGTTTGGTTCAGCATCAGACGCTCGACCAGTGGGCCAAAGCCCGCAACCGGTGTACCTTTGCCGCCTTCTGCCATCTTCGCGATCACGTCAGGTGCCAGCTGCAGGTTCCAGCCATAGTCAAATTCGCCGGTTTCCATAACCGCACGACCGGAATCTTCTGCAGAGCCGCCGCCTTTGAAGGTCACGGAGGCAAACGCAGGTTTCGCTGGGTCACGGTAGTTCGGGTTGGCTTCCATGGTGATCACGTCGTTCGGGCGGAACTCGGTGACAACGAATGGGCCGGTGCCGATGGGGCCAAAGTTCGCGTCTGTACACTCAGGCGCTTTGGCGCCGAGACAGTCTGCGAATTGTGCCGCTTGGATGATTGGGCTTTCGCCACCAACAAACGGGCCATATGGGTTTGGCGTTGGCGCGGCAAAGTTCACAACAACCGTGGTCGCGTCTGGGGTTTCAACAGAGGAAACGCCTTCGAACTTGGTCACCTGCGCACAGCCACCTTCTGGGTGGGTACAATAGTCATAGGTGAATTTCACATCCGCAGACGTGAAGTCCGAGCCGTCAGACCATTTCAGGCCAGGGGTGATGTTCCAGGTGATGGAGGTCAGGTCAGAGGACACGCCACCGTTCCCGGTTGTTGGAATCTCTGTCACCAGCCAAGGAACGAGCTGGCCGTCTTGGTTGTAGCGGGCCAGAGGCTCGATGATCATGGAAGCGGATTCAACATCCTTGGTACCGCCCGACAGGAACGGGTTCAGGATGGATGGCGCTTGCCAATAGATGATGCTGACATTGCCGTCGCTTCCGCGTTCAGCAAAGGCAGCTGGCGCAAATGCTGTTGCAGCAATCGCTCCCATTAACAGGGTCTTAATTTTCATATCATACTCCTAGTTGGACACATGCGTGTGCCGGTTGGGACGTCTCTACATGGATCGTCTCCGCGCAAACCCCGAGAAAGATCAAACGCTAATAAGAACATTCGTTTAATGCTTTTACCCCTCAAGTTGCATCGCCATCGAAGCACAAATTAAGAAAAAAGCAAGCGGTCAAAAAACAATCATTCCCCTTTTTCCACCGACTTAGGACGTTTTCCCGACGAACTGCCGAAATACGGGCATTCAGAGGATCAACTTCTTTCCTTTTTGGTCAAAAATTTGGCCTTTTGTTTCTTTTCACGCCGAAATTAAGTCAGAAAATTCCTTTCAGGCCGGGCGCCGTAAGGTCACTTTGGACCTAGGGTCACTGTGTTTGACAGTTTGACGAAATGAGGCGTAGCCTGAGCGCAATTCAGTGAGGGTACCTAATGCTTGATGTCCAAGACTCCGCGCCAATCGCGCAGATTGAAAACCTGCGTGTGGAGTTTCAAACCAAAGACGGCCCGGTGGTCGGCGTCGAAGATGTTTCCTTTAAAATCAACCCCGGAGAGACGGTTTGCGTCGTTGGTGAGTCGGGCTCGGGCAAGTCGGTGTCGTCTCTGTCTTTGATGCGACTGGTGGAATTTGGCGGCGGCGATATT
Source organism: Cognatishimia sp. (assembly GCA_013215215.1). Taxonomy (GTDB): domain Bacteria; phylum Pseudomonadota; class Alphaproteobacteria; order Rhodobacterales; family Rhodobacteraceae; genus Cognatishimia. The sequence goes on along the minus strand of JABSOU010000023.1, from coordinate 2,546 downwards.
GCGGGCGGACGGCTGTTGTTTGACCGTGCTGAGTCGGGGCAAATGGACCTGTCTAAAGCGCCACAAGACCTAATGCGGTCGATCCGCGGCAATGAAATCGGCATGATTTTTCAGGAGCCGATGACGGCGCTGAACCCGGTTTTCACGGTGGGTCGCCAACTGACTGAGGGGCTGCGGCTGCACAAAGGACTAAGCAAATCTGAGGCGGACGCGCGTGCGTTGGAATTGCTGCGGCAGGTGCGAATCCCGGAACCTGAGCGGCGTTTGGCGCAGTATCCGCATGAACTTTCTGGCGGTATGCGCCAGCGAGTGGTGATTGCAATGGCCTTGGCTTGCGAGCCGCGTCTGTTGATTGCGGATGAGCCAACCACGGCGCTGGATGTGACCATTCAGGCCGAGATCCTTGCTCTGATGGATCGTCTGAAACGCGAGACCGGCACGGCGGTGATGTTCATCACCCACGACATGGCCGTGGTTGCGCAGATGGCTGACCGCGTTGTCGTCATGTTCCGAGGTAACAAGGTCGAAGAAGGCACCGTCGAAGAGATCTTTGAGAACCCGCAACACCCTTATACCAAAGCGCTTTTGGCTGCTGTGCCTAAGCTCGGTGAGATGCGTGAGAAGGCCAATCCAGAACCCATGAAGCTCTTGGGTCGCGAGCAAGGCAAGATCGAGCCAATCATCGGCACGCAGGAACCTCTGCTTAAGGTCGAGAACCTAACCACGCGCTTTGCAGTCAAAGGCGGGTTCTTCCGCCGGACCGTGGCGAATGTTCACGCGGTTGAAGATCTGAGTTTCACGCTGACCAAGGGGCAAACCCTGTCGCTGGTTGGGGAATCTGGCTGTGGTAAGTCGACGGCAGGTCGTTCTATCCTGCGACTAGTGGAGCCAATGTCGGGCAAAGTCACCCTTGGGGACACCGATGTGATGGCGCTCAGCCCCGGCGATCTGCGGGATATGCGGCGCGATATGCAGATGATCTTTCAGGATCCCTTTGCGAGCCTGAACCCTCAGATGCAACTGGCTGAACAAGTGGCGGAACCGATCCATAACTTTGGCACGCTCAAGGGCTCTGCGATTTCGGATCGTGTGTCTATGCTCTTTGATCGCGTGGAACTTCCCCGCAGCTTTATGCGCCGTTTCCCGCATGAGCTCTCCGGCGGCCAACGTCAACGTGTCGCCATCGCACGCGCCTTGGCCCTGAACCCAAAACTGATCGTCGCGGACGAAGCGGTCTCGGCGCTGGATGTATCGGTGCAGGCGCAGGTTCTGAACCTGATGATGGAGCTGCAGGCCGAGCTGGGTGTGAGCTATCTGTTTATCTCTCACGACATGGCGGTTGTGGAACGGGTCAGCCATCAGGTGGGCGTCATGTATCTGGGCCGCATCGTTGAAATGGGCTCGCGCGCGCAGGTCTTTGAGAACCCGCAACACGCTTACACGCGCGCCTTGATGAAGGCCGTGCCGATCGCAGATCCGCGTCAGCGCAAAGAGGAAAAAGACTTGAATTTCAAGCCGATCCCCTCCCCTATTCATCCGATTGGCTACGAGCCTGAGCCATCCAAATACGACGAAGTCGCCCCCGGCCACTTCGTTCTGACCACCGACAGCGGCTATTGATCCGCCCCACTGCTTGATCTGATTTTGCGAGGACCAGAAATATGCCAGTAAAGAACCGTTTTGCCGAGTTGCACGCGGATATCACCGAATGGCGACGCGACATTCATGCGCATCCTGAAATCCTGTTTGAAACCCACCGCACCTCTGCCCTTGTCGCCGAAAAACTGCGCGCCTTTGGCTGTGATGAGGTGGTTGAAGGCATTGGCCGCACCGGCGTTGTCGGCGTGATCAAAGGCCGGACTGACAGCGGCAAGGTCGTGGGTCTGCGCGCCGATATGGATGCGCTGCCGATCCATGAGGCCACTGGGCTTGAGTATGCCTCCAAAAATGAAGGCGCGATGCATGCCTGTGGCCACGATGGCCATACCGCCATGCTGTTGGGCGCGGCGCAATATCTGGCCGAGACACGCAATTTCGACGGCACCGCCGTGGTGATCTTCCAACCTGCCGAAGAAGGCGGCGGCGGAGGTCGTGAGATGTGCGAAGACGGCATGATGGACCGTTGGAACATCCAAGAGGTTTACGGCATGCACAATTGGCCAGGCGCTCCGGCAGGATCCTTCTCGATCCGCCCGGGGGCGTTTTTCGCGGCGGCCGATCAGTTTGAGGTGGTGTTTGAAGGCAAAGGCGGCCACGCGGCCAAGCCACATGAGACCATCGACACCACTTTGATGACAGCACAGGCCATCGTGGCGCTGCAATCCATCGCCAGCCGCAATGCAGATCCGGTGGAGCAGATCGTGGTCTCTGTCACCGGCATTCAAACGCCGACCATGCCGTTTAACGTGATTGCGCAGACCGTGACCATTCGCGGGACGGCACGAACTTTGTCAAAAGAAAACCGTGACTTAGCAGAAAAGCGCATCACCGAGATCTGCGAAGGCATTGCGACCACCTTTGGTGGCGTGGCCCATGTGAACTATATG
>JABSOU010000264.1 GCA_013215215.1 Cognatishimia sp. | reverse complement strand
GGAACAGATCGGTGCTGCCTCGAAAGTGCTGGGGAATATGGCGCGCGGGCGGGTTGCGTTTGACGCAGAGGCCGCGGTCTCGGCCAAGGCGGCTTTAGCGCAGCATGCGGCGGAAATCCCTGCCTTGTTTGAAGCCCAAGAGGATGATCCGAAAAGCGAGGCCTTGCCTGCGATCTGGTCTGACTTTGCCGATTTCACCGCCAAGGCCGACACGCTGAGGGACGCGGCTAAGGCGATGGATGTCACCAGTGCCGAGACGATTGCCGCCGGTATGGGCGAAGTCGGTGGCGCCTGTCGCAGTTGTCACAAGGCCTATCGCGAATGACGCGATGAAAGCGCAAGAAACGGGCTGATTGTTTAGGCCTTCTTTTGCGAGTGTGACGCATCACATCGCAACAAGGAGGCAAAAATGCCGTTTCGAATTAAAGGCTTGGATCCCGAGCCCTTTCAACATCTCTATGGGAAATCCAACGCAGAACTGGCAGATCTCCATATCACCCGCCACGCGGTTGAGGAGTATCCCGCCTACCCCGATCGCGTCAGCCTGACGCCCATCGAGATCGGCGGCACTGCGCTTTTGCTGAACTATGAGCACCTGCCGGTCGATAGCCCCTATCGGTCTCGTCACGCGATCTATGTGCAAGAGGGCGCGGACACGCCCTATGAGGCGGAAAACATCGTGCCGCCCTTGTTGACCGCAAAACCCATGGCCTTGCGCGGAATTGACGAGGACGGCTGCATTCAGGACGCTGACCTTGTGCAGGGGGACGCGGTTCAAACCACCATTGAGCGGATGTTTGCAGACGACCGCATCGCCTATATCCACGTGCATTTCGCCGCACGCGGCTGTTTCGCAGCCCGGATCGACCGCGCCTAGGCCTTTGTCGTTCCCGAGCCTTTCTGAGTCGGATGCCCGATTGCGCCGACTCAGGATTTGCCGCAAGGTCACACTCAAAGACAACAGGAGGAGACCCCACCCATGATGCGCACCCGTGCCGCAGTCGCCTTAGAGGCAGGCAAACCCCTAGAAGTGATGGAAGTAAACCTAGAGGGCCCGAAAAAGGGCGAGGTTCTGATCGAGGTCAAAGCGACCGGCATTTGTCACACGGATGAATTCACTCGCTCTGGTGCTGACCCTGAGGGTCTGTTTCCGTCGATCCTGGGCCATGAAGGCGCGGGTGTTGTGGTTGAGGTGGGCGAAGGCGTCACCACGCTGAAGCCGGGCGATCACGTGATCCCACTCTACACGCCTGAATGTCGGGAGTGTCATTCCTGCCTGTCTGGCAAAACCAACCTCTGCACCGCGATCCGTGGCACCCAAGGTCAAGGTCTGATGCCGGATGGCACGACGCGGTTCTCGATGCTGGATGGCACGCCGATCTATCACTACATGGGCTGTTCGACCTTCGCCAACCACACGGTGCTGCCAGAGATTGCGCTGGCGAAAGTCCGCGAGGACGCGCCCTTTGACAAGATCTGCTACATCGGCTGCGGCGTGACCACGGGCATTGGCGCGGTGATCAATACGGCGGGGGTCGAAATTGGTTCGACGGCGGCGGTCTTTGGTCTGGGTGGCATTGGTTTGAACGTGATCCAGGGTCTGCGCATGGCGGGGGCTGACAAGATCATCGGTGTGGATCTGAATTCCGACAAAGCCGAAATGGCGCGCAAATTTGGGATGACCGATTTTGTGAACCCATCGGAATTGGGCGATCAGTCGGTTGTGGACCGCATTGTCGAGCTGACCAAGACTGAAAAGGATGCTTTTGGCGGCGTGGATTATTCCTTT
>JABSOU010000263.1 GCA_013215215.1 Cognatishimia sp. | reverse complement strand
GCAGTCAGCCAGCAAACGGCTGCTAGTATCGAACCGGCGGTTCTTGCATGGTTCAGGCGGGTCCATCTTTGCGCATAGTGAGGCCAATAGTCCTGGATTTCGCGCTGCTGGCCGTCAATCGATTCGAGGCGATGATTCATCGGGACATTGCCCATACCAGTCACAGCCAAGACACCAATCAGGTATGCACCAGCCCCTGCTAAAATTAACCCGCGCGCCGCGCCCTCAAACTGCCAGAACGCCGCTAGGCCGAGGCCTCCTGACGCAGGCACCAACCCTAGAAGCAGAACCATAAAGAAAGACCGATAGACCGTGCGGTTCAGCCCAATCATGCCCTCGGCCCCTTGGTGTGCAGGGGCCTGTACCAGCCCGCGCATGATGAAGTCCGAAAAACCAAGAAACACTCCGGCAACCAGCGAAACCGCAAGACCGGTGATCATCAATATCCATTCCATCGCATTCGCTCCTTAGCTTGACAGGCCAACGGCCCGGCCAATGTACTGGCGATCGGAAATTTGACGCGTCAGAAAACGGGCCAACTCGCTGCGAGCAATCTTAAGTTCGAGACCACGAGCCGTATTTGGTACATCCTCGATCACTTGGCGTTTCGTGGCCTTGTCAGTGAAGGCACCAGGGCGGACGATTGTCCAGTCCAATCCGCTCGCTTCAACAAGTTGTTCCTGTAACTCGTGGTCACGGAAAACTGGGGCAAGCAGGGCTCCGAACATCACACGCTTCCACCAAAAGTTTAGCGTCGGCCAACTGTCGCGAGCACCTAAAGTTGACTGTGCTATCAGTCGGCGGACCCCGTGCGTTTGCATGGCCTTTATGACGTTCAAAGTACCTTGCGAGCGAATTTTGCTTTTGCGCGACATGCCAGCGCCTAGTGTCACGACGACTGCATCGTGTCCTGCAACGGCTTCAGTCACTTCCAAGAGCTTCATCGCGTCGCCAGCGACCAGGCTCAATTCGGGATCACTCAGGTTCAGTTTCTGGGGCGACCGGGCAAAGGCGGTGACCGAGTGGCCAGCCTTCAGCAAGCTTTCGACAGAGAGACGTCCGACGGTCCCTGTGGCGCCAAATACGATAACTTTCATTTTGTTCTCCTTTCGAGATAGATGCCGCTCAATTAATTGACACGGTGTAAAGTTGACACGGTGTAAATAGAGCTTATCTTTACATCATGTCAAGAGACTCATCCGCAACCCGCGCCCGCATCCTCGATTGCACTTGGAACCTACTGGAATCCGGTGATAAAAAAGTTCGTATGGCTGACGTCGCCAAGGCGGTCGGTGTCAGCCGTCAAGCACTTTATTTGCATTTTCCCACACGGGCAGAGCTGCTGATTGCCACGACTCGGCATATTGATTCCGTCAAGAACGTCGATGCGCGACTTGCAGAAAGCCGGGCTGCCACCTCTGGCAGAGAGCGGCTCGAGGCGTTTATCAGCGCATGGGGCGGCTACATTCCAGAAATCCATGGAGTATCCGTCGCTCTACGCAGTATGTACGACAATGACGCTGAGGCCGAGGAGGCATGGAACGACCGGATGCAAGCCGTCAGGCATGGGTGTGTCGCTGCAGTTGCGGCTTTGGCCTCAGACAAAATGCTCAGACCCGATCTCAATGTGGAGGTTGCGACCGATCTTCTATGGACACTTTTGTCGGTTGAAAACTGGGAACGTTTGGTGCGCGACTGTGGCTGGTCGCAAGCAGAATATGAGCGCCATATCAAAAGGCTATCTGAAGCAGCTTTACTGGCAAAGGACTAAGTTAACGTTGAAACTCAAAATTTGCCATTT
>JABSOU010000262.1 GCA_013215215.1 Cognatishimia sp. | reverse complement strand
CCGCGTCATATCCAGCGGCGCAAAGGTTGTGTCAACCACATCCACCTGATCGATGTTGTTTTCCAACGCGCGGAACTTATTGCCCGTCACAGAAAGCCCACCAATGAAATGCCCCGTGCCGAAGGGTTTGATCGAGATAAACCCAAACCACGGCGCCACATTGCTGCACAGGAACACATTGTCCGTGATGTTCATCGCCGCAAAGGAAAACCCCGTGGTGAAATCCGGCGAGGCGGAATGCTCATTGCTCCATTCAATCGAGCAATTGTCCACGTAGTTCCCCGTGATCGTGGTCGAACAATAGCTCGTCGTGATCAGGATCCCAGCGGTCCGAAGCCCCGCCGTCGCGGTATCCCCTTGGAAAAAATGGTTGCCAATAATCGTTGAATTCGACCCACCCAGAACCGCAAAATGCCGAAACTGCGTCGCGCGATTATTACGCAGTTTCACGTCATTGGCGTTGGCGTTCAAAACGATCCCAATCCGGTCTTGCGCCAAACTCTGACCCTCGTCGCTGAGGAAATTGCAGCGGTCAATGAGCATACCCTGACAGCCCGTACCATGGCTCGTGATCCCCTTGTCCCGAGGCCGGTTGATCCAGCAATCCTTCATATGAAAAATCAGCCCCGACGGCGGCAACAGCACCCCGCTCGCCACCGCCGAACAGATGATCTCGATGTTGGACATCACAAAGCGCGTCAGCCGGGTAAAGCCCGAGAAATCCAGCACATATTTGTGCCGAGTAAAGGTAAAGACCTGCGTGCCCTCGGCATCAAAAAGCGGCTTTGACAGAGTAATTTCCTGCGTCGCCAGATTAACGCTTTGGACATAGATCTCACGCCCCACCCCATTCCCCGTCACCCGCGCACCGGGCTCGATATTGGCGATATTGCCCACCGCCGTCAGCATCCGCGAATTGCTCGCCGAATAAGTCGCAGACGAGGTCACCACATCGCTCTCCCAGGCCGTATCACCCGTGACCTGAAACTGCCCGTTCAGAATATGTCGCCGCTGAGCAAAGCTCGTGATATTGGGCACAATTGCCTGCAAATCGATTGGCTCGGAAATCGTGATCCGGCGTCCACCCAGATCCAGTGACTCGTGATCCGAGTTGTTAAACAGCGCCTGAAACGCCTTCTCAAAGGCCAGCTGCTCATTGCCAAAGGCCTCAATATAATTCGGCAGATCGAAATTCTTGGTCAGCGAAAAGATCGCCGCCTGCGGCATGGTCACCGTGCCTTCAAACTGCACCTTTTCGGTAAACGTCATCCCCCCGCTCAGCAAATACGTCCCCGCAGGCACCAAAACCGCGCGCCCATCTGCCGCTGCATGCGCCGCCTGAAAGGCCGCGGTGTCATCCGTGATCCCATCGCCAATCGCCCCGAAATCCCGCACATCCACCATCGACATCATGTCGCGCAGAAAGGCCGAGGTGATATCCACCACCTCAAGGTCATCAATCCTGATAACGCCGCCACTGGGACCCGTCAGATCCAGCCCCACATGCGCATAGGCCGGCGCCGTGCCCCAAACCATATCCACACCACCGCGCTGCCCAGCACCAACAATGGCCGTAACCTCAACAACCTCGCCATAGCTCGTCAGCGTCACCGAGGACCCAAACTCTGTGAGCCCGGTCACATGCGCCCCACCAGACGCACCAGCCCAAGCGGCCATCCGCACCGTCGGCAGGTTCCCCGAGATCGCCTTCACCCGCGCCTTGATCTGTAGATAACAGCCCGCCTGCAACGGCGTCTGCCCCATGTATCTCAACTGCTGGGTACCCGAGGTCTTCTGCATCT
>JABSOU010000261.1 GCA_013215215.1 Cognatishimia sp. | reverse complement strand
TTACTTCAATCACACGTTCTTAGACTATCTGCGAAGACACGACCAAGAGATTGGGTTACGAGAATAGAATGAAAGTTGTGCTGCTTGCGAAAACACTTGGTTCATCACTGACTTTTGCATTGATCTTGCTTGGTCTTGCTACCAGAGCGTCAGCCGAACCAGTGGATGTTGGGCTAGTTGTAGAAGGTGCAGGCGGACGGATTGAAAACGTAGCTGCCATCGTGCAACGCCAATCTGATGAACGGGTTTGGTCGAGCAACCTCGAACGTGCTCATCAGCGCTTCTCGCCTGCCTCCACATCGAAAATCCCACATACGTTGATCGCGCTGGAACGAGGATATGCGAAGCCAACGACGAGCTTTTCTTGGGACGGAGTGCCCAGGAGTGTGAGAGCTTGGAACAAAGACCACTCTCTGAGAACGGCGTTCAAAGACTCTGTGGTATGGGTTTATCAAGAACTTGCCCGAACTGCCGGCCGCATCGCTTTGGCCGAAGCGCTAGAAGATTTCGGGTACGGAAACAGAAATGTGGGGTCAATAAATCAGCTCACAACCTATTGGCTCGACGATACACTTCAAATCTCTGCCGTCGAGCAAGTGGAGTTCTTATCGAGACTTGCGGAAGAAAAGCTTGATCTTTCTGCCGCCACAAATGAAGCGGCGAAAGGTATGATGGTAAGCGAGAACAGAGACAATTGGGTTTTGCGATCCAAAACAGGGTGGTGGCATAGCGAAACCGCAATGGACATTGGATGGTTCGTCGGATGGTTAGAATGTGCTGGCGAGACTTACGTATTCGCTCTGAACATGGACATGCCAGATACCAGGTTTCTCTTAATGAGAAAAACCATCGTCTATGCAGTCTTGGAGCACATTGACGCTTTCAACTGTGATTGAGTGGCGAAAGTTCGGTAAACTAGTGCAACATCCTAGTCCGACTTGTCAGACGCTTTTGAATCGATGCGAAATTAGTTTCGTTCATGCGTGACAGCTAAAGGCAGTGGCACTAAGCTTTGGCCACTTGATCATGAGTCGTATAGGTAGTTTGGGAAAATTTACGGATATGAATATGAATAAATGTGTTTTTTCTTGGCTTTCCATTTCGATTATTTCGCTTTCAGTTTTAACGTCACCTGCAAGGGCAGACGTGGGCGACTTTCTAAAGGGCATCATAATTTTGGATGCCATTGTGAAAGAGCAAAACAAACAAAGACCCAGTCAAAGGACCTCCCAAGTTTCCAACGGCGGTTTCAACTTGGAAGAGCGTAAGAATATCCAAACCAGCCTTAACGCGCTTGGATACAATGCTGGCAGCGTGGACGGTGCTCTTGGGCCAAGCTCGAGAAAAGCAGTTCAGCAATTTCAAACGGCGAACGGATTTGAAGCGACAGGTCGGCTGACGAAAGCTCAATATCCAATTCTACTCAGAAATGCAGGGCTTGATGACAAAATAGCCGAGAAATTCTTGGTTCCAGAACCAACACCTTTGACGTCTCAAGAGGTTCGCTTGCTGCAAGAAAGTTTGGCCGGCTTGGGGTATTACTCAGGGGCAATAGACGGCCTCGCGGGCGGCGGTACTGCGCGTGGCGTGAAGAATTTCTTGGTCGATATAGGAGAAGACCCCGATAGCGTATCGGTGCGCGATGCTTTGATTATGGCCCGTGAAGCAAATGGTGACACCGTACCGGCATACTTGGTCACCGAGCAGGGCGTTTCAGGCAGCATCGCTCAAAACCTCGAAGTTGAATTCAACGCGGATCAATACATCACCGACGAAGAAACGATGGACCTTGCTCTCGCGCGTATGGCAA
>JABSOU010000260.1 GCA_013215215.1 Cognatishimia sp. | reverse complement strand
ATGAAAGCCCACTTGCCACCCAAAGATGAAAGTCGATCGTACCCCGTTGCCGACTCGTGGCGCACTCCGATAGCCCAAATCATCGAGTCGTTTAGCAGCCTGTTGACGAACCGGCTTCAGCCGGGGTGAGGTCTGCCAGCAGTCCCGGGTACGGGAGCCAGGGCGGTCCGTGGCAAACGCTATGCGCGCTTGCCGTGTGGGAGAGCACCCAGGCGATGAGGGTGCGGATCGGCCCAAGAAGCGCTTCGAGGCGGCTCGCCGCCCCCCGCGGGGTCCCCACTCCGAACAGCGAGCGCATCAAGAGGCCCAGATTGAAACCGGCGCCGTGGATGAGGTAGCGCTTGCGCACGTTGACCTCGCCCCGAAGCCGCACACGGCGGTGCTGTCCGGTCTCGCACATGTGCGCGAAGGACCGCTCGATCAGCTCTCCGCGTCTTCGCTGCAGAGCCTTGCTCTTCGCGCGCTTCACGCGAGCGCGGTTGGCGTAGACGGCCTGCGCCGTACGGCGGCCGCCGTGCCGCTCCCACCGTCGCTTCCCGTGCTGGATGCGTTCGGGGATGTAGGTCCGAACCCGCTTGTCGGTGAGCGACCTGATCGTCTTCGCCTTGTGGTAGCCCTTGTCGGCGACGACCTCTTTGATCTGGCGGCCGCCGACAAGGTCGTCATCGTCGGAGTCGTCGTCGTCCGAATCGTCGGCCTCGCCGGCGCGGGCTCGCTTCAGATTCTCCTCGGCGAGCTCGAGGCTGTGCTCCATCGACTCCGCGTCGCTCGTCGTTGCCGCCATCACGTCGACCGAGAGCAGCGCACCGCTTTCCATGTCGACGACGTGCTCGGCCTTGTACCCGAAGCGGGTCCGCCCGTCCTTGAGGCGCACGATCTCGGCGTCCGGGTCCGTCGGGCTCTCCCACTCCTTGTTCGACGTCTTCTTGCCCTTGCGCTTCTTGTCGAAGCGCCGCAGCTCCTCATCGCTCGGCTGCTCGATTCCCACTTCCTTCGCGAGCTTGCGCAGGTAGCCCTTGTAGCCCTCGCCGCTGCCCTTGCGGACGATCGTCTTCATCGAGGCGTCGGCTCGGAGGTACGTCGCGTCGACTCCGGCCACTCTGCCCTGGGTCAGGCCCTCCTCGTTGAGAATCCGCATCACGAACCGGAAGACCTCCTCGTAGGTCCGCTCCGGCAACCGCGAACGCGTCCGCGAGAGCGTCGAGTGGTCCGGCGTCGCCTCATGGGCCTCGTAGCCGAGAAAGCGCTTGAGCGAGAGCGAGTCCTCGCAGCGCCAGCAGATCCCACGCTCCGACTCGATCCCCTCAAAGTACCCGATCAGCAGCATCCGGAAGTACACGCCCGGAGGAATCGAGGGCCGACCACCCTTGCTCTGCGCCTCGTACGCGAACGCGCAGAGGTCCTCCACGTGTTCGTCGAAGCCAGCTTCGCCGAGTAGCCCATTCAGCGCGTCGTAGAAACGGTGTCGAGGGCCCGCTGGCATCCGCTCCGCTTCCACGAACAGCGACCTCTGCTTCGCCTTGCGACGTCCCATCGCCATGGACCGACGGTATCCGTCTCGGATCCGCATGTCGATCCCCGTGGGGCGGTAAATCAACGGACTGTTAGGGCGCTGATTCGCTCGCAACCACCCGAATCCCGCTCACCCGCCCGGCGGGGAATCCTCCAGGGGGATCGCCAAGCAGAGCACGGTGCCCTCGGTGCGGGAGGGCTCGGCCCAGACCTCGCCCCCATGCAGCCGCACCAGGCCGCGGGAGAGCGTCAAGGCCATGCCGAGGCCCCCGAGCCGGCGGCCGGTCGGCGCGGTGATCTCCTGAAAGGCCTCGAAGATGTTCG
>JABSOU010000259.1 GCA_013215215.1 Cognatishimia sp. | reverse complement strand
GGATCAAAATAACGTTTGCCCATTGCGCGTGGCGCCACGCAGCATAGGTTGATTTCAAAGGAGATCACCGCATGACGAACCCGCTGCTTTCCACTTGGAATACACCCTTTGAAATCGCGCCTTTTGACCTGATCAAAGACGAAGATTTCTCGCCTGCCTTTGAGGCTGCGCTCGCTGAGGATTTGGCCGAAGTTGAGGCCGTTGCGACCAATCCCGACGCCCCAAGTTTTGCCAATACCATCGAAGGGTTGATGAAAACCGGTCATGCTTTGGACCGCGTCGCAGGTGCGTTCTATACCGTTGCAGGCGCTGACAGTAATCCGGCGCGCGAAGAGATCATGCGCGAGATGTCTCCGAAACTCGCGGCGCATGGATCGGCGATCTATGGCAACAAACAACTCTTCGCACGCATTCAGGCCGTTTGGGATCAGCGCGACAGCCTTGATCTGAGTGACGAACAACAACGTGTCCTCATGCTGACCCATCGCAATTTCGTCCGCGCCGGTGCCGCGCTGGAAGGCGAGGCCGATGCGCGTATGAAAGAGATCAAATCGCGGCTCGCGGTTTTGGGAACCGAGTTCACTCAGAACCTTCTTGCGGACGAGCGAGATTGGTTCATGCAATTGAGCGAGGACGACCTGGAAGGTCTACCAGATTTCGCCATCGCCGCAGCGCGGGCGGCTGGTGAAGAAAAGGGGCAAGACGGCCCCGTGGTCACGCTCTCGCGGTCGATTATCGTCCCGTTCCTGCAATTCTCACCCCGCCGCGATCTGCGCGAAAAGGCCTTCGCTGCCTGGACCGCACGCGGCGCCAACGGAGGCGACACAGACAACCGCGACATCGCGGCAGAGATCCTAAGATTGCGCGAAGAACGGGCGCAGCTTTTGGGGTATGAAACCTTCGCCGACTACAAACTCGAAACCGAAATGGCCAAAACACCTGACGCGGTGCGCGGCCTGTTGATGGACGTTTGGGAACCAGCCAAAGCGCAGGCTGACAAAGACGCCGAAGTCCTGACCCAAATGATGCATGAAGACGGCATCAACGCAGACCTCGCCCCCTGGGATTGGCGTTATTATGCGGAAAAACGGCGCAAGGCCGAGCATGATCTGGATGAGGCTTTGTTGAAACCGTACCTGCAGCTCGACCGCATGATCGAGGCGCAATTTGCCTGCGCAAACCGCCTATTTGGCCTTGAGTTCGCACCGCTCGACATACCGCTCTATCACGCGGACTGCCTCGGTTGGGAAGTCACGCGGGACGGTGAACATGTGGCGGTCTTCATCGGCGACTATTTCGCGCGTGGTTCCAAACGCTCGGGCGCGTGGTGCTCGGCCATGCGTGCGCAGGCGAAATTCCCGGAGGTGCAAGCACCTGTGGTGATCAACGTGTGCAATTTCGCGAAATCGGACCCCGCGCTTTTGTCTTATGACGACGCCCGCACTCTGTTCCATGAATTTGGCCACGCGCTGCACCAGATGCTCTCGAATGTGACTTATGAAAGCGTCTCTGGCACCTCTGTGGCGCGCGATTTCGTGGAACTTCCAAGCCAGCTTTATGAGCACTGGCTTGAGGTACCAGAAGTGCTGCAAGAATTCGCAACCCACGCGGAAACAGGCGAAGCGATGCCTGCGGAGATGCTTGAAAAGGTGCTTGGAGCGGCCAACTTCGACATGGGCTTTGCGACGGTGGAATACGTGGCCTCGGCGCTTGTAGATTTGGCATTCCACGAGGGCACAGCCCCTGCCGATCCAATGGCGAAACAGGCCGAGGTGCTTGCTGATCTAGGAATGCCCGCCGCCATCACCATGCGCCACGCCACGCCGCATTTTGCGCATGTCTTTGCAGGCGA
>JABSOU010000258.1 GCA_013215215.1 Cognatishimia sp. | reverse complement strand
CGGTCCCCCTCGGCGCAGATGATATCCCAATAATCCCGCGTGCCGCTGCGCCAGTCGGGATCATCCAGCCACCATTCCGGCGCAAGACGTTCGGGGCCTCGGGCGTGGTGTAATGTCAGGCTGCGGCCGCGCCAGCGAAAGCCGCGTGGCACGGCTGGCGTGTCGGGCGCAGTCACCGGCTCGGGTCGCCACAAAAGCGCGGGGCGGTCGAGTTGGTAGTCGGGCCAGGGCTCGGCAAAGGGCTCGGACCAGGCGGCCGCAAGGATGCTGTGGGATTTCTCGGGGATATGGCTTTCGGCGGGATGGACGCGGGTGATGCGCTCAAGGCCGATACGCGCGCCGATGCGGCCCAAGAGGTCATCCATCGCCGTTGAGCGCGCCAAACGGTCCGCGACCTGACGGCCAGCCTCGGCGTGGCCGGTCATCTGACGGCTGGAAAGATGCTCGGTCAAAGGGGCCTCCACCCGCAAAAGGTCAAACCCATAGTCCGAGACCAGATCCCCCAACTTCATCGCCAAAAGCGGGCGAATGCGGTGGGGGTCATCTGAGGCGCGCGCCAGCCCGACCTCGAGTTCCTGCATGGAATGATCCGTGCGAAAGGCCTGCAAGCGCACCACCCGCGCGCCTTGGGATTTGTCCTTGAGTCGCTGGCAAAGCCGCGGCAAGAGGCGGTCGAGCGCGGCCAGAACGTCCTCTTCCAGCCCGATGGGTTCGGGGAAACTAAGCCTGACGGCAAAACGCGGCGGAGGGGCCGCGGGGCTGACCGGTTCGGGCTGATGGCCCATGGCCTGATCCAGCCGCATCACCAAATCTCGGCCAAAGCGACGGGCGAGGCCTGCGCGGGGCTGACCCAAGAGGTCTCCGATCTTGCGGATGCCAAGGCGGAGGAGCTGGGTCTTGTTGTCCTCAGACAGACGCAGGGCGGCGACGGGCAGATCCGAGAGCGCGGCATAGGTCTGCCCCGGTTGAGCGATCCGATAGCTTTGAGCGGGAAGCTCGCCGACACGCGGGGTCGCGCCGCCACGTTCCCAGTGGCGGCGCTTGACGGCGCGGGATCTTGTGGCGCGGGCCTCTTGGTCGATGGCGTCTCCGCTACGCAGCTGCGCGCCGGGTTGGCCCGCATAGCGTGCCAAGGCCCAGGCCGCGCCGACCGTATCGGCGACGCCTGCTTGCACCGATAGGCCCAGTGCGACGCAATCGTCTTGGACTTGGGCCAACATCGGCTCCTCTCCGCCATAAAGATGGGCGCAGCCGGTGATGTCGATCAACAGGCTATTGGGGGCGTGTTCCGAGACCCAGGGCGAGAACTTCCCCGCCCAGCGCCTAAGCGAGGTCAGAAACAGCGCCTCAGAGCGTGGGTTTTGCAAACGCGTCAGCACCTCAGGGCACATGGCTTGGGCATCGCGCAGCGGCTGGTCATGGGTTAGCCCTGCGGCCTGCGCATGGGCGTTCATCGAGGCGATCACCTGCATCTGGCCGGTGTCGCGCAGCACAATAAGGGGCCGCTCCGCCAGCATCGGATCCTGGCGGATCAACCGTTCGGCCCCCAGTCGTGGGAACCACAAAGAAAGCACACGTCGTTTGGGCATTGGGCAGCAATGTTCCGCTTTTGTTCTATTTTTCTAGCTTGATTCTGCGCCCGAGTCGAGATGGTCTAGGGACAGCCAATAGGAGAGCCACAATGCGCAAGACCGTTCTAATCCTTACCAGCAGCCTGATGATCGCCAGCATGGCGCTGGCGCATAATGGGGTGAAAAACCCAGCCGTTATGGCGCGGATGCAGGGGATGGAACAGATCGGTGCTGCCTCGAAAGTGCTGGGGAATATGGCGCGCGGGCGGGTTGCGTTTGACGCAGAGGCCGCGG
>JABSOU010000257.1 GCA_013215215.1 Cognatishimia sp. | reverse complement strand
AGCTTTTTGTTGGATTTTTATGTCAAAATCATCCAAATTGATGTATTTTTGATGATTTTCCCGACCTCGTGATTATTACGAAGCTCGTACATGGCCGTGCCCGGGTGCACAAGAATCGAAAAATCGAGCAATCCCTTAGAGAACTAGGAATTTTTGAGGATCTTCCAATAAATAATAACCATGCGAGTACATATAATATCGTTAACCAACCAGTTGATGACATTATTAATACACACATAAAATTTATTAAAAAGATGTTCCCCAAAATTAAAATTAACATTCCTAAACACCTCCCCTCTCTATATTGGATTCCCAAGATGCATAAAAATCCCACCAAACAAAGATATATTTCTGCTTCGTCTAATTGTACAACCAAACCTATTTCAGAGATTCTCACAAAAACTTTTAAATTAATTGAAAATACACATAGAAATATATGTCGTCTCTTCCATAAAGAAAACGGTATAAATCCTATGTGGATTATCAAAAATTCAACAGCTGTTCATGAAAAAATCGCATCTTTTAATCGTTTGAAAAATTGTAAGTCAATTAGGACATATGATTTTTCAACACTATATACTTCCATTCCTTTGAAAAAATTAAAAACTCAACTTAGTTGGGTTATTACAAAGGCTTTTACGGCCTCCAAAAAAAAATATATAAGTGTATACTCCAGTAGTGCTAAATGGATCAATTCTCCAAAAGATACAACTATCCATATGGACAAAAAAATGGTTACCAAGTTAACCTACTGGTTACTTGATAACACGTTTGTTATCTTTGGAGATCGTTGCTTTAGACAAGAAATTGGCATACCAATGGGCACTGATTGTGCTCCATTTATCGCTAATCTTTTTCTTTATGCATACGAATTTCAATGGATTAACAAACAAATAAAAAATAAAAATTTTAAATTGTTACATAAATTCAAAGGTTGTTGTAGATATATAGATGATATATTATTAATTAATAATGATGAGGAAATGAATGTTGCTAAAGCCAAGATCTACCCTCCAGAACTGGATCTTATTCCAGATAACAGCGATGGTCTTAGCACACCATTTCTCGATTTATCTATCATCATTAAAAATTCCATTATTTTTACAAAAATCTTTGATAAACGTGATCAATTTAATTTTAATATTGTGAATTTTCCCGTTTTATCTGGAAATATTCCAATCAACAGTTCATATGGTGTAGCTATTGGAGAATGGGTACGTTACGCTCGGGGTTGCACTTTTTACAATGATTTTAAATCAAGATCATTAATTTTAATTAAAAAACTAAAAAATAATCTTTACATTTTAAAAAAATTAAAAAAATTTTGGTTTAAATTTTGTAAATCTCATCACTTTTTAATATTAAAATATGGTTCTAAAATTTTAAATCATTATAAAGATTGGTTGTAACACTTATGGATTTCCACTTGTGGAAATCCTCAAGTAATTATATCTAATCTAATTGTTTACTATTCTCACATATTAATTAATTTACATTATATAAAATTAAAATAAAAACACCTAAAAATTAAAATAATTTAAAAAGAAAATTAAAAAAAAAAATAGATTCTTTCTATTTATTCCTTCTGTATATATTCCTTCTGTACACATTCCTGGTGTATATATTCATTGTATTAACATTAATGTAAATTAATTATCCATTATTATTATTATTATTATTATTCAAAGAATCATATTATAATATTTTTACATCTTTATTTCCTCTATTTTGGTCATATATTTATATATATATATATATTTTTAAAAAAATATTATATACTTTCACTAACAACGAAGGAATCCGTGCGGGGTAGGAAGTAGGCGTTAATGTAACTGCACTTCCTACTCACAGTTACACCCTCAAAGAA
>JABSOU010000256.1 GCA_013215215.1 Cognatishimia sp. | reverse complement strand
CTAAAATCCTGCTAAAAACAACTGGAATCCTATGGAATCCGCTAAAATCCGCTAAAATGCGCTAGAATCCTGCTGGGATCTGCTCAACGGCAATCCGCGTTACAATCCATTGGAATGCGCTAAAGCCCTCTAAAATCCAGCTAAAATTCTGCTAAAATCCATTAAAATCTGCTGAACCCGCTAAAATCCGCTGAAGTCCTACTTAAATCATGCTAAATTCCTGCTGGAATCCACTAACATTCTCTAAAACCTGCTAAAACCCTGCTAAGATCCACAGAAATCCGCTAGAATCCTGCTAAAGTCCGGCTGGAATCCATTAAATTCCTTTAAAATCCGCTAAAACAACTGAAATCCGCCAAGAATCTGCCAAACTCCATTGAAATCCTCTAAATTCCGCTAGCATTCTGATAAAATCCACTAAAGTCCAACTAAAATCCACTAAAACCTGAAATCCAATTAAATCCGCTAACAACCGCTAAAATCCCGCTAAAATCCACTAAAATCCGCTAAAATCCGCTGAAATCCTGCTAAGATCCCGTTAAAACCCTGCTAAAATCCACTAAAATCCTGCTAACATCTGCTGGAATCCTGCTGAAATCCTGCCCAAATGCACTGGAATCCGCCAAAATCTGCTAGGATCCATTGGGATTCTGCTGGAATCCGTTAAAATCCATTAAAATCCATTGGAACCCGCTGAAGTCATATAAATCCTGCTAAAATCCAGCTAAAATCCTGCTAAAATCCAATAAAATCCGCTAAAATCCGCTAGGATCCGCTGAAGTCCTGCTGAAAACCCTGCTAAAATCCTGCTGAAATCCGCTAAAATTCTCTAGATTCTGCTAAAACTCTGCTAAGATCCACCAAAATCCGCTACAATCCGCTAGAATCCTGCTAAAATCCTGCTGAAATCCATTGGAATCTATTAAGATCCGCTAAAATCAACTAAAATCCTCTACAATTCTCTAAAACCCACTACAATCATCTCGAATCCACTAAAGTCCTGCTGGGATCCGCTAAAATTCCGCTAAAGTCCACTGAAATCCTCTGGAATCCACTAAAATCTGCTAGAATCCTGCTGGAATCTGCTCAACTGCAATCCACGTTACAACGGCAATCCGCGTTACAATCCACTGAAATGCGCTACAACCCTCTAAAACCCAGCTAAAATCCTGCTAAAATCCAATAAAATCCGCTAATTCCGCTGAAATCCGCTGAAGTCCTACTTAAATCATGCTAAATTCCAGCTGGAATCCACTAACATTCTCTAAATCTGCTAAAAACCTTGCTAAGATCCACAAGAATCCGGTAAAATCCGCTAGAATCCTGCTGGAATCCATTAAATTCCATTAAAATCCGCTCAAACAATTGAAATCCGCTGGGAACTGCTAAAATCCACTAACTAAAATCCTCTAAACTCAGCTAAGATCCACTAACTAAAATCCACTAAAACCTCTGAAATCCGCTAAAATCCGCTAACTACCGCTAAGATCCCGCTAAAATCCACTAAAATCCGCTGAAATCCGCTGAAATCCTGCTAAGATCCTGTTAAAATCCTGCTGAAATCCACTAAAATCCTGATAAAATCCACTGGAATCCTCTAGAATCCGCTAAAATGCGCTAAACCCTGCTAAATTCCAATAAAATCCGCTAAAATCCTATAAGATCCTGCTAAAATCCACTAAAATCCTCTGAAATCCCCTAAGATCCGTTAAAATCCTGCGGGAATCCGCTAAAATCCTCTGCAACCCGCTAAAATATTATAAGATCTTGCTAAAATGCTGCTAGAATCCACTGAAATCCTGCTGGAATCTGCTAAACAGCAATCCACGTTGTAACTGCAATCCACGCTGCACCTGCAATGCACGTTACGGGGGGAGCGGTCT
>JABSOU010000255.1 GCA_013215215.1 Cognatishimia sp. | reverse complement strand
ATACAAAGCCGCCCTGGATCATCGGGATCGAAAAGGCGCGCATGCCAAAGAGGCGGCGGGCGTTGGGGATGATGAACGAAAGGCTCAGGCGTTCCGGGCGGCGTTCGGCCTCCGTGTCGGGGATGTAGCGCGCGGTGTAGAGGATGTAGCCCAGCGAAAATAGCGCGAGCGCATAGAAGATCGCGGGCCAGGCAAAGAGGATCAGAAGACCCGATCCGATGATCGGGGCGATCATGGTCGAGACCGTGAGGACTGCGCCCAAAACCGCGAGGATCCGTCCGGCGCGGTTGCCGGTTGCCGCATCGCGCACCATGGCGCGGCATATGACGGGGGCGCCTGCGGAGAGGCCTTGAAGGGCGCGTAGGGCGACGAGCCAGGTGAAGCTTGGCGCGAGGGCGCAGGCAAAACTGGTGATGGCAAAGGCGATCAGCGACAGTTGCAGGGCGAATTTGCGGCCATAGGCGTCAGAGAAAAGACCCCAGAAGAGTTGGCCGACACCATAGGCGAGCAGATAGGCCGCAATGAGCAATGCCCCTTGAGAGTCATCGACCTGATAGTCTCGGGCGATAACGCCAGTTGCGGGCAGGAAGATGTCCGTTGCAATCGCCGAGATCGCGGTGACGCCGCCGAGGTAGATCGTCGCGCGGGTGCTGAGGAAGGGAGATTTTGCCATTACGGGGCCTTTCGTCTTGAGAAAGGGAAAAAGGGCTGCCTAGAATGGAAACCACAATCGTGGCCAGACATCGGTATGAAGTACAACGCCCGCTGATCGCGGGCGCTGAATTGATTAGTCGAGTTCGGCGAGGCGGCTGAGAGCGTCTTTGAGCTTCGCCTCTTCTTCTTCGCGGGCCTGCAAGTTGGCTTTAGCCTCGGTGACAACCTCTTCGGGCGCGGAGGCCACGAATCTCGGGTTGTTTAAGCGGCCACGCAGGCCTCCGAGTTCTTTGGCCAGTTTGCCGAGCGACTTTTCCAGCCGCGCCTTTTCGGCGGCCACGTCGATCACGCCTTCGAGCGGCAACCCAAAGGTCGCTCCGTCCACGGCGATGGTGGCGGTGCCTTTGGGGAAGGCGTCGACTTTGGCCAGGCTTTCCACGCGGGCCAGTTTGAAGATAAGCGCTTCATTGGCGGTGAAGGCCGCGTCGTTTGTTTCCGTGATCTCGGTGACGACCATGGGGATTTTCGCGCCTGCGGGCACGTTCATCTGCGCGCGGGTGGAGCGGGTGGCCTCGATGGTCTGAATAACCCAGTTCATCTCGCGGTCGGCGTCGGCGTTCACGAGGTCTGTGCCGTAGGTCGGCCAGTCTTCGTGCACGAGCATGCCATCACGTTTCGCGGTCTGGCCCCAAAGCTCTTCGGTGATGAAGGGCATGATCGGGTGCAGAAGGATCATACATTGATCGAGCACCCAGCCCATGGTGGCGCGGGTTTCTGCTTTGATCGCGTCATCATCTGAATTCAGCAAAGGTTTCGCGAATTCCACATACCAGTCGCAGACCTTGCCCCATGTGAAGGCATAGAGCGCATTGGCCGCGTCGTTGAACCGGAAGCCTTCGAGGGCTGCGTCCACGGTCTCGCGGGTCTTGGCGACTTCGCCGATGATCCATTGGTTGACGGTTGCGCTGGCCTGCGGGATCTCGCGGGATGGCGCGCCACTAGCGTAGACCTCGTTCATCTCGGCAAAGCGGACGGCGTTCCAGAGCTTGGTGCCGAAGTTTCGGTAGCCCTCGATGCGTTTCATGTCCAGCTTCAGAACGCCACCAAGGGCTGCCATGGCGGCAGAGCTGAAGCGCAGGGCGTCGGCACCGTATTCGTCGATGATATCGAGCGGATCCATGACGTTGCCGGTGGATTTGGACATCTTCTTGCCCTTGGCATCGCGCACGAGGCCGTGG
>JABSOU010000022.1:18686-55806 GCA_013215215.1 Cognatishimia sp. | reverse complement strand
TCGTTCTCGAGCAGAGCGGTATAGTAAAACGCTCGCAGGAGTTTCCCCCGACGCATAAACTCTTGCCGAAGCAGCTTGTAATCGATGTCAAATCCGAGCGACTTTGCAGCGGCATACAGATTTGATCCATCGATGAACAGCGCAAGCCGTTCGTCTTTGTAAAACATCAAATGTCCTTTCATTAAAACCGCGCATGGCTGTGAGTGTGTAAGTGTGTTTTCGCTATGCGCAGCTAGCGTTGTAAGCTAATTAATTTTTCCTTACTCGCAAGTACCTCAAAAGGTGCCCAACCAATACTTGTGTATCTTATCCTATCACTATGGACAGGTGGTGAAAAAATAATGAATGAAATCAGCATTTTGGCGCTGGGTGGAAATTCACATTCTAATTTTGGAACACCTAAAGCGACTTTGAAACACGCTATAGGTGCGCTGGAGTCGAGGGGTTTAGCCGTTGAAAACGCGAGCAAATTCTATTCTACCCCTGCTTTCCCTAAAGGCAGCGGAGCGGATTACGTCAATGCTGCCGTCACGGTAAGAGCGAATCAAACCCCAACGACCTTGCTAGATGTGCTCCATGACATTGAGGCAGAGCTCGGTCGGACGCGGGAGGCACGTTGGGCCAGTCGACCCATAGATATCGACCTCATTGCCTATGGAGATAAGCTGCTGCCTGATGCGCAAACTCATGCGCGCTGGCGGGATCTTCCGCTTGAGGATCAAAAGACCCTTTGGCCGGATCAATTGATTCTCCCTCACCCGCGACTTCAGGACCGGGCATTCGTTTTGGTGCCGGCCTGTGACGTGGCGCCGGACTGGGTTCACCCGGTTTTGGGGCTGACGATGCGCGAAATGATGGAAAACCTGCCTGAATCAGACCGAAAAGAGGTAGTTGAGCTGTGACTATTCCCTTGTATCCTAGGTGAAATAGCCCTAGATAGCGGGCTTCTAATCCCATTGACGAATGGAGTGCCCGCATGGCCCGCGTGACAGTTGAAGACTGCGTTGACAAGGTTCCAAACCGTTTCGAGCTTGTGATGCTCGCTGCACATCGTGCACGCGAAGTCTCTGCAGGTGCAGAAATCACCGTGGACCGCGACAACGACAAAAACCCTGTCGTGTCCCTGCGTGAGATCGCTGAGGAAACTCAGACCGCGGATAAGCTTCGTGAGCGTCTGATCGAAAGCAACCAGCATCAGATCGAAGTCGACGAGCCTGAAGAAGATCAAATGGCTCTGTTGATGGGTTCCGAGCCAGCGGACAAGCCAGCAGAAGACGACCTCTCTGAGGAAAAACTGCTGCGCGCTCTAATGGAAGCACAAGGCCAGGGCTAAGCCCCTTGGGGAAATGAAGGCGCAACATGATTCCGGCTGATGATCTGGTCGAACTGGTCCGCGCCTATAACCCTAAAACCAATGAAAAGCTGATCCGCGAGGCCTATGACTTTGGCCTTGCGATGCATGAAGGGCAGTTCCGCCATTCCGGCGAGCCCTATTTTTCGCACCCCATCGAAGTCGCCGCGATCCTGACGGAACAGCAGCTGGATGATGCCACGATCATCACGGCGCTGCTGCATGACACGATTGAGGACACCAAAGCCTCTTATTCCGTCGTCACAGAAAAATTCGGTGAAGAAGTCGCGATGTTGGTGGATGGGGTGACCAAGCTGACCAACCTTCAGCTTAGCTCGACCGAGACCAAACAGGCCGAGAACTTCCGCAAGCTGTTTATGGCGATGTCCAAGGACCTGCGGGTGATCCTGGTTAAGCTCGCCGACCGCCTGCACAATATGCGCACGATCCGCGCGATGAAGCCGCATAAGCAGCAGCAAAAAGCGCGTGAAACCATGGATATCTATGCGCCGCTCGCTGGTCGTATGGGGATGCAGTGGATGCGTGAAGAGCTTGAAGACCTGTCCTTTAAGGTGCTCAATCCTGATGGCCGCGCCAGTATCATTCGCCGTTTTATTATGCTGCAGAAAGAGACCGGCGATGTGATCCAGCGCATCACTGGCGATATGATCGCAGAGTTTGAAAAGGCAGGGGTCGAGGCCGATGTCTTTGGGCGCGCCAAAAAGCCCTATTCGATCTGGCGGAAGATGCAGGAGAAGGAACAGAGCTTCTCACGTCTTTCTGACATCTATGGATTCCGGATTATTACCAAAAGCGAAGAAGATTGTTACCGGGCCTTGGGCGCGATCCACCAGCGCTGGGCGGCGGTACCGGGGCGCTTTAAGGATTACATCAGCCAGCCAAAGTCCAACGGATATCGCTCGATCCACACCACGGTGTCTGGGCGTAATGCGCGTCGGGTTGAGGTGCAGATCCGTACGCAGAAAATGCATGATGTGGCTGAAACCGGCGTTGCGGCGCATTGGTCCTATCGCGACGGTGTGCGGGGCGAAAACCCTTTTGCGGTCGACCCTGCGCGCTGGATCCGGTCCTTGACCGAACAGTTCAACTCTGAGGAAGACCACGACGAGTTCATGGAAGCTGTGAAGCTGGAAATGTACTCGGATCAGGTGTTCTGCTTCACGCCCAAGGGCGATGTTGTGAAGCTGCCTCGCGGTGCGACCCCGATTGACTTTGCCTATGCGATCCATACGCGGATCGGCAACGCCATTGTGGGCGCCAAGATCGACCACATGCGTGTGCCTCTGTGGACGCGGGTCAAGAATGGCCAGTCGATCGAGATCATCACCGCCGAGGGGCAGACCCCGCAGCCGACTTGGCTAGAGATTGCCACCACCGGCAAAGCGAAATCCGCGATCCGGCGGGCGTTGCGCGATCTGGATCAGGAACGCTTTGTGAAGCTGGGCTATGAGTTGGCGCGGTCTGCCTTTGAGCGGGTGGGCAAAAAGGCCACCGAGAAAGTGTTGGATATGGCGGCCAAGCAGCTGTTTCAATCCAACCGCGAGGTACTATTGGCCCATCTGGGCAGCGCGCAACTGAATGCCTATGAGGTCGTGCAAGCGGTCTATCCCGAACTGACTCCAAGCGAAGGCGAAGAGGTTGCCGCATCCAAGGCAGTGATCGGTTTGACCGAGGGCCAAAGCTTTAATCGCGCGCCGTGCTGCGAGCCTTTGCCGGGTGAACGCATCGTGGGCATCACCTTCCGCGGTAAAGGTGTTGAGGTGCACTCGATCGACTGCGAACGCCTGATCGGTTTTGAGGATCAGCCGGAACGTTGGCTTGATCTGCATTGGGAGGTTGGTAAGCACCAAGCCATCCACAGTGCGACGCTGAAAATGACACTGTCCAACGACGCTGGCGTCCTGGGACGAATTTGCACATTGATCGGCGAGCAGGGCGCGAATATTGCAGACCTTGAATTTACTGATCGCAAACCCGACTTCTATGCCCTTGAGGTTATTGTCGAGCTGAGAGATGCCGAGCACCTGCATACGCTCATGATGACCTTGCAAGCGGAATCAGATGTCGCGGCAATAGAACGAGTACGTGACCCAAATCGCGCAGGCCCGCAGGCAGTGGCAAAGGAATAGGACGGACTCTTGGTCTTTAAACGCCGTGACAGACGATCCATCTTGCAGGCCGCGCTGGATTTTCTCTGGCCGCGGGGTGGCTGGACGCGGGCGTTTTATTACATTCGTCACAGGTTGCGCCGTTTGCCCGGATCGCCCGAACGGATCGCGCGCGGGGTTTGGGCCGGCGTTTTCGTGACCTTTACGCCGTTTTACGGGCTGCATTTCATTGTCGCAGCTTTGGTGGCGCGACTGGTGCAAGGCAATCTTTTGGCGGCTTTGCTCTCGACCTTCTTCGGCAATCCTCTGACCTATATTCCGATTGGCGTCGTATCATTGCAAACCGGCCACTTCCTCTTGGGAACAGAGTTTGAGCGCGGGTCTGAGCGGTCCCTGATCAATAAGTTCACCGATGCCGGTGGTGATCTTATGCATAACTTCTGGGCGATCTTTTCGGATGCGCATATGGATTGGCACGGGCTGCAGATCTTCTGGAGAGAGGTGTTCTATCCCTATTTGATCGGTGGCATCCTACCTGGGATTATTGCGGCGACGATTGCGTATTACCTGTCGGTGCCGGTGATCCGGGCCTATCAAAAACGCCGCGCCAAACAGATCCAGAAAAAGTTCGAGGCCCTGAAAGAGCGCGCGGTAAAGGCCAGTGCTCAGACCGAGGCCGGAGACACGTCTGGGTCGTAACTGGACCTAAGAGAATCGCTGTTACCTGTCCAGAATCCGCCGTATTTTCCTAGGTAAGCATTGAATTCAGGAGTCTCTCTATGCGTCTTGGAGTGAACATCGACCATGTGGCCACCGTGCGCAATGCACGCGGATCCGCTTATCCAGACCCGGTGCGTGCGGCGAAACTCGCAGAGAAAGCGGGCGCGGATGGCATCACAGCGCACCTGCGCGAGGACCGGCGTCACATCATGGATGAAGACATCGACCGTCTGATAGCAGAGCTAGAGGTGCCGTTGAATTTCGAGATGGCCGCCACCGAGGAAATGCAGACTATCGCGCTGCGTCACAAACCCCACGCGGTGTGCATCGTGCCCGAAAAGCGCGAAGAAAAGACCACCGAGGGTGGCTTGGATGTGGCTGGTGACGACAACCGTTTGGCGCGTTTCGTAGCGCCTTTGGTGGAGGTTGGGAGCCGTGTGTCGATGTTCATCGACGCAGACGCCCGTCAGGTTGAGGCATCCAAACGCATTGGAGCCGCGGTGGTTGAGCTCCACACGGGAGCGTATTGCGACTTGCACTATGAGGGTCGTTTCCAGGACCGCGATGCAGAGCTGAAACGCCTGACCGAGATGGCCGCCTATGCACATTCCTTGGGTCTAGAGGTCCATGCAGGGCACGGGTTGACCTATGACACGGTCACGCCGATTGCCGCGCTGCCAGAGGTGATGGAACTCAATATCGGTCACTTTCTGATGGGCGAGGCTATGTTTGTTGGGCTTGAAGCCTCGATTGCCGAGATGCGCCGCCTGATGACCGCAGCACGCACTGTGGACGCTTAATCTTGCGTTAGGCATCTTCTGATGGTCTGTTCGGTCTAACGTTTTGGTGAACGGACAGGTTTCAGTGCGATGCTAAGTGCAGAGATTTTCTTGATCTTGATTGGCTGGGCCGTCGCGGGCGGAAGCCCGGGGCCAGCGACCCTGGCGATCTCGGGTGCCGCTATGGGCGGCGGGCGCGCGGCGGGACTTGCGATGGCGGCGGGCGTGGTTGCGGGATCCGCGAGCTGGGGTGTTGCCGCTGGTTTGGGCATGAGCGCCCTGATGCTGGCAAACGCCTGGATCTTTGAAATCATCCGCTACCTTGGCGCGGGATACTTGCTCTATCTGGCGGTGAAATCCTTGAGATCTGCGCTTAAGGGCGGCGGTCTCGATATGCGGTCTGTCTCTGTTGAACGTCTGTTTGTGAAAGGATTTCTCATCCACATCACAAACCCCAAGGCAATCCTGGCATGGGGCGCCATCTATGCGATTGCCTTGCCCGCTGGGGCCGGAGCCGCACAAGTTTGGCAACTTTTCGGGCTTTTGATTGTGACATCGATGTTCGTGTTTTTTGGGTATGGGATTTTATTTTCCAATCCGGCCATCGTTCGCGGCTATACTGCGGCGAAGCGTTGGTTTGATGGTATCTTCGCGGCGCTTTTCGGGGCGGCGAGCCTCAAGATCCTGACCGCGAGATTGGAGGTTTAGATGAAACATTGGATTATGGCCGCATTGGTGGCGTCCGCGGCATCGATGGCCGGTGCGCAAGAAGCCGTCGATTGCGACTGGCAAGCGCGCGCGGATGCGATTGTCGAACCTTGGGAAGACTTCTCTCGCACTTTCGCCAATGGCAATGTGCGTCTGGCCTTGCTGGATACCGTGGAGCCTGCGGCTGCGGCCTTTCATATCCTGATCATCTCGACGCCCTATGACGAGCTTGGCGTGCGTCAGTGTAAAACCTTGGGCATGGGCGGCGGCTTGGGCTTTTCCGGCGTCACCTTTGAAGCGCTGGACGCGGCCTATGATCCGTCTGTGGGCCTGATTTTTGACCTGCCGGTGTCCACCTTTGATGGCGGCAGCGGAGATTTCGTAACTGGAAACCTGCTCTTTACCTTGAACCAAGCGACAGGCCAGATTGACGCTTGGTTGGATTAGTATATCTGGGCCGAAGGAAGCCCTAAGAGGCGGTAAGGAAATCTCTTTATGATCCTAGGCATCGGCACTGATCTGGCCAATATCGAACGCATTCAGGGGACGCTGGACCGCTTTGGCGACCGCTTTAAAAACCGCGTCTTCACCGAGCTTGAGCAACGCAAAGCCGAGCGCCGCAAGGACGTCGCGGGCACCTATGCCAAACGCTGGGCCGCGAAAGAAGCGTGCTCTAAGGCGCTGGGCACAGGCCTCGCGATGGGGATCGCCTGGAAGGACATGAGCGTCAGCAACCTGCGCACGGGTCAGCCGATCATGCATGTCACGGGCTGGGCCAAAGAACGTCTCGATAAGATGACGCCTGCGGGCCATGAGGCCACCATCCATGTCACTCTGACCGATGATCACCCCTGGGCACAGGCCTTTGTGGTGATCGAAGCCTTGCCGATCTCTCACGATCCTGCAACGCCGGGTTGACACTCCGCGCCGGGAACCGCATGTAAATCCGGACGAAATTCCCAAAGGGTGACCCATGGCGACTGAGGCCGAAAAAAAGCCAAACGGCATTATCGAAACCATTAAAACGGTGGTTTACGCGCTGTTGATCGCCGGGATCTTCCGGTCATTATTCTTTCAACCGTTCTGGATCCCGTCGGGCTCGATGAAAGACACTCTGCTGATCGGCGATTTCCTCTTCGTCAATAAGATGAGCTACGGCTATTCCTACGCCTCTTGTCCCTCCGTGCGCATCCCGCGCTTTGGCATCGACATTGATGCACGCGACATCTGCGGGATCTTTGACGGCGACAACAAACGCCTCTTTGGCTCTGAACCAGAGCGCGGAGATTCCGTCGTCTTCCGTCATCCGGTGAATGGCACAGACTATATCAAACGTCTCGTCGGCCTGCCCGGTGATACGGTGCAGATGAAGAACGGCGTGCTCTTTATCAATGGCGCGGCGGTTGGCCTGAAGGCCGGCGGCGTCTTTGAAGAAACCTATGACGCGCAAGGCCCGCAAGGCCGTTTCCCACGCTGCGAAAACGCGCCTGTCGGCCAAGGCGGCACCTGCGAAAAGACCCGTCTAATCGAGACCCTGCCGGGGGGTGTTGAACATCCTGTTCTGAACATCGACAATTCAGGCACGGACAACACCGGCATCTACAACGTGCCCGAAGGCCACTATTTCTTTATGGGTGACAACCGCGACAATTCCACAGACAGCCGCGTGCCTCAGCAGCTGGGTGGCGTTGGCTTTGTGCCCTTTGAAAACCTGATTGGTCGCGCGGATCGGATCGTGTTCTCTTCTGCCGGACGCAGCCTCTTTGCCTTCTGGACATGGCGCGGCGACCGTTTCTTTAAGGCGATCGAGTGAAACTTT
Source organism: Cognatishimia sp. (assembly GCA_013215215.1). Lineage (GTDB taxonomy): Bacteria > Pseudomonadota > Alphaproteobacteria > Rhodobacterales > Rhodobacteraceae > Cognatishimia. The sequence continues at coordinate 48,300 of JABSOU010000022.1, read as the reverse complement.
CTGCTGAACTTAAAGCTTTGGAAAACCGTCTGGGTCACCGCTTTGGTGACCCAGCGCTTTTGGTGCGGGCAGTGACTCATTCCTCGATGTCCTCTCCGACGCGGTCTGACAACCAGCGGCTCGAGTTTCTGGGCGACCGCGTGTTGGGCCTCGTGATGGCCGAGGCGTTGTTGGGTGCCGACAAGGCCGCGAGTGAAGGCCAGCTTGCGCCACGGTTCAATGCACTCGTGCGCAAGGAAACCTGCGCAGAAGTGGCGCGCGAGATTGATTTGGGCGCGGGTCTAAAACTGGGCCGCTCTGAGATGCTGTCGGGTGGCCGCCGCAAGCAAGCCTTGTTGGGCGACGCCATGGAAGCGGTCATCGCTGCCGTCTATGTGGACGGAGGCTTTGAGGCCGCCAAAGAGCTGATCCTGCGCCTTTGGGGAGACCGCGTAACCCGCGTTGAAGCGGACGCGCGCGACGCCAAGACCTCTCTGCAGGAATGGGCACAGGCTCGGGGGCTGCAGCCTCCGAAATATGAAACGGTATCGCGCAGCGGGCCGGATCACGCGCCGGTTTTTACGATCTCAGCGACGCTTGAGAATGGCGAAAGCGATCAGGCGACGGCTGGGTCTAAACGGCTGGCCGAGCAAGCGGCCGCCAAAGTACTGTTGGATCGCCTGACGTCCTAATGCCAAGGCCATCTGGCACAACCAATAATTCTACGCTAGAAGCACGGCTTCTGAACACGCGAAGGACCGCGACATGAGCACACGCGCCGGATTTGTTGCCCTGATTGGCGAACCCAATGCGGGGAAATCGACCCTGACCAACCGCATGGTGGGGGCGAAAGTCTCGATTGTGACCCACAAGGTGCAAACCACCCGCGCGCGCATCCGTGGTGTGGCGCTGGAGGGTGAGAGCCAGATCGTCTTTGTCGACACCCCCGGCCTGTTCCGTCCGCGCAGGCGTCTGGACCGCGCCATGGTGGCCGCCGCTTGGGGCGGCGCAGCGGATGCGGATATCATCGTGCTGATGGTCGAAGCACATCGAGGCATCACCGACGGGGTTGAGACAATCCTTGAAGGGCTTGAAGAGATCGGCCAAGGCCGCCGCGTGGCGCTGGCAATCAACAAGATCGACAAGGTGAAATCCGAAGTGCTGTTGGCGCTGTCCGAAGAGTTGAACAAACGCTACAGCTTTGAGCAAACCTTTATGATCTCTGCCGAAAAGGGGCATGGCGCGAAGGATCTGAAAGAGTGGTTGGCTGAGGAATTGCCCGAGGGTCCTTGGCTTTATCCTGAGGATCAAATCGCAGATCTGCCCATGCGCATGATCGCCGCCGAAATGACGCGCGAAAAACTGACTCTGCGCCTGCATCAAGAACTGCCCTATCAGCTGACCGTAGAAACCGAGGCTTGGGAAGAACGCAAGGATGGCTCGGCCCGCGTGGATCAGATGATCTATGTCATGCGCGACGGCCATAAGGGCATCGTTCTTGGCAAAAAGGGGGAGACGATCAAAGCGGTCTCAAAGGCTGCGCGAGAAGAGCTTGAGGAATTCTTGGGCCGCCGTGTGCATCTTTTTTTACAGGTCAAAGTGCGTCCGAACTGGCTTGAGGAGAGCGAGCGCTACTCGGAAATGGGGCTCGACTTCAAAGACGGCAACGCATGACGCGCTTGACCGCGGAATTCTGGGTGAGCGCCTATCTCAAGCGGCTGCGCCTTTACGAGATCCCGGCCTTCGTGGTGACCCATGGTGATGACACCGCTGGCGCGGTTCTGGTCAAGCTGAACACTTTGGATGGCAACGCAAAGGCCTTTCAACGCAGCTTTGATCTGATGAGCGGAGAACGTGCGTGGATGGTTCTGGCCGAAGGCGCAGAGCGGGACGTGGATGCAGCCCTCGCCAAGCAACGCAGCTTTGACCCGGATCTTTGGGTGATTGAGGTCGAAGATCGGCAAGGCCGTCATCTTCTCGATGAACCGGGGCTGGCCGACTGACCGTCAGAAAATGAGTTTTTTTGGCAAGTTGAAGATCCCGCGTCGTTTCGTTTTGCTCTAAATACTCAAATCCCTCAACGGCCACTGGCGCAGTCCTCCGCGTTCTGCGCATATTGGCATCATGGATTGGCGAGATCAGGGCATCATTTTATCCACGCGCAAGCATGGCGAGACCTCGGTGATCCTCGAGGTATTTACACCAATGCAAGGACGCCACGCGGGCGTGGTGCGTGGCGGGATCAGCCGCAAAATGACGCCGATCCTGCAGCCTGGAGGGCAAGTCGATCTGCATTGGCGTGCGCGGCTTGAGGAACATATCGGATCGTTTTCTGTAGAACCTTTGCGCAGCAGGGCTGATGCTCTCAGCGACAGGTTGGCGCTTGCGGGGCTTAATGCGGTGACGGCGCTGCTTAGTTTTGCTTTGCCAGAACGCGAGCCGCATGAGGCGCTTTATGCGCGTACCGAGCCTCTGTTGGACCTTTTGGGGCAAAACGATCTCTGGCCTTTGGCCTATCTGCGATGGGAAATGGCTCTGCTGGAGGATCTTGGCTATGGGTTGGATCTGGATAGTTGCGCCGTCACGGGAACAACGGAAAACCTGATCTATATCTCGCCTAAATCAGGCCGCGCCGTGTCCAAACAGGGCGCCGGAGATTGGGCGGATCGGCTTTTGCCCCTTGTGGCATGCCTCAAAGGGCAAGGGGACAGCAGCGATCAGGCCATTTTAGAGGCTCTGCATGTCACCGGTTATTTTCTAGAGATCAAGCTGGCCGCCAGTCTTGGAAACCGCCCTTTGCCTGAGGCGCGTGCTCGGTTTGTGGATCGCTTCAGCCGCCAGATTGTGCGGTAAAGACCATCTCGCCGCCTTGGTCGTTGGACAGGATCAATACCTCGCCTGCGATTTCGACCAGAGTCATGCCATTGAGCGCAGTAAAGAAAACCTGTTCCTGATCCAAATCTGCGCAGGCCGCGCGGGTTGCACGCAAAGCTGAAAGTGAAAACCAAGGGTATGGTGAGGTTTGCTCGGCAGAAAAGCTGTTGCAGGGCGCTTTGCCGCTGACAGAGCCTTCGGCTGGGAACATCAGGGTCGCGCTGGCGGGATAGGCCGCGCCGTCGATGCTGCGCAGTACCCATGTTTTGTCGGCGGCACCGTAGCCGGTCAAAGTTTCATCTGCCTGGCAGGCTACAAGGCAAATCGACAACGCTGGAACAAAAAGCTTCATGCCTCTTCGTATAGGGCAAGAATGAGATCCACCAAAGTCACAAGACTCTGACCAGAGACGTCGGGCTGTTGTTTCGCGAGCAGTCCGAGACCCAAGTGGCTTGCATAGATCAAATGAGCCAGTTCGGCATTCGTGAGGTCTATCTCGGCAAGAAGGTCTTTGATCAGTTCCAGGCGCTGCGCGTCAATGCGTTGAATTGTTTCTCGCGCCAGATCGCTTTCTTGCGCCCAGGACCGCAGCGCGGCTTCCGTGCCCGGTGTGTTCAAACCGCTGCCGGTTTCAGCGTTGATCTCGGTCGCAAGACGCAGCTTGCTGACGGCTTTGGCGTCGAGTTCACGCAAAGCCTGCAGTTTCGCGGTCGCGTGGGTTTCCCACGCCAGAAGCAGGGCTTCATGAAAGGTCGGGACATCCTTGAAGTGCCAGTAAAACGAACCCTTGGTGGTGTCCAAATCCCGCGCCAGCGTTTCGGCACGCAGCATGCTTGGGCCCTTTGAAGTCAAAGCGCTTACGCCCGCGGCGATCCAGTCCTGAGGAGAGAGTCGATTCTTGGCCATGCTTTAGGGATAAGTGCTCTTTGCACCTGCAGCAAGGCTCGTAGTACTACGTCCCACGCATCAGCGGTGCGATGCGCGGGACTGTGTCTATTATCCCAGCAAACGGCGGGCGATCACCTGCGCTTGGATCTCGGCTGCGCCCTCGAAGATATTGAGGATCCGCGCATCACATAGGATCCGGCTGATGGTGTATTCCAGCGCAAAACCGTTGCCGCCGTGGATCTGCAGACCATTGTCCGCCGCAGCCCACGCCACACGCGCGCCCAAGAGTTTCGCCATGCCGGCCTCGAGGTCACAGCGACGGTCGTTGTCTTTTTCCCATGCGGAGAAATAGGTCAGCTGGCGCGCGATCATGATTTCCACGGCCATCATCGCCAGTTTGCCTGCAACCCGAGGGAATTCGATCAGGGATTTGCCGAATTGTTTGCGGTCAATCGCATATTGCATCGAGACATCCAGCGCGGATTGCGCGACGCCAACAGCGCGCGCCGCGGTCTGGATGCGGGCGGATTCAAAGGTCTGCATGAGCTGTTTAAAGCCCTGACCTTCTTCGCCACCCAAGAGGTTCTCGCCTTTGACCTTAAAGCCGTCAAAGCTGAGTTCGTATTCCTTCATGCCGCGATAGCCGAGCACTTCGATTTCGGTGCCGGTCATGCCTTCGGTTGGGAAGGGGTTTTCGTCGGTGCCCGGGGTCTTCTCGGCGATGAACATCGAGAGGCCGGTGTGATTGGTGGTGTCAGGCTTGGTGCGCGCCAGAAGGGTCATAATCTGGGTGCGGGCCGCGTGGGTAATCCAGGTCTTGTTGCCGGTGATCTCCCAATCATCGCCGTTTTTCACGGCGCGCGTGCGCAAGGAGCCGAGGTCGGAACCTGTGTTTGGCTCTGTAAACACAGCGGTTGGCAGCACTTCGCCGCTCGCGAGTTTCGGCAGCCAGTGTTGTTTCTGTTCTTCGGTGCCGCCGCAGAGGATCAGCTCGCAGGCGATCTCAGGACGGGTGCCCAAAGAGCCAACGCCGATATAGCCGCGCGAGAGTTCCTCGGTCACAACCGCCATGGAGGCTTTGGACATGCCAAAGCCGCCGTATTCTTCAGGCAGAGTCAGGCCAAAGACGCCCATTTCCGCCAGCTCTTGGATGACTTCCAGAGGGATCAGCTCGTCCTTGAGGTGCCATTCGTGGGCATGGGGCAGAACTTTTTCCACCGTGTAACGGCGGAATTGCTCGCGGATCATTTCGAGCTCTTCGTCCAGACCAGAGCCGCCAACGGTGAGATTCGCGGCTTGCTCTTGCATCAGCTCGACAAGACGCAGGCGCGCCGCTTGGCTGTTGCCTTGGTCGCACAGCGTCATGACCGCAGGGATCATCAACCCGCGCATTTCATCTTGGGTCAGGCCCATGTCCTGCAAGCGAATGATCTCGCCCTGGCTCATCGGGATGCCGCCATAGATCTGCCAGAGGTATTCGCCGAAAGCGATCTGGTGGATCAGCTGTTCGACCTCGCCGAATTTGCCCTCGGACTGCAGCTTTTCCGCCCAGCCTTGCATTTGCTTGAGCGATTGCGCGTAGGTCGCAAGCCACGCCAGCGCATGGGCGGCGGTCTGGTTTTCCTCGATCTTGCCGCCAGAAACGCGGCCTTCAACGGTCACCATCGCGCGCAGGCGCTCTGTTGCGGTGTCGACCAATGCATCCACCGGGGCAAGCGCCGCGCCGGTCAGATCCAGAAGATCAGAAATCAATGCAGATTGGGTCATGTCGAGGTCCTGTCCGTCGTGCGCCATGAATCATATCCTTTGTTATGCTGCAGTGTGACATATCTATTATGCATCTGCAGCGCAATTAAAATACGTCAAGGGCGCCAAATGAATAAAAATGTTACGCGACGAAATTTCGCACCTTTCCTTTAGAGATCGACTTTCAAGACGCCGCCCGGGTCTTTGGCCCGGGATTGGCAGAGGATGATCTGGCTTTCGCGTTGTTTGTTGGAAAGCACAAAGTCGCGATGCTCGGCTTCGCCCTCAAGCAAGCCGCATTTGCAGACCCCGCAGATGCCGTCGGAGCATTTCACATCCACATGCACACCGTTTTCGGCCAAGACATCCGTGGCGATCCGGTCGGCAGGCACGAGGATCTGGCGCCCGTCGTTCAGTTCCAGCGTGAAATCATGGTTTTCATAATCGGGCTGCTCTGGGACATTGAAATATTCCAGATGCCGCGCCTCTTCGGGGAAACCCTGGCGTTCTGCGGCTTGCATCACGCCATCCATGAAGCGATCCGGCCCGCAGGTGTAGACATGCCAGCCATCCTGATAGTCTTTCAGCACCGCATCCAGATCGGCGCGGGTGCCTTCGTCAGAAAAATGAAAATGAACTTTGTCGGCCCATGGGAACCCCGCGAGGTCGTCTAGGTATCCGGCCGAGCTGCGGCTGCTGCAAGAATAATGCAGCGCGAAATCGGCCCCAAGCGCGTGGAGGCGGTGCGCAAAGGCGATCATCGGCGTGATGCCGATGCCGCCGCCCATGAGGAAGGTTTTGGTGGCTGTTTCATCCAGCTCAAAGTGGTTGATCGGCTTGCTGACAAAGACGCGGCGGCCTTCGGTAAAGATGCGATGCAGGAACTTCGAGCCCCCGCGACCCTCATCCTCGCGCAAGACGCCGATTTCATAGGTGCCACGGTCGGCTGGGTTGCCGGACATGGAATATTGCCGCAGGAACTCCGGCGCGACGACGACATCCAGATGCGCGCCTGCGGTCCATTCGGGCAGGGCGCTGCCGTCAAAGGCGGTGAAGACGTATTTGGTGACATCAGCGGTCATCTTCTCGACCTTGGCGATTTTGGCCATGACGACGGGGCTGTCGGCGTCGATGGAGAAGCGGTGGATATGGGCGGTCTCGCCCTGGGCGGATTGCGCTTTGTAATCCTCGGCCGAGATCATTGCCTCATAGGCTTTGATGCCCGCCTCGCGGTCCATTGGGAAAGGGTAGGGATGCGGATGCGGCGCGAGCATGGCAGGGTAGACTGCCAGCGTCTGATCCTCATATTTCAGATCCAGATCGGTCTGCAGATCGCGGCGGTTCACGGGCTCATCCGTCGGATGATAGCCGCCGTCTTCGCCAAGTTTCAGGTCCCACCACCATTTCTTGGTGTCATTCAGACCGCCGCGTTTCATGCGGTCATCCAGCTTGGCCAGCATCGGCGCAGCGGAAGGGATATTGGAAGCGGCCCAGCGGAAGGGGGCCTCGGCAAAGAGGCCTTCGAGGTTCCAGGGGCAGGTCTTCATACAGCGTCCGCACATGGCCCCGCCCGGGGTGGTGATCCGGTAGGTCGCGCATTTCTGACTGTCGGATTTCCAGATCTCGTAACCGTTGAACATCAGTTTCGGGCCAGCGGTGATCGCGCCCGAGGGGCATTCGCGGGCACATTTGTTGCAGTTCTGGCAGAAGTTCTGCAGGCCGAAGTCAATCGGCTTGTCATGGGCCATTGGCATGTCGGTGGTGACGACGCCGGATTTGAGGCGCGGGCCAAGATAGGGGTTCAGAATGACTTCGCCAATGCGCGAAACTTCTCCGAGGCCTGCGAGCAGAAGAAGAGGGGGCTGAAGGACCTCGCCGTCCATGACGGTATGGGCTTTGCCCTGATAGCCAAGGTTGCGGATCTGTTTGGCGATGACGCCGCCCAAAAGGGAAAACCGCAGATAGGCGCGCATGGATTGGGCGACGGCGATCCAGTCATCGCCGGAACTGCCTTCCATCGTCTCGTAGCCTTGGTCGATGATCATCGAGATGGCTTGGTCCTGGGTCGGATGGATCTCGGCGCCTGTGGCGTCATGGCTGTACCACGTCCAGTCGGGGCATTCCGAAATACCGACGGCGTCGACGCCAAGGAAATAGCTGGCGGCCTTGATATTGGCGGCGTTCCGTTGCGCGTCTGTGGGGCGCGCGCCATCTGGGTTGGCGGGGCCGTCTTGCAGCAGCACAAAGGCCCCAAGCGCGCGGCGTTGCGCGATGGAGGGCGCGGCCTTGCGGGCGTAGTAGCCGCCTTTGGCGTTATCCTGCAGCGTTTTGCCCATGTCGCCGAACTGCGCGCGCGCGAACATATCTGCGCGTTTCGGTACGCGGGCGACGTTGGCGCGGTCGATGTAGGTGGTGGGCTCGTCTACGCGTTTTAGGCGCTCGAATGGATGCGGGCCGTCGGCAAAGTTGCGTTTCTTATATGGGTCGCCGTTCAGAGCCCCCTTGGCGTGCCCTTTGCCAAGCCACCAGCCGGGGCCTTGGGTGGACCAGTAGGGCTGGGCATCCATCGGGGCGATGGGGGCGTCGATGGTCATATCAAGCGCGCAGGTCACCGCCGCGAGGCCGAAGTTGCGGCCGATCCAAGGGGCAGCGATGCCGTCGCCGTCGACATAGCTGAGACCCGCAGCGACAGCGAGCGTGTTGAGGTCTACGTCCGAGGCGGTGGCAGAATGGGATTTGGCCGAGATTCCGAGGATCCGAAGGTAGTTTCCGATGACGCTGGCAGTTTCATTTGCACGCAGGGCGGCGCGGTGGTGCAGCGCGTCCTTGAGCCAGTCCACACCCGGCTCGTCGCGGATGTCGCGCGGGTTTTCATAGAGGAAAACGATGGCGTGCGTATGGGTATCGATGCTGCTGGGCTTGGCCTCGATGCTGTCGCGCAGATCGGCCATGATGGCGTCGATGCCAGCCGCCAGAGTCTTGGTTTGGCGGGTGCGGAGATCCTCAGAAAGGCGCGCAACGCCGGGGTTCACGCGGGTCTCTGAAAGATGCGCTTTACTCGGCAGACGGCAGATACCCACCATAGAGGCGTCGTTGAAATAGCCAAAAGATTTCAGATGGTTGGCGCGTTCTTTGGGGTCCGTTGGGATGCCGCTTTTGGCAGGGTTCACCAAGCCATCGCGAAGGGCATCCAGCATCGCTTGGTATTCGTCCATCGCGTTCACGATGCTTTCAGGCATGTCGGGACGCACGAAGGAGAGGGGCTTCATCGCGGGGATTTGGGCAAGGTCCGCTGCCTCAATCCGTGTCAGTTTTTCCAGCGGATATGGGCCCAGATGGACGGGCCGTTTCTTGTCAGAGAAAAACCGAACCGTCATTCCGCATATCCTTCTTAACTGGCCGCACGCCATAGTTGCGTGGGCTCTGCTACAGGGAGGACTTTAGTGGAAAACTAACGGTTTAATAGACCCTTTGGTCAAAAGTTCTGGTGATGATCCACTGGCAGCCCGCTTGGCACCGTTTCGGGCACGACCGACGCCTGCGCTGCGGCCTTTTCGCCCGTGAGAGCGCCCAGAAATGCAACCAACGCGTCGATATCGTCTTCGCTCACCTGTTTGAGCGCGATATCGAGAACACCTGCCTGCCGCGCCATTTCAAATCGGTCGTTTTGGATCATGAAATCAGCGGCACGGAACCAGGGCACGTCGGGCAAGACCAGATCGCTGGGTTGCCATGTGGCGCGGCCCTTTTCCGGGTTCATGTGATGACGCACCATGGCGTCTAGCGTTGGGTAGGCTCCGTTGTGGCCGTAGGGGCCGGTTAAGGCAACATTGCGCAGCATTGGCGTGCGGAACCGATAGGCGTCGGCCAGGCTATCGCTTTCCCCCATGCGGCCGACATCTCGGTTGATGAGGTCGAATTTCCGGGTGCGCCCAGGGCCAAAAGAAGGCAGGCCAAGCGCGTGGAAACCTTGGTCAGACAGCAGGTCGCCTGCATGGCAATTTGAACAGCCTGCGGTGCCAAAGAAGAGTTCCATCCCCTCGCGCTGCAGGTCATTGAGCGCGGTGGAGTCGCCCGCGAGATATGCGTCAAAGGGGCTGTCGAAACTGGTGAAGTCTTGGATAATAAAGGCAGAAATCGCATTTGCAATTTCGACCATCGTGACGTCCTCAGAGGTGTCGATGTTGTCATAGGTGGCCACAAAAGCCTCACCATAGGCGGGGATCGTCCGCACGCGTTTGGCGAGGATTGGCCAGACATTGTCGATCCGGTCAAACCGAGCACCGACGACTTCGTTCTCGCCCGTATTGCCTGCCATTTCGATCTTGGAGGTCACGGGGAACATGGCTTGCGCGGCGAGGATGGTCTCAAGCCCCATGGGCAGCCATTCCTCGGCGGGCGTGTCAAAACCATTTCCATAAATATCGTCGACGCTGATACGGCCGTCATGCATGACCACGTCGATGTCTTTGTGACCCAGATTCCAAAGCGCTGGTGCGTTGCGCGGCACGCGACGGATGACGGGGTTTTCACCGGTTTCGGACACGCGTTTCGGACCCAATCCGACCCCACCTTCGCCGAGGCCAAGGGACAGGCCATCAGACGTACCAAATGCCGGATGATGGCAGGTTCCACAGCTAATATTTCTGTTCCCCGACAATATTTTATCGTAAAATAGCAGGCGACCGATCTCGGCTTTTTCAGGCGAGTGGGGGAGGAAATCTGACGCGGTCAGAGGCTCTGGAAGGTCCGTTGCAAAAACGGGGCCTGCCAGGAGGGCTGACAGCGCAATTGGGAGTAGACGATGAAGAAACATGTGCTTGCTTTGATGCTTTTGGCGGGACCCGCTTTTGCCGATCTGGAGACCGCGCGGGATCTGATGGAAGCGGGTGAATTTGAAGCGGCGCGCGAGATGTTCTTGCCATTGGCGCGCTCTGGGAATGCGGACGCCGAGGAATTGATCGGCGTTATGTATGCGATGGGTCTGGGTGTTGAGCGCGACGATCAGCGGGCGTTTGAATGGTATCTGCGCAGCTCGCTCAAGGGCCATCCAGGCGCGCAGTCCGGTATCGGATGGTATTATGAGATCGGCCGCGGCATGCCGGCGCCGGATTTGGTGCGCGCTTATATGTGGTACACGCTCTCGGCCATCGGCGGAGACCCCGACGCGGCGATTAGCCTGGAAGAGGTGGTCAAGAAGATGACCCAAGCTGAGATCGATAAAGCGCATATCTTGGTCGAGGATTACAAAGGTTGGATGTATCCACTCAGATAGTGTGAAAGCGGAAAAGAGAAAGGCGGCGTGAGGATCCTCACGCCGCCTTTTTTGTTGCTTAGTTCAGGTCAGCTGCGCGGGCTGCTGCGATGTCCGCGTCTGCTTCTGCAACTGCAGAGGTCAGTGCGTCAAAGATCGCTTCGCCACGGGTGACGTTGGATTTGAACCAGTCATACACAGGCGCTGCTGCGTCTTTGAAAGCCGCTTTCTGTGCTGGAGTTGGAACATAGAGGTCACCGCCGCCTGCAACAAAGTCTGCATAGGCTTGGATGGACTTACGCTTTGGAGACGCGAAAGTCGCTTGCTGCAGGCCATAGAAGCCGTCAACAACTACGGTTTTCAGGTCATCAGGCATGCCCATAAAGGTCTCGTTAGACATCCACCACAGCGCACCCATGTAGGCGTGGCCGTCCAGAGTGACATACTGCAGACCCGCATCTGGGAATTTCATGCCCATGATGTCGGTGATGCCGTTCTTGGAACCTTCAACAACGCCGGTTTGGAAAGAGGTGAAGAGCTCTGGCCATGGGATCGGGGTTGGGGACGCACCCAGCGCACGTACCAGTTCCTGCGGCAGGTCAGCCACAACGGTCCGGATCTTCAGGCCTTCCATGTCGCCTGGCTCTGCAACGCGACGCTTGGTGTTCGCGAAGTTCCGCCAGCCGCCGGTGTTACCGATGGTCATCAGGCGGATTGCGTTGCCGGAATCTTCCAGCGCCATGTCACGCATGGTGCGGGTGAAGTCGCCGGACAGAACGTGCTCTGCAACACGGTCATCTGCCATCAGGTAAGGCAGGTCGAGAACCTGAACATATGGGAACAGGCCAGACGCACCACCGGAGGTGGAGATGTAGATGTCGATAGAGCCGTCAGCCACACCCTGCAGACATTCTGCACCATTGGAGCAAAGCTGCGTACCGATGAACAGCTCAACTTCGATCGCACCGTTGGACGCTGCTTCTACGTAGTTTTTGAAGACAACCAGACCGTCATAGTCTTCGTCGTTTTCGTTAGAGTTGGCAGTCGCACGCAGGGTGTAGTCTGCGGCGGATGCCGTCATCGCGGCACCGGCCATAAGGGCCGAAATCGCGACGGATTTGATCATAGTTTTGAGCATTTAAGGTACCTCCCATAGGCTCTTTTCTACTTGTTAATTCAAAAACCCGGTCAGACGCGGAACAGTCAGCGAAATCGCGGGGACAAAGGTGATCAAGAAGATCACGAAGATTTCCACCGCAAGGAAAGGCAGGATCGCCTTTGCAATGGTGGCCACCTTTTCTCGGGACACCGCCGCAGCCACGAAGAGCACCAGCCCCATGGGCGGTGTGGCGAGGCCAACGGTCAGGTTAACGGACATGATGATCGCAAAATGGATCGGCTCGACGCCAAGGCCCAGGAAGACGGGGCCGAGGATTGGGCCAAGGATGATGATCGCAGGGCCTGCATCGAGGAACATACCCACAACGAACAGAAGCAGGTTGATCAGGAACAACAGAAGCAGCGGGTTCTCGGTCAGCGTCAGGATCCACTCGGCCAGCAGTTCGGGCGCGTGGCTGAGGCTGACAACGGTTTTGAACGACATCGCTGCGCCAACCAGCAAAAGGACAACTGCAGAGGTGATGCCCGCGCGGGTTAAAACGTCAGGCAGTTCGCTGAACTTCAATGTGTTCAAAACAAACAGACCGATAACCAGCGCATAGGCAACGGCGACCGCTGCGGCTTCGGTTGGGGTGAAGACACCGCCCAGAATGCCGCCCAGAATGATCACTGGTGTCAGTAGAGGGAAGAAGGCTTTCAGAGAGGCCTGACCACGGGCTTTCCAGGTGTACTTCTCGGTAGCAACTGGGAAATCATAGCGGTCCGCCATGACTTTGATCATCAGCATAAGGCCAACGCCGACGAGGATGCCTGGCACGATGCCCGCAAGGAACAACGCGGCAACGCTTTCACCCATCACATAGGCGTAGATGATCATAATGCCCGAGGGCGGAATGATTGGGCCGATCACGGAACTTGCGGCTGTGATCGCGGCCGCGAAACGGGTCGTGTAACCCTGTTTCTCCATCGCAGGGATCAGCATGGAGCCAAGCGCCGAGGTGTCCGCCACCGCCGAGCCCGAAAGGCCTGCGAACAGCATAGAGGACAGGACGTTGACGTGGGCGAGGCCTCCGCGGAAGTGACCCATGAGGGCTTGCGCGAACTCGACCAGACGCAGGGTGATGCCGCCGCGGTTCATGAGCTCTCCTGCCAACATAAAGAAGGGGATCGCCATCAGCGGGAAGCTGTCCATACCGTTATAGAGGTTACGATAGAGCAGAGTGATATCCCGTTCCTGACCGGCCAGCCACAAAAGCGCGCCGGGGGCTGCCAAGAGGCAGAAGAACACCGGCAGACCGATCAGGAGGAGGAAAAGAAAGACGGGTAGGAACCAGAGCAACATTATTCAGCACCTCCAGACACAGGGCCGCCAATGACGGGCAGGCTCTCGCCTCCGCCAAAGAGAGAAATCACACGACGCAGGATCAGCTCGACATTGACGAGGATTAGCAGCACGACGCCGACGAACAAGGACAACATCATCCAGCTGCGCGGCACGCGGTACCATTCGTTAAAACCAAGCGAGGTTGGGACATAGAGCGACGCCGTAGCAAAGCGACCGCCGAGGCCGTTGACCTCTTTCCAGCCGATCTGGACGGCGAAGATAAGAACGACCAGACAGACCACCAAAAGGATGATCTGCAAGAGTTGCAGGGCTTTGGAGGGCAAGAGCGAGTCGATGACATCAATCGCCACAAAGCCTCCGCTGCGGAAGGCTGTTGGTGCCATTAGGCCAGTCATCCAGAGCATGCAGAACCGCGCGGCCTCATCGGGCCAAGGCAAGGCGTTGTTGAGGATATAGCGGAAAAACACCTGGATCAGGATGGCAACAACCATCGCAGCCACTGCGACCACGCCAATGCCACGCCCGATGCGCAGCAAAAGGTCGTTGATCGCTTTCAACACAGTGGCCAAAGCCAACAAGAAATTCATTTTGTTACCTCCCATGCAGCCTTAAGGGGGCTGCGGCCCTAATCCTTGGTCGAAAAGACTCCCATTTTTCCTTTAAAGAACCCAAGCGCCTCACCATCCGAGCGCATGCTGGCGCGGTCGATAGAGCCCAGAATGATCGTGTGATCCCCGGCATCGACGGTTTGGACTTGGGTACATTCGAACCGCGCGAGGCAGCCATCGATCAGGGGGGCTCCCCCGTCATTGACCGACAGATTCATGCCGCGCAGCCCATAGGCATCTTTGGCAATCGCCCAGCACAGATCGGATTGATCGTTGGCCAGAACGTGAATGGCGTAATGTTTTGCGTTCAGAAAATGCACCGCCCGTCGCGAGCCCTTGTCTGGCGACCAGAGCGCCAGGGCTGGGTCCAATGAGACGGAAGAGAAACTATTGGCGGTGATCCCGATGGGGCCGTCTTCGGTCATGGCGGTCACGATGGTGATTCCGGTGACAAACCGACCGAAAGCATCGCGCAAAAGGCGCGTATTCTCTGCGTCTGGGACGAAGCTCTCGTGTGTTTCGGTTTGCGTCATGACGTTCACGGAACCTCCTTGCCGAGTGCGGCTTCATAGAGAGTGAACCATGCTTCGCGGCTGAGAGAAACCTTCATTGCGTCGGAAATCGTCTTGATACGACCCAGGTTGTTGGTGCCCAGAACCGGAAGAATTTTCGCAGGGTGGCGCAAGAGGAAGGCCACGGCAACGGCCGCCCGATCCACGCCGAACTCGGCGGCTATCGCATCCATGCGCGTTGCCAGATCGCTGTCTTGGGTCATCAACCCGCCGCCGCCCAGAGGCGACCATGCCATCATTGGCTGACCGTTCTTTTGGTGGAAGGCAATGTCGCCATTGGTGAAAGGCGAGATCTCGGACAGAGAGATTTCCAGCTGGTTGGTGACGAGTTTATTGCTCATCGACGATTGCAGCAAATCCCAGTCCCAAGGGCGGAAGTTTGACACGCCAACGGTGCGCACCTTGCCGGATTTCACAAGATCATCCAGCGTCGCGCCGGTTTCCTCGTGATCCATGAGGGGATCCGGGCGGTGGATCAGCAGCAGGTCGATATGATCGATGCCCATGCCTTTCAGCGACTGATCGACAGAGGCTTCGATATGGGCGCGAGACGTATCGTAATATTTCACCGGTGCATGGGACCAACGACCAATCGGCGCGACGATGTCGCATTTGGTGACGATCTCCATCTGACCCCGCAGCGCAGGGTTGGCGCGCAGGGCACCGCCGAGGATCTCTTCGGCGCCATAGTCGCCATAGATGTCAGCCTGATCAAAGGTGGTGATGCCTTGGTCGAGACATGCCTGGATTTTCGCCTCGACATGAGCAGGCGAGGTGTCTTCGACATCGCCAATACGCCACATGCCATAGACCAGAAGGCTGAAGCTCAGATCAGAAGTGAGGGATACGCGATCCATTATTTGCGCTCTCCTACGCCCAATGGCGTTGCAGGTGTGGATGCCGGAACGCGGCCGTAAGCCTCTGGCATCGAACAGGTTTTCAAATGTGGCATGACGAGTTTGCCGAAATGCTCGGCCTCGTCAATGTGTGGATAGCCCGAGAAGATAAAGGCGCGGATGCCCATCTTTTGGTACTCTTCGATCTGGCTTAGGACTTGATCCGCGCTGCCGACGAGGGCCGCGCCACAGCCCGAACGTGCGCGCCCGACGCCGGTCCAGAGGTTTGGTTCCACGTAGCCGAATTTGTCCGCCAGCTCGCGCGCTTTGGCTTGGTGAGCCACGCCTAGTGAAATGCTGTCATGCGCGCGGTCGCGGATCAGTTTGCCGTATTCGTCATCCAGCTTGGACACGATGTATTCTGCGTATTCCCGCGCCTCGGCCTCGGTGTCGCGGACAATCATGTGGACGCGTAGCCCGTAATCCAGCGTGCGATTGTACTTCTCGGCCACCGCGTTCACGTCTTTCATGCGCTGGGCGAGGTTTTCCTTGGGCTCGGGCCACATCAGATAGACGTCGCAGTGCTGACCACAGAGGTCGAGCGCGGCTGGCGAGTAGCCACCAAAGTACAGCAGCGGCCCGCCGGTCTGGTAGGGTTTGGCGGGATCTGTGGTGAGGCCTTCGAAATTATAGACCTCGCCCTTGTAGTTGATCTCGTCCTGCGTCCAGGCCTGTTTCAGGATCTCGACCACTTCACGAGACCGCTGATAACGGAAGCCGCTTTCAGCCACTTCGCCGGGGAAATCCGAGCTGATGATGTTGACGGTCAGGCGGCCCTCAAGCATGTGATCGAGCGTCGCAATGGTGCGCGCCAGCATGATCGGCTGCATCTCACCACAACGCACAGCGGCGAGCAGATTGATCTTTTCTGTGATCGGCGCGCAGCCTGCGACAAAGCTCAGCGTGTCCTGGCCAACCTGATAGGAAGAGGGGCACAAAATATTGCGGAACCCCTGCGCCTCGGCGGTTTTCACAATGTCAGAGCAATGNTTCCAAGACGACCGCAGATCGCCATTCGGCACGCCNAGAAACTGGTAATCGTCCGAGCAAAGTGCTGAAAACCATGACACTTCTGCGGCGTCTAGGTCTGGCGACGTGATGGGGACGACGGTCATTGATTCCTCCGAAGGCGGGCAGTCATTTTCATCTTGCATAACCAGCGCTTTGATGTAGATCAATGGTGTATCAATTTTTTTGTTAGCGGTAGCGCGNTCANATGACGTCCATCGGCGAAGCNACAGCGATCCCTCTTTACCTGCAGATTAGCGAGACGCTGATCCGCGAAATCGGCTCTGGTCGGCTTGAGGATGGCGCGCGTCTGCCACCTGAACGCGCACTTGCCGTACGGTTCAACACAACCGTGCGCACGCTGCGCAAAGCTTTGTCAGAGCTCGAGAAAAAAGGCCTTTTGGAGCGTATTCAAGGGTCAGGCAACTATGTGCGCAGCAAGGATCAAGTCCTCAGTATCTATTCGATGCTGCGACTGGAGTTGCATGAGGGCGGCGGGCTGCCGACGGCGCAGTTTCTTTCCGTCGATGAACTCAAGAAACCCTCGGACCTACCGGATTTTGGCCGCAAGGGCTGGGGCACACGATTCCGCCGGTTGCGGTTCATGGATAAGATTCCGGTTGCAGTCGAAGAGATTTGGCTTGATGGATCCGCCGGNCATGTGGATCCCAAACAGGTNCAGGATTCGATGTACCGCTACTATCGCTTGGCGCTGGATGTCTGGATCAGCCGCGCCGAGGATCGAGTAGCGATCGGAACCGTCCCTGACTGGGCCCCCGAAGCCTTCGGGAAATCCCATGGTGACATTACAGGATATGTAGAGCGGTTGAGCTGGGCCCAGGATGATGCCCCCGTAGAGTTTTCCCGCACTTGGTATGACCCAGACAAAGCGCTTTACGTGCAGCGTCTGACTTAGGAGCAAGAATGTCTAAAACGACACATTACGGAATCATCGGCTGTGGCATGATGGGCAACGAACACATGCGCAATATTGCGTTGTTGCCGGACGCCAAAGTGGCCGTGGTTTATGAGCCCGACGCAGGCATGCGTCGGGCGGCGCAGCATGTTGAACCCGATGTGGCTTTCGCCGACAGCATCGAGGACCTGCTGGCCTTTAAGGATTTAGATTGCGTGCTGATCGCCAGCCCGAACTTTCGCCATGTGGAACAGCTGGAGCTAATGGCCGAAAAGCGCGCCCTGCCGGTTCTGGTGGAAAAACCTCTCTTCACGGATCCCGCTGATGTCGCACGGATGGATGCGTTTATTGCGAACTACCCCGCACCGGTCTGGGTTGCGATGGAGTACCGCTATATGCCTCCAATTGCGGCGTTCTTAGACATTGTAGATGAGGCGACTGGCGGGATCAAAATGCTGACCATTCGCGAGCATCGTTTCCCGTTTTTGCCAAAGGTTGGCAACTGGAACCGCTTCAACGCCAAATCCGGCGGCACCTTTGTTGAGAAATGCTGTCACTTCTTTGACCTGATGCGCCTGACCATCGGGGCCGAGCCCGTGCGGGTCATGGCGTCTGGTGCTCAGGATGTGAACCATCTGACGGAAACCTATGACGGCGCGGCCAGTGATATTCAGGACAACGGGTATGTCATCGTTGATTTCGACAATGGCGCGCGCGCGATGCTGGAGCTCTGCATGTTCGCTGAAGGTGCAGAGTATCAGGAAGAAGTCTTTGCGGTTGGCCCCAAAGGCAAGGTCGAAGCACAAGTGCCGGGACCGGGTCGGTTCTGGCCAGCGCATCTGGGCGATGCCCCTGTGCCGAAACTGGTGATCAGCCCGCGTAGCCCTAAGGGGCCTGAAACCCGCGATATTCCGGTTGATCCTGACATCCTTGAGGCAGGCGATCATAATGGCTCGACCTTCTACCAGCACCAGAAGTTCCTTGAACTGGTGCGCGGCGAGCGCATGGAACCCGAGGTTAGCTTCAATGACGGCAAGATGGCCGTCCTGATGGGCATGGCGGCCCAGCTCTCGATTGCCGAGCAACGGGTCGTGAAAATGAGCGAGCTGCTCTAAGTGCATTTCAGAGGCCCTGCGGGGCCTCTTTTACTTTATGAAGTGTCGCTTTCTGCAATCAGATTTCGGGAATCTGCAGGCTTTGGGCACCGCTTGTTCGCATGATCTCTGTGAAAAGGAGAACCATATGAACGCACCACTTCAACGAGGCCGTGGCGGCGGACGTGCCGCCCGTCGGGCGCTGCGCACAGCCGTAAATTTCGACATGCTGCCGGGTCTAATCCGTAAGATTCCGCTCTGCGAAGTGATGGATGGCGCGCAAGTCGAAGCAGTTGATGCGGCCTCGATGGATATCCTTGAGAACGTTGGTGTGCAGTTTCGCGATGAAATCGCCTTGGCGGATTGGAAACGTGTTGGCGCCAAGGTGGAAGGAGAACTGGTCTATCTGGATCGCGGCCTCGTGCGCGAGTTGATCGCATCGATCCCATCGGAATTCACCTATCAAGCACGTGATCCGCAAAAGAACGTTGCGCTAGGCGGAAATGCCTCGGTCTTTGTGCCGATGACTGGTGCGCCGTTCTTACGCGATCTCGAAGACGTGCGCCGCAATCCGACGCTGGACGATTTGGCGATGTTCCACAAGCTCAGCCACATGCTGCCAGCGCTGCATTCCTCGGCGCATCATATTGTCGAGCCCTATGATCACCCGATCAGCCATCGGCACCTGCGCATCACGTATTCTTCGATGAAGTATTCTGACAAGATGTTCATGGGCATGACCACAAGCCCCAAGAACGCCGAAGACGTGATGGACATGTGCGCGATCCTCTTTGGGGATGATTTTATCGACAGCCATCCGGTGACCACGGGCAATTGCAACGGCAACAGTCCATTGGTTTGGGATGAAACCATGCTGGGCGCAATGCGGGCGTTCTGTAAACGGAACCAGCCTGTGCTTTGCTCGCCTTTCGTCTTGGGCGGCGCGAATACGCCGGCCTCCGTGCCCGCGACCGTGGCGCAGCTAAACGCAGAGGCTCTTTCGGCTCTGGCCTATACGCAGGTCATCCGCAAAGGCGCGCCAGCGATATATGGGCACTACCTCTCGACGGTTTCGATGAAATCCGGAGCGCCAATGGCGGGGACACCTGAGATTAGCCTGATGAACTTTATGATCGGCCAAATGGCGCGGCATTATGATGTGCCTTGGCGGACGTCCAACACGCTTGGGGGAGCGAAAACCTTCGATGCGCAGGCAGGGTATGAAAGCGCCACAACTCTGCAAGCGGTGATCCACGCGGGGGCGAATTACATCTGGCATTCCGCTGGATGGAACGAGGCGGGCATGCATTGTTCCGTCGCCAAATTCATCGTCGATGCAGAGCAATGCGCCATGGCCTATCGCATGGCGGAAGGGCCGAAGTGGGGCGACTTTGATGCCGCGTTGAAAGCGGTTCCAGATGTTGGGCCGGGCGGGCATTATCTGGGACATCCGCATAC
Organism: Cognatishimia sp.; assembly: GCA_013215215.1. GTDB lineage: Bacteria > Pseudomonadota > Alphaproteobacteria > Rhodobacterales > Rhodobacteraceae > Cognatishimia. The sequence goes on along the minus strand of JABSOU010000022.1, from coordinate 28,543 downwards.
ACAAGATAACTTCCAAGAAGCCTTCTTCATGCCAGAACTCTTTGACAACAACTCAATCGAGCAATGGGTGGCCGAAGGCGAGGTCGAGATCACGGAACGGGCCTTGGGGCACGCGAAAAAGCTCTTGAGCGAGTATCAAGAGCCGACGCTGGATGTGGCCAAGAATGAAGAGCTGCTGGACTATATCGCGCGGCGTGAACGTGAGATCCCAGCAGAGGATGCGCTGAACCAAGACTACTGATTTATGCCTCCGGCGGGGATATTTTTGGCAAGAGAAAGATCGGTTTCATCTTGCCCAAAATACTCATCTTTGTGGGCGGCTATTCGCTGCGCGCGCGATGTTCTTGCCAGCGCAACACGGCATTGGCTCCGATCTGGCGGAAGGGTTGAGGGGGCAGGCGGCTTGGGCGATCTTCTGACGTGAAGTGCTTTGTGATGTCTGATGTGACGCCACAAACCAATTCAGCTGCTCCAATGCCGGTCAGCGTGCCACGTGCAGTGCCTAGCCCATTCTGCACACAGGCCGAATAGACCCCATTTTCGATCTCGCGCATGACGGACACGCCGTTCATCGAAAGGCAGAGATGCCCGGCCCAGACGTGCTCCATTTTCAGGCCTGCGAGTTGCGGAAAGCGGCGGTCGAATTTTCGCTGCATCACACGTGCCGCGCGGGCCATGTCACGGGGTGAGGGTTTGGTGTCTGGTTTCAGCATCGCGCAGGTGCGCGTCACGATGCGATTGCCGCCTTGGGCGGTGTCGATCCGGCGCATGGTTGTGCCCATGGGGTCAGAAGGTGTGATCCCCCATCGGCTTTGACCGCCAAGTTTCGCGAGGGCTTCGCTGTCCAGATCCGGCGTCATGGAGGCATAGAGAAAGAGCTGCATGAGGCGGCCTTTTTCAACGCCAAAGCTTTCTAGATGACCGTTCACTGACAGGATGACTTTGCCGGTCGAGACCGAGCCGTTCCGCGTTTTGACCACCCAAGCCGTTGCGTCTTTTGCGATTTCGTCCACGGGGGACTGTTCATAGATGTCTACGCCATCGCCGCGCAGCCCATCTGCAAGGCCTCGGATATAGCCTGCGGGTTGCAGCACGACTGTGCCGGGTGTGTAGAGGCCCGATTGATAGTGCGCGCTGCCCGTGAGTTCTTTCATCTGTTGTGCATCGAGCGCTTGCGAGGTCTCGCCCAGAGACGCCAAATGTGCCGCGTAGCTGTCGTTGTGGGCCTTGGCACGCGGGCTGGCGGCTCCGTTTACCTTGCCGCATTCGTCAAAGTAGTTGCGGTCGATTTGGTAGTCAGTGACGGTCTCACGCGCAAAGGAAATGGCCATACGGTTCAGCCGGATCATCGCCTTGTCATCACCGCTGCCGGCATAGTCATCGGATGTCAGATCATGCGGCAGGTCGATCATAAAGCCAGAGTTGCGCCCCGCCGCGCCTTCCGCGATATGCCCAGCTTCGAGCACGACAATCGACGCGTCCGGCGCAAGTTGCTTAAGGCGGCGCGCGGCGGAAAGGCCTGCAAAGCCTCCGCCGACAATGACGAAATCTGCGGTGCGCGATCCGCGCAATACGGGTCCGTATGTTTGTGGTCCGAGAATGGTGTTCCACGCCGCCGGGCCTAAGTGGACCGGCAGGCGTTTTGCGCGATACGCCATCAGTCACAACCCATCAATCAACGGCTTCGTCGTCGTCGTCAGACAGGTCGATCCAGATGGTCTTGAGCTGGGTGTATTGGTCATGCGCATGGACAGAGTTGTCGCGCCCGCCAAATCCTGACTGTTTATAGCCTCCGAAGGGGGTTGAGATATCTCCTTCCCCAAAGCTGTTGACCGTCACCGTACCCGCGCGCAACTGCCGTGCGCCGCGGATGGCACGCTTGGCGTTGGCGGTGAAGATCGAGGCGCAGAGGCCGTAGTCGGTGTCATTTGCGATAGAGATCGCTTCGTCCAGACCCGAGATCTCGATGACCGAGAGGATCGGGCCAAAGACCTCTTCGCGGGCCAGACGTTGGTCGTTTCCGGAAATTTCGACCATTGTTGCTTCGACGAAGGCGCCATCTTGAGATTTGCCTCCGAAAATGACCTCGCCTTCGCCCAAGTAGCTGCGGACCTTATCAAAATGCGCCTTGCTGACAAGGGCACCCATGCGGGTTTCCGGGTTCAGAGGGTCTCCGATGTTCCATTGCTGCGCATGATGCGTGATGCGCTCGCACAGCTCGCCTTTGACGTCTTTGTGCACAATCAGGCGAGAGATGGCAGAGCAGTTCTCGCCCATATTCCAATAGGCGCCGTTGACAATATGCTGCGCCACGCGGTCGAGGTTCTCGGCGTCATCCATGACGATGGCTGGGTTCTTGCCGCCCATTTCCAGCACCACCTCTTTCGCGTTGCTTTCCGCCGCATAGGTCAGGAAGCGTTTGCCGGTGGCGGTGGAGCCGGTGAAGGACACCATGTCGATATCCATATGCCGCCCGATGGGCTCGCCGACCTCGGCACCGCCGCCGGGGAGGATGTTGAGAACGCCTGCGGGAATGCCTGCCTCAGACGCGAGTTCGGCCAGGCGCAGCGCGGATAGGCTGGTTTCCTCGGCGGGTTTCACCACGACAGAGCAGCCCGCCGCCAGCGCGGGGCCGATCTTCCAGGCCAGCATCAAGAGCGGAAAGTTCCAAGGCAGCACCATTCCAACGACCCCGATCGGTTCGCGGACGACCATCGCGATGTGGTCATCAGAGGCTGGGGAGACCTGATCGTAGATCTTATCAATCGCCTCGGCGTGCCATTTGATGCAGTGGATGCTTTCAGGGATGTCCACTGTCGCGCAGTCATAGATGGTCTTGCCGCTGTCCAGACTTTCGATCACCGCCAGCTCGTTTTGGTTGCGTGTCATCAGTTTGCAGAGACGGATCAAAACGTCTTTGCGCTCGGACGGGTGCATTTTGGACCAGCGCCCGTCGTCAAAGGCTTCGCGGGCCTTGGTGACGGCAAAGTCCACGTCTTCGGACCCATAGGCCGCGATCTCGGTCAGAACATCTCCGTTGGCGGGGTTGGTCGTGGTGAAGGTCGCACCTGTTGCCGCCGGTCGATAGCCGCCATCCACAAAGCCGGCGTTTGGCAGCGTCAGATTGTCGGCGATGGATTTATATTCTGCATGTGTGAGCAAGTCGGCCATAGCTTATTTCCCCGCCTTAATGTCTGCGATTGTGGATTTGAGAACGCGCGTCACCTGTTCCAGCGCGCGTTTGTCGTCTTTGTTCAGCCCCTTCAGAGGTGCGCGCATGGCACCGGCGTTGATGCCGTTCATGGTAACGCCATGTTTGATGGTCTGGATGAATTTGCCGCCCTGCTCGAGCACCCGCATCAGGGGCATCATGGCTGACATGATCTTGCGCCCCTTGGCAAAGTCGCCTTCGACCACACAGGCCTCATAAAGGGCCACATGTTCTTCGGGTAGGAAATTGGACCCGCCGCACACCCAGAACGGCGCGCCCCAGGCAAAGAACTCGAGCGCTTGGTCGTCCATGCCGCAGCCAAGTTGGATATGCGGGTAGTCACGCGCCAGAAGGTGGACGCGGTTGATGTCGCCGGAGCTTTCCTTGATGGCACAGAAATTGCGAGACCGGACCACGCGGTCCAGGAACTCTTCGCCCATCATGGTGCCAGTGCGGTGTGGGTAGTTGTAGAGCATCACGGGCAGATTCGCGGCTTTATCAATCGCCAAAGCGTTCAGCGCGTTTTCACGGTCGGTTGGCACGGCATAGGGGGGCGAGGCCAAGAGGATCGCGTCGGCGCCCATCTCGCGGGCGGCGGTGGCAAGGGCGATGGAATCCGCTGTGAGCATTGCGCCTGTGCCCACGACCAGCGGCACCCGGCCGTTGATGCGGTCCTTGGTGAACTGCGCGAGCTCGACGCGTTCAGCGACGGTCTGCGCATAGTTCTCGCCTGTTGAGCCGCCGGAAATCATGCCGTGTACGCCATGGGAAATCAGGAATTCGACCACCTCGGCCAGCGCGTCCCAATTGGGTTTGCCATTGGCGTGGTAGGGCGTGACGACGGGCGTGTAGATGCCGTCAAATCGGAAGATTGGGGTCATTCAGTCCTCATGCGGGCATGTGTTGAGGGGCGCTGCCAAGCGGCAGGTCCAGGGCTTCGGGGAAAACGAACATCTCGATCTGATCACGAGAGAGGTTCCAATGGTCGATGGCGAGCTGTGCGGCTTTGTCGGCGTCGCGGACCTCGATGGCCGCGATGATCTCGTCATGTTGTGAGCTGGCCAAATCTCGTTGCGCTTTGAGTTGGGTTGCCGTCGGATCATAGAATGTCATGCTGAGACGCGCGTGATCGATCAGCAGGCGATTAAAGGACGGCTGCAGATAGACGTTGTTGGCCATTTCGCCGGTCACTTCGTGAAAGCGGTTGTTGGCGAGCGCGCGCTCTGAGGCGCTGCGGTTTGACAGGGTGGACTCGAAATCCTCTTGCGCGGACTTGAGCGTCTTGATTTGCGTAGCTGTCGCGTTCAAAGCCGCCATGCGCAGGATTGCCCCATAGATCATCGGTGCCGCCTGAAAAAAGCCGCGCATTGTGGCGAAGGACATGTCAGACACCCGCGCGCCGCGATTGGGGTGGAGCGTCAGATATCCGTCGCCGGCCAACTCCCGCAGAACCTCGCGCAAGGGGGTGCGCGAGAGGCCGAATTCTTGTGCCAACTGCGCCTCGTCCAGATCACTGCCCGGCGCAAGAGACGTCGTCAAGACGGCAGACCGCAGATGGTCCGCGAGGGCGTGTTTGGGGCTTTTGTCAGTCTCTCGCATGGGGCCGTTCGTCTCGTGTTGCGAATCTTGTATTTGAAGAATATACAATGTGTATACAAAGTTCCGACCCCGATCTAGATATGACCGACACGCAGACGCAACGTTTCACATTCATCCTCGTAGAAGAGTTCTCGCACCTCGCGTTTTCCTGCGCGGTGGAACCCTTGCGCATTGCCAATCTGGTCAGCGGCCAAGAGCTTTATGACTGGCATTTGGTGTCGGAGGATGGGCAGCAAGTGACCTGCTCAAATGGCACGGTGTCGCTTGTCGCCGGAGGGTTGGCGGATATCCCCAAAAGCACTCGGCTCTTTGTGTTGTCAGGCATTCATATGCGCAATCATGTGACGCCGAGTTTGCTGGCCACGCTCAGGCGCGAGCGGGCCAAGGGTACAGCCATTGGCGCTTTGTGTTCCGGGGCTTGGATCCTAGCTGAGGCTGGATTTCTTGATGAAAAACAAGCCTCTATCCATTGGGAATATCACGACAGTTTCAGCGAAGCCTTTCCGGATGTGAACCTCGTGCGCAATGTCTTTGTTGCGGACGAGGTCTTTGTCACGGCGTCCGGAGGCACGGCAACGGCGGATCTTGTTTTGCATTTGATTGAACAGGATCACGGCGAAGAGCTGGCGCTCGCGGTGGCGGATCAGATGGTCTACAACGCGGTCCGGGCAGCGACGGCGGAGCAAAAGGTGTCGTTGCAGTCGCGCAATGGCATTCGCAACGCGCATATGGCCAAGGCGATCTCGATCATGACGGAGGGGCTCGAAGATCCGGTTTCACCCACGGTGATCGCCGAAGAACTTGGAATTTCCACGCGGCAGCTTGAGCGGTTATTCGGGAAATTCCTGAATACCTCTCCCAAGAAATACTACATGGAGCTGCGGCTCGACAAAGCGCGCAATCTTTTGGTGCAGACGGATCACTCTATCACGGATGTCGCGCTGGCCTGTGGGTTTGAAAACTCGGGGCATTTCTCGCGTGCGTATCGCACGGCTTTTGGGCATGCGCCCTCGCAGCAGAAATCGAAATTGACCTAAGGTTTGCGCGCGGAAACTTTGAAAGTTTCCGTCTCCGATTTCTTTAAAAGAAATCGCCCCCTCTAGCTTTCTATGGGGCGAGGGCTTAGGCACGGCGCATGACTGACTTGACCCTTTTCGCCGTGTGCCCACCGGGGCTTGAAGATATCTTGCAGGCCGAGATCATCGCTTTGGGATGGGGTCATGCTCAGACCGTGGCCGGAGGCGTTGAATTCAGTGGCGCATGGCCCGACGTCTGGCGCGCCAACATTGCCTTGCGGGGAGCCACACGAATCCTCGTGCGTCTTGGTGCGTTTCGGGCGTTTCATCTGGCCCAACTGGACAAACGCGCGCGCAAGTTCGACTGGGGGTCGGTGCTGCGCAACGACGTGCCGGTCAGGGTTGAGGTCACAAGTCGGCGCTCCAAAATCTATCATGCCGGGGCCGCCAAACAGCGCATTGAACGGGCGATTTCGGAAACCTTGGGTGCTCCGATTGCGACCGAAGACGCGGTCGCTCTCAAGGTGCGAATCGAAGATGATTTGGTCGCCATCAGCTTGGACAGTTCGGGCGAAAGCCTGCACAAACGCGGTCACAAAGAGGCTGTGGGCAAGGCCCCGATGCGCGAAACTTTGGCGGCGCTTTTTATGCGGTCTTGCGGGTTCAACGGCGGCGAGAGCCTTGTAGATCCGATGTGCGGATCAGGCACCTTTCCGATTGAAGCGGCAGAATGGGCAATGGGACTCACGCCTGGTCGCGCGCGCAGTTTNGCCTTTGAACATCTGGCCGGTTTTGACGCAAGCGCCTGCGCGGATCTGCGTAGCTCTCAGCCTAAAGACACGCCTTTGAGATTCTTTGGCTCTGACCGCAATGCCGGTGCTATCGAGANGGCGCAGGCCAATGCGCAAAGGTCAGGCGTCGCGGCTGTGACCTCTTTTCGGCAGGCCGCAATCAGCGATCTAGAACGCCCGGACTGTGCGCCGGGGCTTGTGATGATCAACCCACCCTACGGCGGCCGCATCGGCAACAAAAAACAGCTCTTTGGTCTCTATGGGGCGATGGGGCAGAGGCTCAAAGATCAGTTTCAAGGCTGGCGCGTGGGCATCGTGACCTCGGACGCAAGCCTGGCCCGCGCAACTGGATTGCCGGACCTCAAGAATGGCGCGCCTATCCCGCATGGGGGCCTCAAGGTCAGGCTGTTTCAATCACAGCTCTGAGCTACTCTGCGGCTAAGGGCGCCTCGGCATTGAACATTTGCGTAAAGCGACAGGCCGCTTCGCCCATCATATGGGTGATCCGCCCTCCGGCAATCGTCGCCTCAATCGCATGGGTTTCGGCGTTGACGACAATTAGGTCCGCGCGTTTGCCATAGTCGATGACGCCGCGATCGCTGAGGTGCAGCACGTCTGCCGCATTGCTCGAGATCATGGCCCAGGCTTGCTCCAACGGCATCACGCCATCGGCCGCCAGTTTGAATGCCGCCTGTGACAAAGCCGGGTAGTAGTAGTCCGAGACCAGCACATCACAAAGCCCATCCTTCACCAGATCAATCGCGGCGATATTGCCGGACTGACTGCCGCCGCGCACGACATTTGGCGCGCCCATTAGAACCGGATCATTCACCGCTTTGGCCATGGCCGCGGGTGTTCGGGCGGTTGGGAACTCACAGACTTTCGCACCGATCAGGGAATACGTCTCGCGCGTGGTGCCGTCAGGGTCATCGTGGCTACCGTAGGTGACGCCGATTTGGTCAAAGGCCTGGGCTAGTTTGCAGAGGTGACGCGGCACCTCTTTGTCCTGATCGCGCGCGGCCCAGACCATCGCCATATGTTCTTCAGAGGTACGCCCATTCTTTTTTGCCCAATGGGCGATGTCCTCTGGGCGGGCATGACTCATTTCAATCGCCTCATCGAGGTGATTGTTAAAGATCACATAGTCGACGCCGAACTTTTTGATCGCGGCCAGCAGGCGCTCGCGTGTGCCTACCGTATGAGTTTCGCAACGAATTTGGACCCGCAGATCGGTCAACATACGCGGGCGATAGGCTGCGACGGCCGCCAGAAATTCCTCGGCGAAGTCAGGACCGCGATGTCCACCTTCCCAACTCCAGCTCTGGGCCATCCAGGCGGTTGTGACTCCATTGGCCGCTGCATCACGATCCGTGGCACGCAACCCGGTTTCCATCGGAAAGGGGGCCGAGGGGCGGGGGGCCATGTGCCGTTCAAACGCATCCCCGTGCAGATCGATGATGCCAGGTAAGATCATGTAGCCGGTCAAATCAACCGCCGGGAACGGACCTTTAGAGATCAGCCCGTTTGCAATCGCTACCGACCGCCGTTGAAAAGATCCGTCGCGCAGGACTGATGCGCCTGTCAGGCGCAAAGGGGAAAGATGAGAAATCATAAAACTGCTCGCCACTGTTTAGGCCTTTCCTACAGCAGTTTTATGAACTCATCATGACAAAAGCCCTTGTTTTTATATGCGAAACTACAGCTTCAAAAGTTGTCGGAGTTTTCTCAACTACTTTTTGAGAGCAAAGCGTTCAATCGCATGAAACTGCCCGTCTTCCGCCTCACCAGCCAGGGTTAGGCTGCGAATCTCAAAGGGGCTGGGCAGATGAGGTTCGATGGCCTTGGACAGTTGGGTTTCGATTGCAGGCAGCTCGGATTTTGCCAATTTCCCGCTTAGTGTCATGTGGAAGTGAAAGTCTTGCAGGACATATGGGTATCCCCACCGCATGAGGTTGTCTTCCTGACTAGGCGTCAGGCCCGCGGCACGGCGGCGGGCGATTTCGGCCTCTGGGGCAGGGGCGCGAAACCGGTCAAAAGCCTTCACAACAGATGCTGCTAAGCCGTTCAGTTTGGTGTCATCTCCAACCGGCGTGAGTGCCAGAAACCGCCCGATCCGTTGTAGGGAAAGCGCTTCCAGTGTCACACTGTCCAGGCCTGCGCAGATTTGGGCGGTCTGGTTTCTAAGTGTTTCAAAACTATAGCCTTCCGCCAATCGAAACGGAGGTTTCATCGTCGCATGAAACCCATATTTGCGCGGTGTCGCCGTGATCTGCGAAATGGGCATGTCCAGATCAGGCAAGTCGGGGTGTGCCACGGCCTCACCGGTCTCAAGGTCCCACCCCAGCCAAGCCGCGCCGAAATCTGCCAAGGGGCCTGGCTCGGCGGTGAAATAGATGGCGTAGCGTTTGAACATCGTAAGGGCCTCTTTAGTTTTGTGACGCCCCCTGTTGCAGGTTTGCGTGACAAAGCGATGACATATCCGCATTGGGGCGGCTTGCAAAGCACGCTGCCTCTTGGTAGGCCATGCGCATCCGTTGGGGTGCCTTCACGTAAGGCTGAGAGGTCATCGACCAACCCATCGAACCTGATCCGGGGTCAGCACCGGCGTAGGAAACGGAGACTTGATGATTGCGGCCATACCCGCACCCGTTTCCCGAAACCGCCCAAAAGACCCCAAGATATGTGGAGGACGCGCATGGTACGTGCGGCGATGACGATTGCGGGATCTGACAGCGGCGGCGGGGCTGGCATTCAGGCCGACGTCAAGACGTTTTCTGCGTTGGGCGTGTTTGGGACCTCGGCGATTACAGCGATTACGGCGCAGAATACGGTGGATGTGACGGCGGTAGAGGTTCTGCCCAACGAGGTGATCGCGGCTCAGATCGCGGCCGTTCTTGATGACATCGACATCCATGCGATCAAGATCGGGATGCTGGGGTCTCCGGCGTTGATTGAAACCGTGGCGCGGGCGATCGAGGGTTTTGACGGGCCGGTGGTTCTGGATCCGGTGATGCTCTCGAAATCAGGCGTGGCATTGTTGCCGGATGATGCGGTGGACGCTTTGGTGTCAGTTCTTGTGCCGCGCGCAATGGTCGTGACGCCCAACCTGCCAGAGGCGGCGCGGATCGTGAGTGAAGACGTGCCAAGCTCGGATGAGGGAACCCAGGCGCAGGGGCGGCGCATTCTGGATCTCGGGGCGCAGGCCGTTGTGATGAAAGGTGGTCACGCGGAAGGGGAGAT
>JABSOU010000022.1:0-18587 GCA_013215215.1 Cognatishimia sp. | reverse complement strand
GGTCGTCCTGTGCGCGCCCGACGTGACGCTGAGCCGTCCGATCCGCCTGCTGCATCCGCGCTTTCCGCTCTATATCGTACCGCGCGGCGACGGGGTCTTTATGCTAGGCGCGACCCAGATCGAAAGCGGCGAACGGAGCCGCGCGACGGTGCGCTCTGTAATGGAGCTTTTGAACACTGCCTATGCGCTCCACCCTGCTTTTGGCGAGGCGGAACTGCTCGAGATTGGCGTCGATGCGCGTCCAGCCTTCCCCGACAACCTGCCAAGGATCACGTCGCAGGGTGGGGTTACTTACGTGAACGGGCTCTTTCGGCATGGGTATCTTTTGGCACCTGCGATGGCGCAGATGACCGCGGAATTGGTGATGGATGGCAAGCAGCCGGAACTTTGGAAGGATGTGGCATGAAGCTCATTGTGAATGGTGACGCTCAAGAGGTCGCGGCGGCGACGCTGGCCGAGGCTCTGGATGTGCTGGGCTATGGAAAAGCCAAGGTCGCGACGGCTGTGAATGAGGATTTCGTGCCAGCCGGATTGCGGGCCGTACATGTGTTGCAAGACGGCGACCGCGTGGAAATTGTAGCGCCGCGGCAGGGGGGCTGAGGATGCCAATTTTTTACGGAACAGAGATCACCTCGCGCATGATGCTAGGCACCGCGCAATATCCCTCGCCTGCGATCTTGGCCGATGCGTTTCGGCGGTCGCGCGCTGGGATCGCGACGGTGTCGGTGCGTCGCGAGGCGGGTGAGGATCAGGCAGGGCAGGCCTTTTGGGAGCTGATCAAAGAGCTGAATGTTGCGCTTTTGCCCAATACTGCCGGATGCCATTCCGTGCGCGAGGCCGTCACCACCGCGCATATGGCGCGCGAGCTGTTTGACACGAAGTGGATTAAACTTGAGGTCATCGGCCATGCGGACACGCTGCAGCCTGACCCCTTCGGCCTGGTCGAGGCCGCGCGGATCCTGACGGAGGACGGGTTTCAGGTCTTTCCTTACTGCACCGAGGATCTGGTGCTCTGTGACAAGCTGCTCGATGCGGGCTGCGAGGTTCTGATGCCCTGGGGCGCGCCTATTGGCACGGGGTTGGGATTAAATAACGTTTACGGACTGCGGTCCCTGCGGTCCCATTATCCCGACGTGCCGTTGGTGGTGGATGCAGGTCTTGGCGTTCCTAGCCAAGCAGCACAGGCCATCGAGATGGGATATGACGCGGTGCTGCTCAACACCGCTGTTGCCAAGGCCGGGGATCCGGCGGCAATGGCCGAGGGGTTTGCTTTGGCCGTGGAGGCAGGTGCTTTGGCGGCCACCGCGGATCCGATGGAGCCACGAGATATGGCGGCACCTTCGACGCCGGTTTTGGGAAAGGCGTTTTTGTGATGGGATTGCCTGCGTTTTACCCGATCTTTGATGATGTGGCCTGGATCAAACGGTTGGTGCCTTTGGGCATTGAGCTGGTGCAACTGCGGATCAAGGATCAGTCTGAGGGCGTGATCCGGGCGCAGATTCTTGAAGCGCAAGAGATCTGCCGCGAACATAACTGTGCGTTGGTGATCAATGACTATTGGCAGCTTGCGATTGAGTTGGAGTGCGACTGGGTGCATCTGGGCCAAGAGGATCTGGATGATGCGGACGTCGGCGCGATCAAAGCGGCGGGGCTGAAACTAGGGTTGTCGACGCATGACGGTCCAGAGCTCGCGCGGGCGTTAGAGCAAGAGCCGGATTATGTGGCGCTGGGGCCAGTTTACCCAACCATTCTGAAAAAGATGAAATGGCATCAGCAGGGGCTGGGCAAGGTCTCCGAATGGAAAGAGTTGGTCGGTGAAGTGCCTTTGGTAGCAATCGGCGGGATGTCGGTGGAGCGCGCGACGGGCGCGTTTGAGGCGGGGGCCGATATTGTGTCTGCCGTCACCGACATTACTCTAAACGAGGATCCCGAGGCGCGGATCAAAGCCTGGCTCGAGGTATGCCCATGAGTCGCTATGCACGTCAATCTGCGGTGCCCAGCTTTGGGCCTGAAGGGACGGAAACCCTGCGAAAGGCACGTGTGCTGGTGATTGGCGCTGGCGGGTTGGCGGCTCCAGTGATGCAGTATTTGGTGGGGGCTGGTGTTGGGTTCATCCGTTTGGTGGATCCAGACCGCGTGGACCTCAGCAATCTGCACCGGCAGACGCTGTTTCGCGAGGACGATATCGGAGCGCCCAAAGTGACGGCGGTGGCAGCGCATATGGGATCTCTGAATTCTGACGTGGAGATCGATCCGGTGAAGGCGCGATTTGATCCGACTTTGGCGCGAAAGCTGTGTCAGGACGTCGATCTTGTGCTGGATTGCGCCGACAGTTTCGCCGCGAGTTATGGGGCCAGTGATTACTGCCTAGAAGCAGGCCTGCCTTTGATCAGTGCCTCTGTCGTGGGGACTGAAGGCTACGCGGGCGGCTTCTGCGCAGGGGCTCCGAGCCTCCGGGCGTTGTTCCCTGATTTGCCAGAGACTTTGGGCAGTTGCGACACGGATGGCGTGCTTGGTCCTTCAGTTGGCGTCGTTGGTAGCTTGCAGGCGCAGATGGCTCTGGCGGTTCTGACTAAGGCTGACCCAAGCCCGCTGGGTCAGCTCGTCCGATATGACGCGCTGAGCCTGCGCTTTAGTCAGTTCCGCTTTGATGGGGCGCCGGAACCCGAGGTCGGCTATCGTTTTATTGGCGCGCAAGAGATCAGCCCGATTGATCATGTGATTGACCTGCGTGCAGAGGACGAAGATGGCCCCGCCATCCCCCTAACCGAACGCCGTACTGTTGCCGACCTAAACGAAAACGGAGCAAGCGCGACGGCTGAGGGTGCGCGGATCGTTCTGGCCTGCCGGTCAGGTCAACGGGCTTGGAAGGCCGCGGACGCTTTAACGAAACACGGACATGAGAACATCGCGTTGGTCGCCTTGGGCGGCGGCGCTGTAGATTAACTAGGAGATAGAATTCATGAAGAAACTCTTGATGGCCGCGGCCTTTATGACCGCCACGCCTGCTTTTGCCGCAGACAAGATGACGCTTTTGCTGGATTGGTTTGTGAACCCAGACCACGGCCCAATCATTGTTGCTGAGGAACTGGGCTATTTCGCGGATCAAGGCCTTGAGGTTGAAGTGATCGCGCCAGCAGACCCCGCTGACCCGCCAAAACTGGTGGCTGCGGGTAAAGCTGACCTCGCGATTTCCTATCAGCCACAGCTGCACCTGCAGGTGGCCGAAGGACTGCCTCTGAAGCGGGTTGGCACTCTAGTCGCAACGCCTCTGAACTGCCTCTTGGTGCTTGAAGACGGCCCGATCAAAACCCCAGCGGACCTCAAAGGCGGCAAGATCGGGTTCTCGGTGGCTGGCGTTGAAGAAGCGCTGCTGGTGGCGATCCTCGATAAATACGGCGTTGGTTTTGACGAAGTTGAACTGGTTAATGTCAACTGGTCCCTGTCTCCATCTTTGATGTCTGGCCAAGTAGACGCAGTGATCGGCGCCTACCGGAACTTTGAGCTGAACCAGATGGAAATCGAAGAGGTTCCCGGCAAGTGCTTCTACATCGAAGAAGAGGGCGTGCCGACCTATGACGAGCTGATCTATGTGGCGAACCCATCGACCATGGACGCAGACATGACCCGCCGTTTCCTGCGCGCAACTGAGCTTGCGACGCAATACATCGTCAACAACCCAGAGAAATCCTGGGAGATCTTTTCGGGCACATCGCCAGAGCTGCAGGACCGTTTGAATGCCATGGCATGGGTCGACACGCTGCCACGCTTTGCGCTGCGTCCAGAGGCTCTGGATGAGGGTCGCTATACCCGCTTTGAGGCCTTCTTGGCGGCCTCTGGTCTGGTCGAGGGTACGCGTCCGGTTGCTGATCTGGCAGTCGATCTGGGTGCAGAATGAGCTACGGCGTCATTTTCCCAAAATGGCGTGATGCGGCGGGTCAGTCTTGGCCCGCCTACACCGACCACGCCTTTGTGCGTGGGCTAAAGGACGGCTCTTTGCCCCGCGCGGCATTCCTGCATTATCTGGTGCAGGATTACGTCTTTCTAATCCATTTCTCGCGTGCCTGGGCCTTGGCGATCACCAAGGCGGAAACGCCCGCGGAAATGCGGCTTTGTGCTGGCACCGTGAATGCACTGATCAACGAAGAGATCGCGTTGCATATTAAGACCTGTGCTGAGGCGGGGATCTCTGAAGACGCGCTGTTTGCCGCCGAAGAACGCCCCGAAAACCTCGCCTACACACGTTATGTGCTGGATGCGGGACATTCCGGCGATTTCCTCGATCTGATGGCGGCGCTTGCGCCTTGCGTCATGGGTTATGGCGAAATCGGTGCGCGTCTGATCAAGGATCATGCACCCGATTATGCCGAGTGGATCGGCACCTATGGGGCTGAGGATTATCAAGGTGTTTGCCATGAGGTTGGTGCTTTGATTGATGCCGCGGTTGCCCGTCGGCTTGGTGAAAACCCGGAACAAAGCCCGCGCTGGGCTCGCCTTTGCCAGCATTTCACTATGGCGACCAAGCTTGAAGTCAGCTTTTGGGACATGGGGCTGAAACCATGAGTGAGGCCCCGGCGCTCTATCTTTCTGGATCGGCCTCTTTTGAGGACACGCCTGTGTTCACAGGGCTTGATCTGAAGGTGGCGGCGGGGCGATGGACCTGTTTGCTGGGCTCTAGCGGGGTTGGGAAATCCACTATCCTTAAACTCTTTGCGGGGCTGGCGGATCAGGTAGACTTTACTGGGCAATTGGGTGCTGAAGGGATGGATCTGGATGGCTCCGTCGCCCTGATGGCGCAGGATGATCTGTTGATGCCCTGGCTGACGGCCCTTGAAAACGTACTGCTCGGCGCGCGTTTGCGAGGCGACAAGCCTGACACAGCACGTGCCTTGGATGTGCTTGAGCGTGTCGGATTGTCGGAAAAGTCGGGTCAAAAACCTGCTGAGCTCTCAGGCGGGCAACGTCAACGCGTGGCTTTGGCGCGGACCTTGATGGAGGATCGTCCGATTGTTTTGCTGGACGAACCCTTCTCGGCACTCGACGCAAAGACACGGGCGCAGATGCAGGATCTGGCCTGCGAACTTCTCGCGGGACGAACGGTGCTTCTGGTCACCCATGACCCCGCCGAGGCCGCGCGATTGGGTCATCAGATTGTTCTTATGACCGAAAATACCACCCAAGACATACCCCCTCCGCAAAGCGACGCACCCCGTTCGGCGACCGACCCTGACGTGCTGCGCACGCAGGGCGATATGCTGGCCTTGCTTTGTGCAGACACACCAATTGAATGAGAGACCCGATGCGCGCGACTGACCACCTTAGAGAGCAAGCCCAAGCCGATTGGACCGCGGCCACCACCCATGCCTTCACCGATGCTTTGGCTGACGGAACCCTCGCGCCGCAGAAAATGGTTGGCTATTTGCAGCAGGACTATCTGTTCATCGAGGATTTCGTGCGTCTGCTGGCCTCGGCCATCGCCCACGCGCCGAGCCTGAAAGATGCGGTGCCAGCCGCGCAGTTCATGGGCGTGATATCGGGGCCCGAGAACACCTATTTCCTACGCAGCCTTGAAGCGCTTGGCGCGCAGTCTGATGCGCCAGCCGCACCTGAGACCATCGCCTTTCAAGAGCTGATGCGCGAGGCGGTGCAATCTGGACGCTATGAAATCATGCTGTCGGTGTTGGTCGTGGCAGAATGGGTCTACTTGGAATGGGCGACGCCGTTTGAGGATCGCGCCGATGACCTGCCGTTTTGGTTTGGGGAATGGATCACCCTCCATTGTGGCGCTGGGTTTGAAGGCGTCGTCGGCTATCTGCGCGATCAGTTGGACGCGGCGTGGAACGGGCTGGACGAGGCCGCGCGCGAAGAGGTGCGCGAGATGTTCACCCGCGCGGTTGTCTGTGAACGCGCCTTCTTTGATGCGGCTTGGGCCGGTTTTGAGGTCACCGCATGAAGTCCTGGCAGGCAGGTCTTGCGTCTACGCTGCTCGGTCTTGCGATCTGGAAGGCGGTAGTCGTGATCGGCGATCTGCCGAAGTTCATCCTGCCCAGCCCGGGTCTTGTGGCCGAGACCCTTTGGAAGAGCCGCGCGTTGATTGCGGACAATGCCTTGGTGACGAGCAGCGAGGTTCTGGTCGGGTTGTTTCTGGGGGCTGTGTTGGGCGGGCTCTCGGCAATTGGATTGGCGGCTTCGCCGATGGCGCGGGCTTTGGTAAGGCCGATGTTGGTCTTTAGTCAGGCCGTGCCGGTCTTTGCGCTGGCGCCGATTTTGACGCTGTGGCTGGGCTATGGGCTTTGGTCCAAGGTCGCGATGGCCCTGATCATCATCTATTTCCCTGTGACCTCTTCGTTTTTTGACGCATTGATGCGCACGAATAAGGATTGGCTTGGTTTGGCGCGCGTGATGGGGGCAACGCCGTTTCGAGTGATGTGGCATATCAGGATCCCCTCGGCGCTGCCGGGGTTTGCTTCGGGGCTGAGGTTGGCGGCCGTTTATGCGCCGATCGGGGCCATTATTGGTGAGTGGGTTGGGGCGAGCAAAGGTCTTGGGTATCTGATGCTCTTGGCAAATGGGCGGGCCAAGATCGATCTGATGTTTGCGGCTTTGATTGTTTTGGCGGTATTGACTCTGTGCTTGCATGCGGCGGTGGATTTGTTCTGCCGTAGAGTGCTGGATCGACCGTCGTAGTTTGGGGCGCTGCCCCCGCCCCGAGATCGGGGCTCCCCCGGGATATTTTTGGCAAGAGAATAAGGTCTAGCTAAGGCGGCCGTAGAAGGTCATGCGTGCGCTTTCAGACAGCTCTATGCCGGGTTCGGAATTGTAAGCGAGCACGGCAAGCATGCGCGTCTTGTCGCTTTCGTTGGGGGATACGCGGTGGATCGAGTTGCGGCCTCGGAAGAGAACCAAAGTGCCAGGGTCCATGGTCAGGATGTCGGGCTTGGTGACTCCGTCCAAAAGTGCTGCGACACCGTCATAGTTCATTTCCCCTGCATCCGCGTCGCGCAGGTCTTTGATGTATTCAAACCGACTACCTGCGTCGGGTTTCTGGATCAGGAGCGTGATCGCGAAGGAAGAATTGTCGAAATGCCAGCCGAGTTCCTGACCGCGCTCCGCGTAGTGGATGTTGATCGAGGACAGATCATCCGCATAGGGATGCAGGGCAACCTCGCCGGTGACATGTTTGACGAAATCGCGAAACAGCGGCGCGTCGTAGAGGGCTCGGAGGGGGGAGTCTGTGGCCACTTCATCGTCACAGATGCAGCCTTTTGATGAGACGACTTGGCGGTTGGCCGGGTGATCGCCGTTAAATGCAGGGTTTTCGGGCGTCAGATAGACAGAGTGGCTCTGGGCGCAGAAATAGGCTTTGGGCTGACCTTCCTTGGCCTCATTCTGCATGGCTGCGAGTGCCGCTGGAGTGATGAAGTCAGGGAGGACTAGCACGCCCGCGCCGTCCAGGGCCTTTTTGCATTGGTTTAAGAAGGCTGGATCTGCGAGCGGATATGCACTCGTTTGAACGATCTCATTTAAGGACATGGGCTGCCTCCTGACATTTGGGTTGGCGTCAGTCTGGCACGCGACATCGCGCAAATCACGTCCAATTGCGGCACGTAAGGACGGTTTCGATAAAAGCAAACGGGCCGGACTCAGTTGATAAGAGCCCGGCCCGTAAACTTGCGCAAAAAGTGTGTGGCCTAGCCGATGGCCGCCGCTTTTACGTCATTGTCGATGTAGGGCAGATACTGCTCGAAGTTATCCGAGAACATCTGAACCAGTTTCGCGGCCTGCGCGTCATAGGCCTCTTTGTCGTCCCAGGTGCGGCGTGGATCGAGCAAGAGCTCTGCAACGCCTGGCACCTGTACAGGCACGTCAAAGCCAAAGTTCGCGTCCTTGCGGAACTCGGCACCCGCCAGCGAGCCATCCAGCGCCGCGGTCAGCAGCGCGCGGGTGGCGCGGATCGGCATACGGGAGCCGGTGCCATAGGCGCCGCCGGTCCAGCCGGTGTTCACGAGCCAGCAGGTCGCGCCGTGACGGGCGATCTTTTCGCGCAGCAGGTTGCCGTAGACTTCTGGACGACGCGGCATGAACGGCGCGCCAAAGCAGGTCGAGAAGGTTGGTTCGGGCTCTGTGACACCGCGCTCGGTGCCGGCCACTTTGGACGTGAAGCCAGACAGGAAGTGATACATCGCCTGTGCCGGTGTCAGACGCGCGATCGGAGGCAGAACACCGAAGGCATCACAGGTCAGCATGATGATGTTCTTTGGGTGACCCCCCATCGCGGACTCAGACGCGTTAGAGATATAGTGCAGCGGGTAAGCGCAGCGCATATTCGCGGTAAGGCTGTCGTCTTCGAAGTCCAGTTCCTTGGTGTCTTTGTCAAACACCATATTCTCGATCACCGTGCCGAATTTCGTGGTGGTCGCATAGATTTCTGGCTCTGCTTCTTCAGACAAGTTGATGGTTTTCGCATAGCAGCCGCCTTCGAAGTTGAAGGTGCCTTGGTCAGACCAGCCGTGCTCGTCATCGCCGATTAGCACGCGGTCGGGATCCGCAGACAGCGTCGTCTTACCGGTGCCCGACAGGCCAAAGAAAACCGCCGCATCCACAGGGTTGTTCTTCGCGTGGTTGGCTGAGCAGTGCATCGGCATGATACCTTTCTCAGGCAACAAGTAGTTCAGCAGGGTGAAGACGGATTTCTTGTTTTCACCCGCGTATTCGGTGCCGCCAATGAGGATCAGCTTGCGGTCAAAGTTCAGCGCAATCACGGTTTCGCTGCGGCAGCCGTGCTTGGCTGGGTCCGCTTGGAAGCTTGGGCAGTTGATCACGGTGAAGTCTGCGGTGAAATCGTCGAGATCTTCGCGGTCCGGGCGACGCAGCATGGTGCGGATAAACAACCCGTGCCATGCAAGCTCGGTCACCATACGCACGTTGATCGAGTGGCGCGGGTCCGCGCCGCCGACCAGATCCTGAACGAAATACTCACGGCCCTTCATATGGGCGAGCATGTCGTCATAGAGCGCGTCAAAGCCCGCAGGCTCCATGGGCGCGTTGTTCTCCCACCAGATGGTGTCCAGCACGCTGTCTGTTTTGACGACGAATTTGTCTTTAGGCGAGCGGCCGGTGAATTTGCCGGTCGAAGTCAGAAAGGCGCCGCCTTGACCCAGAGTACCCTCGTCGCGCGAAAGAGCGGATTCAATCAGGGCTGGCTCCAGATAGTTGTAATAGACATTCCCCAGACCTTCGATCCCTTGATCTTCGAGGCGGAATTGCGGGTTTGCCCGTCCAAATGTCATCTTTCAGCTCCTGTTTCCGCAAGCAATGCGGGAATTAAAGTAAAGCGCGGGTCGTTAATTAGCCGCCTCTGAGGGCGCATATTTAGCAACCGCAGAAAGCTCTTATCATGGCGTTTTAGGGGATGAACAGGCCGCAAACGGGTAGTTAGCGCAATCAATGCAATGTTATCGCAAACGCGTTGAAACATTCGGAAATCATCGGAAACGATTAGCGCCAGATTAACACATTTCTCAAAAAATAGTGTCCTCGCGGGGGTGATTCGTTGTTTGGGATTGATTGATTGGCAAAAACAGGCCCATAATAAGGAAAAAAATAGGCACAAAGAGCAGTATAAGGAATAATCCGATGTCCAAGATTGCCTTGGTGGACGACGACAGGAATATCCTGACGTCCGTGTCCATGACTCTTGAAGCAGAAGGCTTTGAGGTCGAAACTTATAATGACGGCCAGCAAGCGCTGGACGCTTTTAATCGCAAATTGCCCGACATGGCGGTGCTCGACATTAAGATGCCGCGCATGGATGGCATGGATCTGTTGCAACGCCTGCGTCAGAAAACCACGATGCCTGTGATCTTCCTCACGTCCAAGGATGATGAGATCGATGAAGTGCTGGGTTTGCGTATGGGCGCTGACGACTATGTCAAAAAGCCTTTCAGCCAACGCCTGTTGGTCGAACGCATCCGCACACTCTTGCGTCGACAGGATGCAGAAAACGGTGTGGTTCCCGCGGCAGAGACCGAAGAGACCAAGGTTCTGCAGCGTGGTGAGCTGACCATGGATCCGCTGCGTCATGCGGTGACCTGGAAGGGTCAGGATGTGACGCTGACGGTCACCGAGTTCCTGCTGTTGCAAGCATTGGCGCAACGCCCGGGCTTTGTGAAATCGCGCGATCAGCTGATGGATGTGGCCTACGACGATCAGGTCTATGTCGACGACCGTACCATCGATAGTCACATCAAACGTCTTCGCAAAAAGATGCGCATGGCGGACACTGAGTTCTCTGCAATTGAGACGCTCTACGGCATCGGCTATAGATACAACGAAGAGTAATGGCAATCGCCGAACAGATAAGCGTGGGACGCATGTCGCAAGGTCGCGAGGGGGAAGTCGTTCTCGGGGACGACTGGGTGGCCCCTGAAGCTACTGTGGAAAAGGAAATGCGCGGACGTCGTGAGCGTCGGCGTATTTTGCCGTTGAGCCGGTCGCCGCTGACGCGCAAAATTATCACGTTTAATCTGATCGCTTTGGTGATGCTGCTTGCCGGGGTTCTGTATTTGAACTCCGCGCGCGACAATTTTGTCGACGAGCGCAAGGCGAGCCTCGCAAGTGGGGCGTCTTTGATTTCTGGCGCGTTGCAGGTTCAAATGCCATCCGGAGCGCCGGTTAATCTGGTGACCGGCGACGGCGTTGATGTTGCTGGCACTCTGGACAAAATGGATCTGCGCGCGGGCGTTCAGGTCTTTGTTGTCGACACTTCAGGAAATTTGATCGCGGCTAAAGAAGGCCCGACGGATATCGCGAGCGATGATGCGCCTGCGACACCGGTCACTGACGCAATCACGTGGGTTTGGGCGCAGGTTGCGGGCGATGATGAGGCGATGGCCTCGGCTTCTAACCTGGATGATCTGGCAATCTCTTTTGCGGCAAGCGGCGAGGTTTTGGGCACGCTGACGGCGGACAATGGCGAAAGCGTTTACGCCGCCTCCGCGCTGCTGGAGCAAAACGGAACCGAGCTTGGAACCGTGGTCATGACCAGCGCCGTTGGCGAAGTGGATCAGATCGTACGCGGACAGCGCGAGCTGGTGTTGCAGATGTTCCTGATCGCGACGCTTGTGTCTGTGGGTCTGTCGATGGTCTTGGCCTCGACGATCTCGAACCCGATCAGCGATTTGGCGGCGGCTGCCGAAATCGGTCGCGACAAGGACGCGCGTAAGGCCAATCCGGGCCGTGTTCGCATTCCTGACCTGACCGCACGGCCTGACGAAATCGGCCGTCTCAGCGGTGCCCTGCGCGGCATGGTCGGCGCACTTTATGAACGCATCGACGGCAACGAGCAATTTGCAGCAGACGTGGCGCATGAAATCAAAAACCCGCTGGCGAGCCTGCGCTCTGCGGTGGGGTCTCTGCGTATGGTCAAGCGCGAAGATCACCGCGAGAAATTGCTGAATGTGATCGACCACGATGTGCGCCGTTTGGACCGTCTGGTCAGCGATATTTCGAACGCCTCTCGCCTTGATGCCGAGCTGGTGAAGGAAGAGGAAGAAGCCTTTAATCTGCTCGAGATGATCGACAATCTTGGCCAGTATCTGGGCGAAGATGCCAAAGGCAAAGGCATCGACTTTATTTCTGACCTGCCGCGCGACGCGATTGAAATCAACGGCCTAGAGGCGCGTCTGGCGCAGGTCTTTGTCAATCTCATCACCAATGCCATCAGCTTCTGCGAAGACGGCGACGCGATCCGCGTCTGGGCGCGGCAACGTCAGAACCGCGTGCTTGTGGTGGTTGAGGACACCGGACCGGGTATCCCTGAAGAGGCACTGGGTAAGATCTTTAATCGCTTCTATTCGCAACGTCCCGCCGATGACTTCGGAAATAACTCGGGTCTTGGTCTGGCGATTTCTAAACAGATCGTTGAAGCGCATGGCGGCGTGATCTGGGCCGAGAACATTCGCCCAACGGATGCCGATATCACGTCAGAGCCTCTGGGCGCACGGTTTGTCGTCGGTCTGCCTGTGTAAGCCAAATGCCCGATGACAGCGCATCTGACGTCGGAGCAGATCACCTGAGCGCGCCCTCTGAAATTCTACACGCCACAACCGTTGCCGTAGAGGGCAAGGCCGTTGTTATTCTTGGGGCTTCAGGGACAGGTAAGTCTGCGCTTGCGCTCGATCTGATTGCTCTCGGTGCCGAACTTGTGGCCGATGACCGCACCATAGTCACAGCCCATGCAGGTCAGCTGATTGCTGAGGTGCCTGATACCATCAGAGGTAAGATCGAAGCGCGTAGTATTGGTATTCTTAACGCGCATCCGGCAGGTCCGACTCCTATTGCTTTGGCCGTTTGTTTAGATAAAGAAGAGCAGGCGCGCCTACCAAAACACTACACATTTGCGCGATTTGGGGTCAAAGTACCCTTGTTGTATCGAGTTCCGTATCCACATTTTGCTCCTGCAATCCTGCAGTTCATCAAGGCCGGGCGGAGTCATTCATGACGCTGAACTTCACAAAGACACCCCATCGCGTTGTGCTGGTCACAGGGCCCTCCGGGGCTGGGCGATCGTCTGCGATCAAGGTGCTCGAAGACCTTGGCTTTGAAACCATCGACAATCTTCCAATCCGCTGGGTGACGCCTTTGCTGGCTGGACAAAAACTGACGCGGCCTCTGGCGTTGTGTTTGGACACGCGTAACCGGGATTTCTCACCGCAGGCACTGTTGGATTTGCTGGACCAGCTCGAAGCTCACGATCCAGAACTGCTCTATCTGGATTGTGCACGCTTCGTGCTACAGCGTCGCTACAGCGAAACCCGTCGCCGCCATCCCATGGCCCCGCAAGAAGCAGCCATCGTTGGGATCGACCGGGAATGTGATCTCTTGTCGCCGATACGAGATCGCGCAGACACCTTGATCGATACATCTGAGTTATCAGTCCATGGGCTGCGCGAACGGCTTGAGGCGCGCTTTGCGGCGCATGGCAAGATGCCCCTGGCCGTGACGCTCACCAGTTTCAGCTATAAGCGCGGCCTGCCTCAGGGCGCGGACATAGTGCATGACTGTCGGTTTCTCAAAAATCCCTACTGGGACGAAAGCCTCAGGGCGCTGAACGGACGCGACCCAGCAGTTGGCGCGCATATCTCAGAGGATTCCAGCTTTGCTGAATTCTTTGAGAAACTCATGGAAACCACGCTGTTTCTTCTGCCAGCCTATCAAAAAGAGGGAAAAGCGCATCTTTGCATTGCCATCGGGTGTACCGGCGGGCAACACCGGTCGGTTTTTGTGACGGAAAAACTGGCACAGGCCCTTGCGGACCACAACTGGCAAGTGTCAATTAGACATCGCGAACTGGATCGGAGGCACTCACCCGACTCCAAGTCCGCAACCGGCCTGTAGCGGAGAAGCAAAAGCGTGATTGGAATAGTCATCGTGGCGCATGGAGGATTGGCGCGGGAGTATCTCGCAGCGATCGAACATGTGGTGGGCCAACAGGCCGGCATCCGCGCGATCACAATTCAGGCGGAAGACGATCGTTCAGCCAAACAGATCGAGATCTGCGATGCGGCAGAATCTGTTGACGAAGGGCAGGGTGTCGTTCTGGTGACCGATATGTTTGGCGGCTCACCCAGCAATCTCAGCCTTCAGGCCTGTCGCCCAGTGAACCGGCGTATTCTCTATGGGGCCAACCTGCCCATGTTGATCAAACTGGCCAAATCCCGCCGGTTGCCTTTGGCGGACGCGGTGGACCGTGCTTTGGCAGCAGGGCGTAAGTATATTGACAGCAAGAATATGTCAGCCGGCTAGGATAAGCGGCGACTTTAAGGGACAAAATGGCGGACGCAACCTCTCGGACACTGACGATTGTCAACGAAAAAGGCCTGCATGCCCGCGCTTCGGCCAAGCTTGTGGAAATGGTCGAAGGCTTTGATGCCTCAGCCGAAGTCAGCAAAGATGGCTTGAGTGCAGGCGGCGACAGTATTATGGGGCTTCTGATGCTGGCCGCCGCTAAGGGCACCTCCATCGAAGTGGAAACAAACGGGCCAGAGGCTCTTGCCCTGGCAGATGCGATCGAAGCTTTGGTCGCTGACAAATTCGGAGAAGGGTTTTAGCGCCGTTGGGGTGCTAAAGCTTGTGTGGGGATATGAGCGTGCTGGACAAGACTTCTGAGATCAAGGTTGAGGCGGATGACAATACCGTCGAAGTCTATGACCGCCGTACGCTGACCTATGCGAACTCCTTTGATGATCCTTGGACCTCGACCGCCATCCGCGTGATCGAGTGGTTCACCGGCAAAATCACGATCCTGCGCATGGTGCGCCGCTTTGAACGTCAGAACGGCAATCACCGAGGCCAGAAGTTCTGGAAGGGTGCCTTGGATGTCATGGGCATCGATCTGACAACCCCTCAGGATCAATTGGCAAACATCCCCAAAGACGGCCCCGTTGTCGTGGTTGCGAACCATCCGCATGGCATGGTCGATGGGATGATCTTGGCGGAACTGATTGGCCGTGTGCGTGAAGATTACCGCATTCTGACCCGCTCGGTTTTGACTGGTTTGGATGAAACCGCGACCTCTTTCATGATCCCGGTGCCGTTTCCTCATGACCCCGAAGCGCAACGCAAGATGGTTGAGATGCGCGCTGCCGCTATGGCCTACCTCAAGGACGGAGGCGTTGTGGCGCTGTTCCCATCGGGCGTGGTGTCGTCGTCGGACACTGCCTTCGGGCCAGTCATTGAACGCGAATGGAATGTCTTTACGGCGCAGCTCATTCGCCGCTCTGGCGCGCGGGTTGTGCCGATCTTCTTCCCCGGTGCCAATTCGCGTTGGTATCAGGTCGCCAACCGAGTGTCTGCAATCCTGCGTCAGGGTCTCTTGCTGCATGAGATCGTCAAAGCCTGCAACAAACCTCAAAGCCCGGTTATCGGTCCCGTTCTAACAGACGAGGAAATGGAGCCGCTGCACAGCAACCCACGCGGTTTCATGAGCTGGCTACGCGACCATACGCTTGGTCTCGGTAAATAAGCCGTTTCATCTTGCCGCAAATACTCTGGGGGAATTGGCCATAGGCCAAGGGGGCGAAGCCCCTCTTAGCGTGTCGGAACCGGCACTTCGCCGCGATAGTCATAGAAGCCGCGTTTGGATTTACGACCCAGCCACCCGGCCTCGACGTATTTCGTCAACAGAGGGCATGGACGGTATTTCGTGTCGGCCAAACCGTCGTGCAGCACATTCATGATGGCGAGACAGGTGTCCAAGCCAATAAAGTCTGCCAGTTCCAGCGGGCCCATAGGGTGGTTCGCACCCAGCTTCATCGCCGCATCAATAGAGGCCACATTGCCCACGCCTTCATACAGCGTATAGCAGGCCTCGTTGATCATTGGGATCAGGATGCGGTTCACGATAAAGGCCGGGAAATCCTCGGCAGAGGCGGCGGTCTTATCCAGAGCGTTCACGATGCCCAGACAGGTCTGATAGGTCGCATCATCGGTCGCAATGCCACGGATCAGCTCGACGAGCTTCATCAAAGGCACTGGGTTCATGAAGTGGAAGCCCATGAACTTCTCAGGCCGGTCTGTGCGGCTTGCCAGACGGGTGATCGAAATCGACGAGGTGTTGGACGTCAAAATCGTGTCTGGCTTCAGATGGGGAACCAGCCCCTCAAAGATCTTATATTTGATCTCTTCGTTCTCGGTGGCCGCTTCGATGACCAAATCGGTCTGGCCAACTTCGACCACGTCCTGAGAAGACTTGATGCGCCGAAGTGCGTTTTGCATGTCGTCGGCTGTAATCAAATCACGGCTGACCTGTCGCGCCATGTTCTTGTCGATACGGGCAATCGCGGCCTCTAGTGCTTCGGCCGAGATGTCATTCAGCACGACATCGTAGCCCGCCAGGGCCATCACATGCGCGATCCCGTTGCCCATCTGACCTGCGCCAATGATGCCGACTGATGTCACACTCATGCTGGAATACCCTTTTCGCCTGTGAGGCGACTTTACGCATAGGCAAGAGCTGGCTGCAAGAGGCGGCGATGTCAAAAAACCGAGTCGAATTGTCCCCTTAGCGAATTGCTAACAGGAATCACGCAGAGTGACCGATGGGTGAGAAATTGGGGGTAATATGTCGTTTCATCATTCGGTTCAAAGATCGCTAGATTATAATCCCGTCCGCTATGGCACATCGCGGATTTCCTTTCGTGGGCCCACAAAGGATCTTGGCGGGCGCTATGTCGCCTTTCTTGGGGGCTCTGAAACCTATGGGAAGTTCATTCAAGAGCCGTTTCCCGACCTCGTAGAACAGGCCTTGGAAATGACCTGCGTGAACTTGGGTTATATGAACGCGGGCATCGATGCTTTCGTGCATGAGGCCGAGATGCTCAGCCTTGCTGCGCGTGCGGAAATCACCGTGATCCAGCTGATGGGCGCACAGAATATGTCCAACCGGCTCTATCGCGTGCATCCGCGTCGCAATGATCGGTTTCTAACCGCCTCATCGATGATGAAGTCCGTGTTCCGCGAGGTTGATTTCACTGAGTATAACTTCACGCGCCATATGCTGCAGGACATTGCGGCACAGGCCAGCGACCGGTTCTCCTTTGTCACCGGAGAACTGCGCACTGCCTGGAGTTCGCGCATGCTGCAATTGCTAGACGCTTTGCCGGGCAAGAAAGTCCTCTTATGGTTTTCTGACCATCGCCCTCCCAAGGAGTCCCAGATCTTACCGGGCAAGGATCCATGGTTCGTGGACAAAGGCATGATCGACCGACTGCGCGATCATGTGGATGGGATCGTCGAAGTCCGCGTTACAAAAAAGGCGCTGGAACAGGGCAGCAAAGGCAAACATTTCAGCCCCGTGGAATGGTCTGCGGCTCAGCATATGTTCGGCCCCATGGCGCATGCCGAGGCGGCCAAAGCGCTTGTGGATACGCTGAAACCCATGATCTCAAAAAAGAACAGGCCCCACTGAGGGGGCCCGCCTAATCATGATATCGAGGATCGCTTAGCCGAGTTTCTCGGTCAGCTCTGGAACGGCTGCAAAGAGGTCAGCCACCAGACCGAAGTCAGCGACCTGGAAGATTGGTGCTTCTTCGTCTTTGTTGATCGCAACGATGATCTTGGAGTCTTTCATACCCGCAAGGTGCTGGATCGCGCCCGAGATGCCGACAGCGACATAAAGCTCAGGAGCAACAACTTTACCAGTCTGACCAACCTGCCAATCGTTTGGCGCAAAGCCAGAGTCAACGGCGGCACGGGACGCACCAACAGCCGCACCCAGCTTGTCAGCCAGCGCTTCGATGATGGCGAAGTCTTCCTCAGAGCCAACGCCACGACCACCGGAGACAACAACGCCAGCGCTTGTCAGCTCTGGGCGGTCGCTTTCGGCGACTTTGTCTTCAACCCACTCAGACAGACCAGGGTTTTCAGCAGCAGCCAGTGCTTCGACAGCAGCAGAGCCACCTTCGCCAGCTGCGTCAAAGGACGCGGTACGGACGGTGAAGACTTTGGTTGCGTCGGAAGATTTGACGGTCTGGATCGCGTTGCCCGCATAGATCGGACGCTCGAAGGTGTCGCCGTCAACAACTGCGGTCACGTCAGAGATCACCATGACGTCGAGCAGAGCTGCAACGCGTGGCAGAACGTTTTTCGCGGATGCGGTCGCAGGGGCTGCGATGTGGCTGTAGTCACCTGCGATAGAGGTGATCAGGGCTGCGATTGGTTCCGCCAGACCGTTGCCATAAGAGGCGTCGTCTGCGCAAAGAACTTTTGCAACACCGTCGATTTTGCCAGCCGCTTCGGCTGCGCCACCGCAGGATGCGCCGGCGCAAAGAACGGTTACGTCACCCAAGGACGCCGCAGCTGCGACGGCTTTGGCGGTTGCATCTACGGCCAGTTCGCCGCCTGCGATTTCAGCAAGTACAAGAACAGCCATTATACAGCTCCCGCCTCTTTGAGTTTCTCAACCAGCTCATCAACAGAGCCAACGATGATACCAGCAGAGCGCGCTTCTGGCTCGGTGGTTTTGACGATTTCCAAACGTGGGGTCACGTCAACGCCGTAGTCCGCTGCGGTTTTCTCATCCAGAGGCTTTTTCTTGGCCTTCATGATGTTTGGCAGAGACGCATAGCGTGGCTCGTTCAGGCGCAGGTCAGCGGTGACAATCGCAGGCATTTTCACAGAGATGGTCTGCAGGCCGCCGTCGATTTCACGGGTGACTTTCGCGCTGTCGCCGTCGATGTCCAGCTCAGAGGCAAAGGTCGCTTGGGACCAGCCCAGCAGAGCGGACAGCATCTGGCCGGTGGCGTTCATGTCGTTGTCGATGGCTTGTTTGCCGGCGATGACCAGACCAGGCTGCTCTTCTTCGACAACTTTCGCGAGGATCTTTGCCACAGCGAGTGGCTCGATGTCTTGGTGAACGTCGTCCGCGGCCACAACCAGGATCGCACGATCAGCGCCCATTGCGAGGGCGGTGCGCAGGGTTTCCTGAGCTTGTTTTACACCGATGGACACGGCCACGACTTCGTCTGCCTTGCCAGCTTCTTTCAGACGGATCGCCTCTTCGACAGCAATCTCGTCGAATGGGTTCA
>JABSOU010000254.1 GCA_013215215.1 Cognatishimia sp. | reverse complement strand
GTCGGAGCCAAAAACCCGGCCACGATGTTCAAGAGAGTTGTTTTACCACAGCCTGACGGGCCGAGCACACTCATGAGTTCGCCGGATTTAATATCCAACGAGACATTCTGCAGCGCTTGAACATGACCGCCGCTGGGCAGGTCAAAGCGCATTGAAATGTTGTCTATGAAAAGTCCAGACACCTGGATCCCCTTCTTACAAAGATGGGCCGCACACGTTTAACGTGCGCGATAACGATGAAAAAAGGGCGCTAAACTCGGTTAGCGCCCTCTCTCAATACTCTTACTGAGACGCCGCGAGCGGGTCTGCGTTCACATTGTCCGCATAAGACGCTTTGGACGCATCAATAGAACCGGAGGCCACGAAGACGTCTGCAACACCCTTCATGAAGGTCTGTGCATTGCCACCGAGCCATGCGCCGGACAGCTGCTCTTCAACGGTTGGGAAGACGAATGTCGACAGAGTCGCCGCGGTGTCCGCTTCGCTCATACCCGCGTCTTTCGCGATCACTGGCAGCATTTTCGCGCGGTTGGCTTCATCCGCCCACATCGCGTTGGCCGCTGCAGTCACACCCAGGAAGGCCGCCGCTTGGTCGCTGTTTTCCGCAACATAGGAGGTTGGCGCGGTTGTCGCGTCAAACACCAGAATGCCCAGCTCGGTTTTCTCGGCACCGGTCAGCAGGACGTTGCCAGAATTCAGCATACGACGCAGCGCGCCGCCCCAGCCACAGGACATGTCCACGGCGCCTTGGCTCAGAGCCGCTTCGCCTTCGGCTGGCGCCATGTCAACGATTTCCAGGCTCGCCAGATCAACACCGAAGTGCTCCATCTGCTTCAAGAAGCCGTAGTGCGCCGCGGTTCCCAGAGGAACAGCGACTTTCTTGCCAGCCAGTTCGCCTGCGGAATCTTTGTCGATTTCCAGATCCGCACGCACAACGCAGTTGTCGTTATCCGCGTAAGACACGGCCACGTCCAGAACCTGAAGGTCCTGACCCGCAGAGGTCGCGACCACGAACGGTGGAATACCTTGGCTGACAGAGATCTGTACGTCGCCAGACGCCATCGCCGCGCTCATCGCGGTACCGGTGTCAAAGCTGACCCAGTTGATGTTGACGCCCAGGGCCTCTTCATACATGCCAGTTTCTTTCGCGTACTGGAATGGCATTGGCCACTCAAGGAAATACGCGACGGTGATGTCATCAGCCTGCGCCGCTTGGGCCCCTGCCAGGATCGACGTCGTGGCGGCCAATGCGGCGAAAGTTGTCTTGAATTTCATAGTTTAGCTCCCGTTGATACGATGCCGCAAATACGCGCGGCGTGATATGGGTCGCAGCTTTTCGCTGTCTGATCTTTGCGCAGGTTCCCCTGCTGCCACTTGATCCGACGGCATTTTTTCCATTCTGGCAAATAAAAAATGAAACCGTTTACAGGGTAATTCTATTTTTGACCAATTGGTAAATTAGTGATACGATGCGCAAAATCACACGATTTCATGATGTTAGAAAGTGCATCCCATTGACGCGACTGACGAAGACCTTAATTTTGGACTTAATCAGAGATGGATCTGGACCTATTCGAATGCCCAAGATCAGAGCGAGGATGCGCCAGAACGGGGCGAGTCTTTTCTCGCTCAGAATCTCGTGAAAACGCTTTAGAAACAACAAGGAGAGCCTGCGATGGATGGCAATCACCTCGACAACGACCTGTCCCGAGTCATCGCGGCAGATAAGGCCAACGTCTGGCACCACCTGTTCCAACACAAGGTGCTCGAAGAGAACGACCCGCGCATTATTGTCGAAGGCAAAGGCATGCGCGTCTGGGATCAAAACGGCAAGGAATGGCTGGATGCCGTGTCCGGCGGCGTCTGGACAGTAAACGTTGGCTACGGCCGCG
>JABSOU010000253.1 GCA_013215215.1 Cognatishimia sp. | reverse complement strand
TGATAATTAGTAACGGTTTATTCCCAAACGCCCTGTACAAGAACGAAAGCTTCGACAGTCTGCATGAGCATAGATTTTGGGAAAGGCAATGCAACTACAGGGTGTATGGAAAGGAATCCGACTTTTTATGCTCGGGGGAAGTTGGTGAAACAAATGTTGTTTTTCAGAGCAATTATGATTGTACACCTTTTAAAAATATGATTTCCCACAGGTGACGGAGTTGGAAGTTGAATTGCAGTATGAATTGCTTGCTGAACGCTAGTTTGAATATCCCGGTGAATCGCACTGTGCAAGAACCATGCTTGACAAGCCTATTGATTAGCACGGTGACTGACCTGGTGCGTGGCACGGTGACTCACTCAGTGCGCGGCATGGTGCGTGCACCAGGCGAATCATGGGTCCCTGTACATGGTGCCTGACCCGGTGATTAGCCTGTTGCATGGCGCATTGACCAGCCTATTGATGAGCCTGGTGCTGGGGATGTGGTACAGTGGATCACCTATTGCGCGGCATGGTGCGTGCACCAGGCAATTCATAGGGTCAGGACCAGCATGGTGCGTGCACCAGGCAATTCACAGGGTCAGGACCAGCACCTATTGCCGTGCACGTTCCCTGATGCGCCACGCTATTGTGCGGACAACTGGTGGGAGCGTCGCCGCGCCCTATAAGGGCTTCCGGGCGATTCAATAGGTGATTCATTGGGAGAACAGTGCAATTCAATAGATTCGATGAGCCTATTGAATTGCAATGTTTCTTGAATTGAACAGTGCAATTCAACGGGTGCGGCGATCAGCCTGATGAACAGCCTTGTGCAGCCTTGTTCACCGTGCGATTCAACAGGTGCAGCACCATGTTCACCATGTCATTCAACGCGTTCCATTTACCTGTGGATTCACCTATTGAATTGCTTAGCACAGAGGACACTTTGGATCCATGATTTGCACTGTTAATACCTGATCAGCAGGTGCTGCACGGGGTGCATCACTATGCCGTGCAAGGGTCGTACTTATGCAGCCGCAATCCATTGTATCCATGCTTTGCACTGTTATTACCTATTCACCAGGCTCTGCACCAGGCTGCGCAAATGCACCAGGCGAATCAACGGGTGGATCAATAGGCGAATGATGCATTGCATGGTGAATTGCATAGTACACCGGCTCACCATGCTCTGCACCAGGTTCAATAGGCTGCGCACCAGGTGCACATGTGACCCCCCTTTGTGCATCACCAGGTGAATCAACTGGCTCTGCACCAGGCTGCGCAAACTGCACCAGGCGAATCACCGGGTGGATCAATAGGGGAATGCTGAATTGCATGGTGCGTGCACCAGGCGAATCAACGGGTGAATCATTAGGCGTGACAAGCATGGTGAATCGCATTGTGAATTGCATAGTACTTTTTACCTATTGCAGAACCTATTGAATAGCCCG
Source organism: Cognatishimia sp. (assembly GCA_013215215.1). GTDB lineage: Bacteria > Pseudomonadota > Alphaproteobacteria > Rhodobacterales > Rhodobacteraceae > Cognatishimia. Next base: position 463 of record JABSOU010000253.1, on the reverse strand, counting down.
GTTAGTGACCTGCTACGTTCAATAGGCTGCGCGCCAGGCTGCGCACCAGGTGCACATGTGACCCCCCTTTGTGCATCACCAGGTGAATCAACGGGCTCTGCATCAGGTTCAATAGGCTGCGCACCAGGCTGCGCAAATGCACCAGGCAAATCAACGGGTGAATCAATAGGCGAATGATGAATTGCATGATGAATTGCATAGTACACCGCCTCACCATGCTCTGCACCAGGTTCAATAGGCTGCGCACCAGGCTGCGCAGCGCACCAGGTGATTCAATAGGTGAATCAATAGGCGTGACAAGCATGGTGAATCGCATTGTGAATTGCCTAGTACGTTTTACCTATTGCAGAGCCTATTGAATAGCCCGGTTAGTGACCTGCTAAGCACCTCAACCATGCAACGATGACGGTGCACGTCGCCTGGGACGCGGACCAGTCGACGACGGACGGCATCGCGTTCGCGC
>JABSOU010000252.1 GCA_013215215.1 Cognatishimia sp. | reverse complement strand
CAGCCACACCTGAGGCCTTTGATAAATGTTTCTTTGAGATGTCGTTACGAAACTCCCTAACGAGCCTCCATGCTGCGTTAAGGCGTTCCTGAGGCGTCAGCGGCAAGGTCTCCTTAGAGTTCAACGTGAGTGCCACCAGATGGGCCTCTGCCCGCGTCCCTGATACCACGTTAGCGGGTATGCCTCGGCCTGCGATATGTCCTTCTGCTTGCTCTGCCCGATAGGCACCAACGCGATAATGGCCATCAAGTAAGACCATGCGTCCGGTTGTTTCGCCTTTGTTGTTTTGTTCACACCATACCGTCACCGGGTCCAGCTTCCCGGTATTCCTTAGGATGCGTCTCAGGGCCTCCAGATGCGCCGCGCTATCATCACCTGAGCGATACTTGAATGTCTGGTCGAAGGTGACGAGCCGATGGTCAATATTTGTTCGTTCTGTTTGTTGCATGTCTTTCTCCTTGCATGCTGGTTTGTTGTTGATGGTCAGTGGTTCAGTCTCATGGGCTACCTTCACGGCTTCCTTAACGGGCGTGTGAGCGGGCATGGCTTCGTCTTGGGTCTTCTCACCGAAGGGTCTGTCTCTGTGTTTAGCTACATGTTGGGAAAATGATAGATGTCGCCCCTCCGCTCATGTCCGCCTCTGGAAAAGGCCGCCCACTCCGAAGAGCAAGCGACCCAACCAACCGGAAGGGACGCACATGACATGCGTATATGATGAACGAAGTAGACATCATTTGTTCCCTTGCCCAGATCGCTGACCAGCCCAAAAGCCATTCCTCAAGCTCTGGGTCTGATCGCGCAAGACAGGGTAATAGAATAACAACGGACGCAAGGTGGCGAGCAGCTGTCTGTCGCTCAAGCCGCCTCGGACATTCATAAAGCAAGGTTCGGCCTTGCCGCTGTGACCTAAGAACTTTCGGTTTCTTAGGTTTAGTATGCGGATTGCGAGAAAGGCTAACGATTGCAGTAGCTTACGGCATCTCATTTTGGCTGTGCTCTCGGCTTTATATCTTTAGGTTGTGGGATATCTATAAACCCTTGATAACAAATACTTTACACCTCCCCTTCACGCTCCCTCGTTTGGTTCCCGATGAAGACCCTGATTGGGTGCCGATGGTGTCATGAAAACAAGGGCTTAGGGTTATGCTAGGTTCGGCCATGCTCTCCCAGGCTGTGGCGACGGCATACATACGACACACAAGAGGTGGTCTGTTTCCGCTTCTATTCATCTCAGTTGCGGGTTAATCGGCGCGAGACTGTATTAGGGCTAAGGTGTGGGTTTCTTGTAGCCATGTCACCACTTTACTTCACTAACCGTGCTAAACCCCTGTAATCATTGAAGGCGCACCAGATTATTAATCTCTGGCGGGAATGATACGGCGTTTGCCTTTTGTCTCTGTGGCTGAGGAGGACACGTCAATCCTTGCTCTTGATTTCCCTCCCAGCCCTACACGGGGGGAAAGCGCGTGCTTCTCTATCTATCTCTGGCCCTCACATTTTTGTGGAGAAAATAAAACGGCCCTCAGACGCGCTAGGGTCGTCCCTAAGGGCGCGAAAACGCTCCACCTTACGGAGGTCGTCGAGGGTAATCAATTCTCGTGTTTTGTCATGAGCCTCAAACTTTTTATAAATTGAGTTCGTATCCAGCTCGACGTCACGACCTGCTTTTATGAGAGTTTTGCCCAAAACGCTTCCAGTTGAACAGGGTGGGCGGAAAGCGGAAATTCGCTGCAAAACACACGAACGTCTACTACACGGGACTTTCCAGTGGTTCTGGCGAGAAACAAATAGGGACTGCTCCCAGTGAGCAGCCTCATCTGACTGGTCCAGTTTGGTTGTTAGTGCATCGTTGGCCTCTGATCCATCGGTATGATGGTTTCGGGAGCTGGTGGTTTGTAGCCCAATGCACTGT
>JABSOU010000251.1 GCA_013215215.1 Cognatishimia sp. | reverse complement strand
AGGTCTTGGCCAGAAACGCCCAGATAAACCAGAACACCCACGATGATCGCATAGGCCACAGGCGTGCCAATCGCGGCCATACCGAAGAGGGCAATCATGCCCATGATCAACTCAAAGCTCATTGCTTTGCCTCCTCGTCATCGGAAACATCGCCCACAAGCATGTCGATTTCGGTCTCGGGCGGGCCAAAGCGCAGCACAGTATAGATCCGCCACATGTACCGCAGCGTGACCACGACCATCAGCATCACAAAAGGCGCAAAGAGCCATTTGATCGGGATCCGGTCTCCGGTGATTGGAATGCGGATGGTCTGGATTTTCTTGAGCTCCATCAGACGGTTGGCAAAGATCGTCTCGTAAGTGGCCGGAAAGGCGTAAACCATGGCCGCAACCATCAGAACCGCCGTAATTAGCGCCAGAATTTTGCGCACCGGGGGCGGTGCGGCCAGATAGACCACATCGAAAGTAACGTGATCCTGCTCGCGCACGATGAAGGAGCAGCCAAAGAAAATCACAAAGACCCAAAGCAGAGAGATCAGGACAACCGACCAGCCAATCGGCTCAAGGAAGGGCACGTAGCGAAAGATAATCTGCAAAAGAAAGGTAATAAAAATCGCCGCCAAGGACATGGCGGCGATAAATTCTGCGCCGCGGGTGAACCATTTTGAAATCGTCTTCATTGCTGGGACTCCCGCGGTATGAGTTTAAGAACGTCTAGGCTTAGTTGCCCAAAGCGTTGATGCGATCCAGAACGCCTTCAGGCCAGGACGCTGCAGCTTCGCTGCCGACATACTGAGACTGCACATGGGTGCGGAAGGCCGCAAGGTCTGGGGTGTAGATCTCGACACCTTGGCTGCGGATGAAGTCAGCCAAGTTGTTTTCTTTGTCCAGCTGCTTCAGGCGGCCGTAAGCTGCGGCTGCGTCAGCTGCGCGCTGTACGGTGATCTTTTGATCTGCGCTCAATCCGTCCCATGTTGCCTTGGAAAACGCGATGTAGTTCAGGTCTACGAGGTGCGAGGTCAGAGAGATCTGCTTGGTGACCTCATAGAATTTTTGGTCCACCACGGTTGGCAGTGGGTTGTCCTGACCGTCAATCGCGCCGGATGCGAGGGAGGTGTAAACCTCAGAAAAGGCCAGTGGCGTTGGGGATGCACCTAGCGCCGCACCCAGGAATTGCCATGCATCGGTGCCCGGCATCCGCAGGTTCACACCTGCCAGATCTGCTGGGGTCTGAACGTCCAGTTCCGCGCGCGTCTGGCGCAGGTTCACGTGGCGACGACCCAGATACATTACGGACAGAAGCTTCACGCCCAGCTCGTCTTCAACCTTTTGCTTGAAGGGATCCATCAGAGGATCGTTGAACACGCGCACCTGATGCGCTGCGTCCTGGTGGACATAGCCGGTCGCGAAAATCGAGAACTCTGGGAAGAACTGAGCCAGTTCTTGCGCAGAAGCAATCGACATTGTCAGGTTGCCAGCAGCAATCGCTTCAAGCTCGGTGCCTTGTGCGAAAAGCGTGCCGTTGTAGCCAGCCTGATAGTCCGCAAAGCCTGCAACCATTGGCGCAAAGACTTCTGCCATCGCCACAGAGCGCTGGTCGGTCTCGGAGCCGGATGTCGCCAGCGTAAAGGTCATGTCGGCGGCGTAAGTTGGCGTTACGGCGCCTGCTAGAATGCCGGTTGCGGCCAAGGCCGAAAACACAGCGCGGCGGGTCAAGGTCATCATGGTATATCCTCCCAAATTATACGGCGCCTCTCTGGCACCTGACCGTTTCTTTCGTCTCTCTGTCAATTGCCCTCTTCCGGAAGCGGTAAATGCACCGTCTCACCAGAAAGGGCCGCAGTTTGAATGGCTTCGATCACGCGCAGAGTGCGCAGGCCTTCTTCGCCCGAGACCAGAGGCTCGGCGGTTCCGGC
>JABSOU010000250.1 GCA_013215215.1 Cognatishimia sp. | reverse complement strand
ATGGAGCCGGGCGAGGAGATCACCGCCGAGATCGACCCGGGCAAGACGCTGGAAATTCGTCTGCAAGCCGTGGGCGAAACCGACGAGAATGGCGAAGTGAAGGTCTTCTTTGAACTGAACGGTCAGCCGCGTGTTATTCGCGTGCCAAACCGTTTGGTGAAATCGGCAACTGCGGCGCGGCCAAAGGCTGAGGTTGGCAATGCCAACCATGTCGGCGCGCCGATGCCGGGGGTTGTGGCCTCTGTTGGCGCCGTTGTCGGCCAAGAGGTGAAGGAAGGCGATCTTCTTCTCACCATTGAGGCGATGAAGATGGAAACCGGCATTCACACAGAACGCGATGCGGTCGTGAAATCGGTGCATGTTCAGGCCGGCGGGCAGATCGACGCCAAGGACCTGTTGGTCGAGTTGGAATAACCTCAAAGGCCCTGACGCAAAGTCAGGGCCTTTTTGTTTGACCCGTTGAGACTGCGCTCTAAGCTCTTTGCAAAGCAATAAGCATCACATAAGCGAAGAGCCATGTCCGTTACGATTACCCCGATTTACGCGTCCCTAATTGCCCTGATTTTTTTCGTCCTCTGCTGGCGCGTGATTGCCTATCGGCGGGCGCATAAACTGTCGATTGGAGATGAGGGAAATCGCAGCCTGTTGCGGCGCATGCGGGCTCAGGCAAATTGCGCGGAATATGCGCCTTTTGGGTTGCTCTTGTTGCTGATGCTGGAAATGCAGGGCGGCAACGTGGTTTTTTTCCACGCGATGGGGCTCTGCCTGCTTTTGGGTCGCGCGGCCCATGCCTATGGTTTTGCCTCTAAACCAATGAACCTGCCGATGCGCCAGTTGGGTATGGTGCTGACCTTCATCCAACTGATCGCGACCAGCATTGTTTTGCTGCTGGCCGCTTTGCTCTGATCCTTAACGACGCCGTTTGCTAAAGCTGCTGTCAGGCGATCCCATGTGACAGCGTGGGATGACTGGGAAGTCGTTGGTCAGGAAATAAGCGTAGGTGCCGTTCGGATACTCGGCCGTTGTAACCATTGCGCCGTTGCACTCATCCAGAGTGCCTGCGCCTTCGACATAGACGTAGTCCTGAACGAAGGTCCCGTCATAGTCTCCGGACGGCTGAGATCCGCCCGGACGGTTGCCGGATTTCAGGCGATAGGAGCTGGTCATCTCGACCACTTTGCCGTTCACCTCAGCCGTGATCGCGTAAATCGGAAAGCCGTCGGCGGCATAGCCGATCAGAGGTGAGGCTTTAGATTTCGACCAGCCCAGTTCTTGCATCAGGCCCACCGGTAGCCCGTGATAGTGATAGGCACCGGTAGGTTGAACATGACCGTAGTTGGCGTCCAACCCCAGCGGGATCGCACCTCCCAAAGCTTCATAGTTCCAGCCCGAGCGGCGGTTGCCCTTCCAGACTTCGGCCGTGCCCGGATCAAAGGGCACTCCATTCACCGCAACGCCAAAGAGCACGCCGCGCTGTTGCGTCGGCGAATTGCGCAGGCGTGGATTGGTCGGCATCGAAAAGCGGTAGTTTTGCGCTGAGATCCGATTTGGATTGCCGCGGCTGGGGAACCGGCCCACTTGGTGTTCTGGAATGCCGTTTGACGTGATGATGCGCTTGTTGCCGCGCACTGAAATTGAAACCGTTCCACCGGATTTGGTCTGTGTGGTACGCGCCAGTGACAAATCCTGCGCCTCGGTGGCGGTATGGGCGCGGGCCGGTGGCCTGCCTTGCGCGTCGGCTTGCACCACTAGCCCAAGGGTCAGGGCGCTGGCGACAAGTGCCGCTGTGATCTTTGTGGTTTTGGACATTGCTCTACTCCTCGATGCTCTCCTAAGGCATCACCAACACAGGCCCCTGCCCGTCTTCGCCAAAGTCCAGAACCGCTGTGAAAATGCCTGGAACCGCGCCCTCAAAACGCA
>JABSOU010000249.1 GCA_013215215.1 Cognatishimia sp. | reverse complement strand
AGCCGCCGCGCCGGTCTTCCAGTGCCGCTTCGCCGAACCTGCGGTACAGATCGTACCAGCGATAGAAGGTTGGCCGCTGTTCCCCGTCAGCAACCATGAGACATATCGGCGAAATTGCCTAAGGAGGATTTCTGGCACATCGTAGCCCGCCAAGGGAGCGAAGATGAGACAGAAATCCGGGCCGCAGGAGTCGGCCGAAAAGCATGTAAAAGACATTCGCCGGAAAACCCGGCGCAAATTCTCAGCCGAGGAGAAGATCCGTATCGTGCTGGAAGGCTTGCGTGGGGAGTATTCGATCGCCGAACTGTGCCGGCGTGAGGGGATTGCGCAAGGGCTCTACTACACCTGGTCGAAGGAGTTTCTCGAAGCTGGCAAGAAGCGACTGTCGGGTGACACCGAGCGCCAGGCGACATCCGGCGAGGTAACGGGCTTGAAGCATGAAATGCGCGACCTGAAGGAAGTCGTCGCCGACCTGACGCTGGAAAACCGCATTCTGAAAAAAAGCGTGATCGGGGATGGGGAGGATATCGAATGAGATACCCCGCATCCGAAAAGCTTGAAATCATCCGACTGGTCGAGCAATCGCACCAGCCGGTGAAAAGGACGCTGGAACAAATCGGCGTGTCGCGGCCAACCTTCTATCGCTGGTACGATCTGTACCGCAGGTTCGGCGAAGCGGCACTGGAAGACCGGCGCGGCGGCTCAGGCCGTGTGTGGAACCGTATCCCGAATTCCGTACGCGAGCAGGTGCTCGAAATGGCGCTCGACGAGCCTGAATTGTCCCCCAGAGAGCTGGCCATCAAGTTCACTGACGAACGTCGTTACTTCGTCTCGGAAGCCAGTGTTTACAGGCTTCTGAGGGCCTGCGACCTCATCACCAGCCCGGCCTTCATCGTGATGAAAGCCGCCGATGAGTTCCGGGAGAAAACCACGGCACCCAACCAGCTCTGGCAGACCGATTTTACGTATCTGAAGGTGATCGGCTGGGGATGGTTCTATCTGTCCACCGTGCTGGATGACTTCTCCCGATACATCATCGCCTGGAAACTGTGTTCCGGCATGGCTGCGAGCGATGTTCAGGACACACTCGATCTGGCACTGGAGGCCGCCGGGCTCGATGAAGTCAACGTCGTCCATCGCCCGAGACTACTATCAGACAACGGGCCGTCTTACATCTCTGGCGATCTGGCCGAGTACCTTGCCAGAAAGGGCATGACGCACACGCGTGGCGCGCCCTATCATCCGCAGACCCAGGGCAAGATAGAGCGCTGGCATCAGACACTGAAAAACCGGATCCTCTTGGAAAACTACTTTCTGCCAGGTGACCTGGAAGCTCAGATCGACGCCTTTATCGGGCACTACAACCATCGGCGCTATCACGAGAGCCTGAACAACCTCACCCCGGCCGACGTCTATACCGGGTGCGGACCGACCATCCTGCTGGAACGGGAAAAGATCAAAAGGAGGACCATGAAACAACGGCGCTTGCTGCACAACAAATCCGCTGCTTAACTGAAATCCAGATGTGCCAGACCCTCCTTTAGTCAGGCCGCTTGCTGTCTCAATTTACCTGACGACGGACATTCGGCATCATTCGTCGAAATCTTACGTATTGGTAAGGTAACGTGCTGATTTCAAATGCGTTCTAATCGGGTTTGGGCTGTTTCCGGTTGTCGCTTACGCGCAATCGTCGTATCCAAATCCCCAAGAAAGAAACGGGACGCAGGATTTAGCCGCCGGGGCATGGGCGGTTAACACACAAGAGAACATCAGAAATTCAATTGCCCGCGCGGCTGCGCGGCGCCGTTTGCGGCGTGGCTTTGAGCGCCATTCGCCGCCTTGAGCGCTTGCTGCAATTGTGCGCTATCCGCCTGAGCGTACATGCCGATGGTATCGGAAAGATCGGACGGGTTTATATTGGCGATTTCACTGGCACCA
>JABSOU010000248.1 GCA_013215215.1 Cognatishimia sp. | reverse complement strand
CCCGTTTATAAAACTGGCCGTGGCGGTGAATTTACCTATCACGGGCCCGGCCAACGGGTCGGCTACGTGATGCTTGATCTCAAACGCCGCAAACAGGATGTCAGAGCCTTTGTGTCCGCATTAGAAGCCTGGATCATCGGCACATTGGATGAGATGAATATCAAAGGTGAACGCCGTGAAGATCGTGTGGGTGTGTGGGTAAAACGCCCCGAAAAAGCACCCCTACCCGATGGTTCAATGACCGAAGATAAAATCGCTGCGATTGGCATCCGCCTAAAGAAATGGGTCAGCTTCCATGGCATTTCGCTCAATGTAGAACCCGAACTTCATCACTTTGAAGGCATAGTCCCCTGCGGCGTTCAGCAATATGGTGTGACAAGTTTGGTAGATCTGGGTCTACCTCTTACCATGGAAGACACAGATTTAGTGCTCCAGAAGGTCTTTCAAGACATATTTGGACCTATCGTTAGCGATCACGCTCATAAAGCGCGATAAAGATATCAAGAAGTTTAAAACTAATATGGTCGGACGGAATATGATTGCCGCTCCAGGAAATCGACATACCGCGTTGGGCGATAATCCAGGTAGTGTTCAAAATTCTGTGTCGTTTTATTATTTCATGAATTGAAAGGAACGACACTATGGAAGATAAGTTTGATATAGAAGCAGCACTGGCAGGTTTGAAGTCAGGTCAGGACTTGATGGGTAAAGATGGCGTTCTAACGCCATTGATCAAACAATTGACTGAGGCGGCTTTACAAGGTGAGCTTGAAAGCCATCTTAGTCAAGATGACAAAGTCGATGATAGGGCCAACCGCAAAAACGGTTATTCAAAGAAAACAGTCAAAACACCCTCTGGCTCATTTGAATTGGCAACCCCACGAGACCGAGCGGGTGATTTTGAACCCCAGCTTGTCAAAAAGCATCAGACCCACCTGACCGACGAGATTGAACGTAAGATCATCTCGCTGTTTGGGCTTGGTATGAGTTACGCAGATATCAGCGGTCATGTTGAAGAACTTTATGGATTAGAGGTTTCCAGTGCGACCATATCTGCTGTGACAGATAAGATTTTGCCGGAATTAAAGCTCTGGCAGCAGCGTCCCCTCCAAAGCCTTTATCCATTCGTCTGGCTGGATGCTATTCATTATAAGGTCAAACGTGATGGCCGCTATCAATCCATGGCGGTCTACACGGTTTTAGGACTGAGCATGGAGGGAAAGAAGGAGATATTGGGGATATATCTGTCCGAAACTGAAGGTGCTAACTTCTGGCTGTCTGTGCTCACAGACCTTAACAATCGTGGCCTTGAGGATATTCTCATTGCCTGTATGGATGGTCTCACGGGATTTCCTGAGGCAATTAATGCGATCTTTCCCAACACAGAAGTTCAGCTTTGCGTCATTCATCAGATACGCAATTCCATGCGTTATGTGGCTTCCAAGAACCAGAAGGAATTTATGGCTGATCTGAAGCCTGTTTATAAAGCCTTGACAATTGAGGCGGCAGAAACGGCCCTGGATGAATTGGAACATAAGTGGGGTGATAAATATCCCATCGTCATTAGGTCATGGCGAAAGAAATGGCATCATTTATCTGCATATTTCAAATATCCACCAGATATCAGAAAAGTGATCTATACGACCAATGCGATCGAATCCGTGCACCGACAATTCCGGAAACTGACCAAAACAAAGGGCGCATTTCCCAATGAAAATTCACTCCTGAAACTTCTTTATTGCGGGATTGAAAATGCATCCAAAAAATGGACCATGCCGTTACAAAACTGGAATTTGACTTTATCGCAACTGGCTATATATTTTGACACAAGGTTGGACAAAAATCTCGATATATAAGCCTAACCTGACACAGAATATTGAACAGTCTCTTGGCAAACAGACTTCACATACCTGAAGATTATTGGCTGGGGCTGGTATCACCTCTCCACAGTTCTGGATGATTATTCCCGGTACATCATTGCCGGGAAGCTCACACCAACC
>JABSOU010000247.1 GCA_013215215.1 Cognatishimia sp. | reverse complement strand
TCTTCTCTTTGTGTCGTGTTACGTACTTCACAACGTTGCCTTCACAAAAGCTAAGCCCATTCTGGATTATGTAATCTATTGGCTGTATTGCTCTGTCCTTGTAGTGGCTACCCTCTACTTGCTTATCTTTGGGTGACTCAAGACCTCCCCAATAGCTGTCATGGTCGTAGTGTAAACCATCATTACCATTCTGACCAATGATGTTCATACGTTGTTCATCATACAAGTCCTTCTTAGCCATGTATTCCTCGTAAGTGTCATAGCCTTCTGGACTAGTGAACGAACCATCAGCAAACAACTGGTCTAAGTCCTCCTGTGTTACAGGGTCAGTCTCTGAGTAAGCTCTCACTGGATACTCCACTTCTTGTCCTCCGTAGTATACTTTCTTTGGTATGCTTGGTGCGTTAACACCATCCCACTCTTCTGGGGTAGCATCATTTAATCTACTCATTACAATTTACTCTGTGTTAATATGTGGGCTTTCTTCTCCTTGTCTACAATGGTAGTTCTACCACGTATAGGAGTTCTACAATCCATACATCTGTATCGCTGATACTGCATAGTCTGTGTTGTCTCAATGCCAACCTTGTTAACATGAGCAGAGCCACAGTTAGGACATACAGGTCTGTCAGTATCCATAAACAGAGCATGATTAGGATGATTCTTAATCCAAGGAAGCAGATGCTTATACAAATCTTCTAAGAGCTTAACGTCCTGGATGTTGTATCGCTTCATGGTCTTCCAAGCTTTAGGGCAACCATCCATGCAGTCTCGCCACAAGTCCATACCTACGTGCTTCACCTTCTTACCTAGTCCTAAGAACTGAGCAACGTAGTCTAGCTTGTTACTGGCAAACTTGAAACGCTTTCTAGCTACCTTCAGCAAGTCTATCTGGTGGTAAGGGTCAGGTGGTGCTAGACCAAACTTAACAAACTCTTTGCTGAGTGTTGGCATATCAAACTTCTCACCGTTGTAATGGCAAACAGCATCAGCTTCACATAGTAGCTCGTGCATTCTGCTAAGCATAGCTTCTTCGCCATCCTCATGTATAGAAGCAAACTCAACCCCTTTCTGACCATGCCACTTAGCTGCCCAACACATTGTATAGCCACTCTCTACTATCTGGTTAATGCCAATGTTCTGATTGAACAGACCCCATGTGTAGCAGATGTTGGGGGAAGTCTCTATGTCTAGGTGTAATATTTTCACTTATTAGCCCTCCTAGCTTTCGCTATAGCTCTTTCTTTATTCGTCTTCTCAGTGTGGCATTTATAGCAGATAGCTTGATACTTATCTGCCTCCACGAAACACCTATCAACCCAAGTATTCCAATCAACAAAACCAACGGCAGGGTCAACAATAGGGTCAATATGATCAGCAATGATGTTCTTACGTCTGCGCTTGTTCCCCTCCTTCGGAGGTAATGTAGCAGGCCCTTCCGCTCCACACGACTCACACTTATATACTCCTCTTCTAATTCTTGCTCTCTTTATGCATTCGTTTTTTGGTGGCCACCTAGTTGAGGTCTGCCTCAAGCCAGATGTTATGAAACTATTCTTTCTAGCATCAGTCCACTGCCCTCCGTTGTGAGGCTTGCTCTTGCTCATAATGGACAGTCCTTATGAAAGCCTTTTTCCTCTTTTGTGCTAAATGAATACCATGAGTCAGTTGCAGCATCGGGGTGGCCACAGTAGTAGCCAGAAGCTCCCATGTCTCTCCACTCTGAGTTGTGAGGACAGTCTTTACAGCCTGTTACAAAAATCTCAACTACCTTGATTATTGGCTTCTTCGGCTTCTCTTTCTTTCTTCCAGTTGGCATATTGTTCTACCTCATTGTTCAACATCTTGATGATGGGGATACGTAATTGTGGGCTACCTACGTAGAGGTTCTTGCCCATAACCCAAGGTCTAACACCAAGGTCGAAGCATCGCTTCAATATGTTTTGTCTCTGATTCATGTCCATATCTTCCATAGTAATGTGGTAATAAGAGTGGTGACTGAGATT
>JABSOU010000246.1 GCA_013215215.1 Cognatishimia sp. | reverse complement strand
TCTGATTTCTCAGGCGACTACATGAGGGTTTCTGATGAAAAAGGCGATGAGCAGTTTGAAATCTATTGCCCTGAACGCTTGAGAGCGTTTCTTCAACAAACGCCAAATGCCGGACGTTTCATTCTCGCGAAAAATCTAAATCAGGGCTTGGGATACAATGCCGTTGAGCATCGCTTCCGGCGCTGGCGCAAGTCCCTGGGCGACAACGCGACGAAGTACACCCTTCACGGCTTACGAAAACTGGCAATTATTCAACTCGCAGAGAGCGGAGCGACAGACGCAGAGATTCAGGCGATCACCAATCAATCTGCAGAGATGGTGGCATATTACCGCAAGAAGGCTAGCCGTAAGATCCTAAGTCGCAACGCCATAAAGCGCGCAGAACGGAATAAAAACGAAACCTAAAAGTGTGAGTCGGTGGTGTGAGCAACACGAATCCGAAACAATGAGAGAACAAAAGAGAGCGTTCGCTCTCCTATATTTTCTCATTAAAAACATGCGGATAAATTGGTACCCAAGGCCGGACTCGAACCGGCACGCCCGCAAAGGCGGGGGATTTTGAACTCTATCAAAAACATTTTTAATCAGATACTTATGAAAATTTACTCACACCGACAAAACGTGAACAAAAGCGGTAGGTGTGAGTCAGCCAAATTACGCCAAATCGGCTCAGAACCTGTCCCGCTGATTAATTGCCCCGGATGCAATTGCGATCGATTTAAGCGCCCAGCGTACCCAAGCTAGTCTCCAAAAAAGAACCAACCTTTGATTTTTTTCAAAAGTCTAATTAAAATACAACCCTTGGTTAAAGAATCACCCGGAAAGGTTGTGTGCCCAATCGAAAAGCCAACAACTGTAATATTCTTCGTATCTTGGGCCGTTTTTGTGACGATCGCGCTAATGTATTTTTTCGAGTATGTTACACTCCAGCACATCGAAAATAGGGAAAATACTGGATTCAAAGCATGGTGGCGTGACGCCATATACCTCGTTCAAATGCTGGCCTGCGCTATCATCGTCGCTGCCCTCTTCTTCTTCAAAAAAACACATCTTGTTGAAGTCTTAGACATTGCACCCCTCGCAATAAAATCTACAGTTATTTCGGACAAACTGGACGCAATCGGCCTAACCAGCGCCGAACGAGACGTCGCTTTGCTGATGATCAAGGGCTACACGCAACGCGAAACCGCAGACATTCAAAACATAGCATTAGCCACCGTCAAAGGGCACTGCACTGCAATATATCGGAAATCAGATACGGGGCGGGCAGCTCAGTTTGTTAGTCTCTTCGTCGATCTTCTTATCGATGAGCAGCATAATTCTCCGGAAAATACTGGAAGCACTGAACAAAAAGAAAAACGCCCCGCCGCTTAGGACGAGGCGTTCAATAGACCGCTTTACTTCGTCGTGGCGCTTCCCCCGCAAACGATTGCTCTAGGCCTTAATGCAGGAACCAAAGATCCGGGCGTTTTGAAACGAACCATTGACTCAACCGCAGACCTGCTCTCTAACTGATGTTATTCATTTAGGAGATTATAATTTGTATATGCAAAACGCTCATACGGGCGTTCATCGCCAGGTTCTCGGCGGACTTCACCGGCTTTGGTGCTTCCTCTTCGGCTCCCTTTACTACGCAGCCAAAGGTGCTTGGGGCTGGGCCTTCATCAGCTTCGTAACTGCTAATGGACTGTTTATTGGTCTTCCGCTTTGGAACCGATCAATTATCAAGGCACACTACGAGAACAACGGTTGGCGCGAGATCGACGCGTGAGAGTATTGTCTCAATGTCAATGCGCTCCCTTACCACCCAAAACAAAAGTATCCCCGGAGTTTCCCCCGAGGATTTCGGTTGCTGGTTAGCAACCATATCTTAGACTAAAGAAAGAACTATAATGGATATTCATTTTGTAATATTTTTCATAAACTTGATGTGCGCATTGCTCGCAATGTGGATCACTAAAATCCAAGCGCCGAATGCCCGAACCCTGGGCTGTTTCCTAGGTTTAATCCTTGGGCCGTTTGG
>JABSOU010000245.1 GCA_013215215.1 Cognatishimia sp. | reverse complement strand
ACTCGGACTGCCGAACCGAACAAAGCGCAGCTATCGCAATAGATTTCGGGCGTCATACGTGCCCGGCGACTATGATCATTGGGACAAGATGGTGGATGCAGGCTTAGCCATAAAATCGACCGCGATATACGAGGGTTCGGTTGCCTTCTGGCTAACTGAGAAAGGTGCAAAGCTGGCGCTTGAGACAGGCGAAAGCCTCTGCCCCGAAGACTTCCCAAACGCAAATCCATAAATCCCCACCTAAAACGAAAAAAAGCCCGCCGAAAAAATCGACGGGCTTTTCAAATATCAAGCGTTATGGAGGATCGCCTCGCTATCGCGCTGCTCGCCAATTGTCTATGGCCGCGTTTCCACTTAGCTCAGTCGCGTGAACTTCCGCCAGAACATCGCCGCGCGTGTCCGCGACCCCGGGACTGTGAGAGTGAAGTTTCTCGATCTTACGGATGTTTTCGACAACCGTAGGTGCCAGCGCGACGGTCTGCGCAACCGATTTTTGAAAGTCCTGCGACTTAGCCTGATGTCGGGCCCCAAAATAAAAGCTCACCACAACGCCCAGGAGCCACCACAAAGGCTCTGGGACAAGTGCTAGGCCCTGCATCCGTGCAGAGAACCAAACGGGGTCATACATCGCCGCCACGATGAGCGCGATGCAGCCCAGGGCCATTGCAGGCCGTGGTAGGCGGTTTAGGCCGTCAACGAAGCGGTCAAAACAGCCCTTGCGGCTGTGCATAAACTCTGCAGCGAACTGACCTAATGCAGCGTGGTTATAGGTAGCCTCGCGCTGTGCCTGTCGCTCCGCATTCGGCCGGAATACCTCGACGGTTTCGGCCACGATGTTGCGGCGACCGCCAAACAGCATGCCGAAAAACTCACTCACTACGCCCATGTGTGGACCCTCCGTTTAAATTCTTCATCGCTCAGATGATACCGCGGCGAAATGAACTCTTCCGCGCGCTTGATCCATCCGCCCTTGCCCCCTGCCCGCGTCCGCGCATATTTGCGGTTCTTTGGCCGCGTATCAGCGATGCGGAAATAATAGTTCCGGCGCGCAATGCCGTAGGCGTCCACGATGTAGTCGCTGGCCTTCTCAAACACCCTGTGAACGGCGGCGGCCGTCTTCGGCCCCAGCGCACCATCAACCGTCACAGGCTCCTGAAACTCCGCCAGAAGCCGTTGCAGGATCTTGATCGCGTTTCCGCCAGCGTTGACATACATGTCAAAAACCGTCGCCTGTAGCGACTGGGGTAACAGATTGATACGCGGCTTTTCGAAATAGTGCTTCGTGAAAATGTCCTCGGCGTCTTGGCGCGTCAGAAGCTTCACATCATGCACGTCAATATCGCCGTCCAAGTCCTTATCAAGCCCAAGTTTTCGCATAGTGTGGATCGTGACGCCGTACTTGGTCGCGCCGCCCAAATCGTCTGGGTCATTCACAAACCCGCCTTCCCGCGCAACGATTTCGCGCGCGATTTCTTGAACGCTGTGCATAGCGTCCCCCTTTCGGTTGGTTGTGGTTGGAGGTTTTAGCTTGCTGGCGGCGTGGGCCAGCGAGAGTCGTCCGCGTAGTCTTTCGGCAGTGGCGAAATCGTTTCAATCTCGTTTGATTTTGCGCGAACGGCTTTGATGTAGGCTTCTGCTGCCAAGTTCTTTGCCGCGACCGCTGTGTCTTCGGCGGTCCAATTGGCCTGCCCTTTATGAATTAGGCTTATCGAAGCCATCATCATATTATTTTGAGCGTGCATTGGAAGGAACCCCAAAATCCGGCGATTGGCTTCTCGCTTGATGTCTTCAACCAATACTATGACTTCCGGTGCAACATATTGGGAAATCGCCTCGCCAGAAGCCTTAAGCGTTTCCTCTAGTTCACTACCAAGTTCCACGGTGTAAGGAACAGTTTCGCCGCTAGGCAGAGTTAGTTCGCCGTCAATTCCACCGTGTTCGTTGTAGGTTAGATTTTTAAGGTCCATTTACGCAATCCTCACTGCTAGAGTGCCAAAGCCTCGTGATGTGTCGTAGGAACGGGCATTGCCCATAATTCGCCACGTTCCAGAGAGACCA
>JABSOU010000021.1 GCA_013215215.1 Cognatishimia sp. | reverse complement strand
GCCCAGTAACGCGGGTTATACATGTCCTCGACGCTCGCCGCGGGATGGTGGAAGTCGCCGGGGGAGACGGCCCGCACCACATAGGCCAGCTGAAAGGCGTCATCAGAGCGCCAATCGACGGCCGCCAGGAACCTGTCGCTGCGGAACTCGGTATGCACTGCGCTGTTGAGTTCCAGCCAGGAGAGCTCTCTCAAATCCCCACTGCGCAGAAGGTTCGGGTTGTCGATTTCAAATCCAGCGGGCAGAGGATCGTTGACCATCAAGCGCGCACCGCCTTTCTCAAAGGGTTTCACTCGTAGGAGCGTGACGAACCGGTCGCCTACACGGACAAGATCCGGATCAATCGGCGCGCCTTCCATCGTGAAATACTCCCGCGAGATCGCGTAGCCATAGCCGCCCTTGGGGACCTCATAGTCCGGCACGCCCTCGGTCGTCACCGTCATATATGTCGGCTGCGCGCTAGTGTTGGTGATTTCGACTGGTTCAAAGAATGTATCGCCCAAAGTGCGCAGGAACGGCCCGTCGACTGGCGCGCCATTGACGCTTAACTCCGACGCGCTTGGATCCTTCACCAAGGCATGCGCGGCCATCAAAGACCAGGCGCTTTCCTGTGTCGACATGGACCGCGACGCGGTGGCGACCCTTTGCGCCAGAGCGTTTTGGTTGACGACATTGCTTCCCGCATCGACGGCCAAAGACAAGAGGCCCGCAGCGTCGCGCAGGTTGCTGCCATAGTCGGCGCGCCAGAGTTGCGCGGTCTCATCCGTCGTGCGCGAGGCGATCTGACGGGCAGCGGACGCAAACATCTGATCGCTGCGCAGCTGATCGCCGAAAAACGCGAGCGCCGCGCCAAGTTGGGCGGCTGCGAGTGGCGTATCAAAGGCCTCGGCCTTGACGTCGGCATAGTAGCGCAGGTCTCCGATAGCCGCCGCACCTTCGCGGGCAAGGACCATCAGTGCATAGGCAATCGGGCCGCCATCGCTGTCAAAGTCCGGCGCAAAATTCACGCGGTTTCGCAGATTGTCGAGCGCCTGCCGAAAGGCCAGTTGCGGCACGTCAAAGCCTTGCGCCCTTGCGCGGCTTAGAAAATCGCTGACATAGGCATCGAGCCAGAGGTCTCCGGTGCCGGGGCGCCAAAGGCCAAAGGCCCCATTAGACGATTGCCGCGTGAGGATCTGGGCAATGGCCTGATCAACGCGCTCTTGGATACGGTCCCGATCCCCAAGTCCAAGCGCGGCGGAGAGGTCGTCAAAATACAAAAGCGGCAGCGCGCCTGACGTGATCTGCTCGGTGCAGCCATAGGGGTAACGATTTAGCGCGGCCAAGAGCCCCGGCGCATCAAACCGCGCCAAAGGTCCGGCGGAGACAACCGAGGATCCTGTGCCCGGACGGAAGTCCGCAAACAGTCCCTGATCAAAGGTAAATGTGTCCCCAGCAGCCAGTGTCAGCCTCTGCGTTGTGCTGATTTCGCGATCATTCAGACGTACCGGGAGCGTCAGGTCTTTGGTCAGAAGTTTGCCACCCGGCGTGGTCAAAGCAATCGAAATCAGATGATCACCGACGCTGTCGACGGTGATGGGAATGATCAGCTTTTTCGTCTCTAACTCGGCTAAATCCACGCCACGCGGCGTGGCGGTTAGTTCAAGCTGAACACCGCCGGTTGCAAAGACATCCAGACCCACGCGCCCAGCTGGGCCTTCGGCGTGGGTGACTTCCAAAAGCAACCGGCTGGTGTCTCCGGGAGCGAGGAACCGTGGCAGGCTGGCGCTGAGCACGATGGGATTGCGCACCAAAACTTCACGGTCTGCCTGGCCCACGGCACTGGCGCTCCAGGCGACGGCCATCAGTTTCACCGTACCGTTAAAGTCTGGCATGTCGAATGACACTTCGGCCTGCCCGTTCGCATCAACGGCTATAGGCCCCGAGAAAGACGCGACAAGTTCTTCGGTTGGCGGCGGAGATTGTAGCCCTGCTTGCGACATGGCATCGCCCCCCGATCGCACGGACCCCATGGCTCCGTTCATGCCGTTGATCAGCCGCCCATAGATGTCGCGGATTTCCATGCCCAGTCGACGTTGGCCAAAATAATGGCCTGCGGGATCGGGGCTTTCAAAGCCCGTCAGGTTGAGGATGCCAACGTCGACAGCCGCGAGCGTCACATAGGCGGTTTCCCCGTCAGCAATGCCATCGAGGTCGATGCCCACGGTCAAAGGCGCGTTTGGTTCCATTTGGTCAGGTGCGTTCAAGGCGACCTGAAGGAGCTTCGCGCCTGGATCGACTTTGGCGTAACTGAGGCCCAAGGCACGTGACGGGTTCAGCCCGTTGTCGACATCCATCGGGCGCACAAGAGATGCGGTCACATAGGCACCTGCGCCCCAATCATCGGTCACAGGGATATCCACCACGGTTGCGCCTTCGCCGACCTCCACAGTTTGCATCGCGATCAGGCGGTTAGAGACGACAGAGACCAAAGCAGTTCCCGGCGCGCGGGGCACGATCCGCAATTGGGCGGTTTCGCCGGGGCGGTACATGTCTTTGTCTAATGCTAGCTCTAACGTATNCGGTGTTTCGCTGACATCGGCGGGCGCATACCAACCGGCAAAAAACTCGATTGCACCGGCGGTATAGGCGCCTTCGGTGCTTTCAACCACCAGCTCATACTGGCCCCATTCAACCGGCGCCGAGACGCGCAAAGGATCAGCGCCGAGTTTAGCGTCACCACTCGCGATCCGCTCGCGCCGCGTTACAGGTTCCCAATTCCAATTGCCGTAGAGCTGATACCACTGGTATCGTGTATGCACGCGATTGAGCGTCCAAGAGATCGGCTTTTCGACCCTGTTTAACCCGGAATCCAGTGAAATGACGTCAAAGCGCGCCTCGGAGTTTTCCGCGACTATATCGTCAAACAGCGGTTTGATCCCGATCATGTCCCGGTTCGGGATCACCTCGGCCGAAATGCGGCGTTCAACGGGGCGACCCGAGCCTTCGGACATCCAAACCGTCAGATCTGCGACCAAGGGCTGGGCGGCATCCGCTGCATCTGGCAGCGAGACCTCAACAGTGATGCGCCCGCTGGCGTCCGTCCGTTCCGGGCCAAAGCCATTGGTGCGCGGACTAAAGACCTCGTCATAGCGGCCAAACCGATAGCCGGGATAGCCCTCCAGAGCAGATTGCGCGCTGAGCGTGACCTGCCCATCAACCGGCAAATCCGCCCCAGGCGCGCCAAACAGATACTTCGCAGCTACGGTCAGTGGAGAGCGGTCGCCCAGGCGCAAAGGGCCTTCGGGCAGGGACAGATCAAAATCGATGCGTTCGGGAATGAAATCCTCGACCAAAACAGAGTGTACCGCGAGGGCCGGAGATTTGGTGTCTGAATAGAAACTCATGGCATAGCTACCGCGTGGCGCAGAGCTTGCGACAGGGATTTCAAACACGCGCCCACCGGCCTGATCTTCGGTCGAAACGATGCGTGTGTACTCCACGCCATCGGGACGTTTGATGATGGCCGTGATGGGCAGGCCCTGGATGGCTTCGGTCTTATCACCGCGCAACAAGGCTGTGGCGTAGATCGTTTCGCCCGCGCGATAGGCGCCTCTGTCAGTGGTGACAAACAGATCTAACGGCGGTGCAGGAGGGCGGCCCTCAACGCCCCTGTCCGATAGGTCAAAGGCCGGGTCGGTCAGCGAAAGAAACGCGATGTCGTCGCCCTGTTCCAACAGAAGCAGGGCAGGTGCCGCGCCGCCGGTTCCACGGGTCAGCCCCGCGTCAAAACGGGCATAGCCCGCGCCATCTGTCAGGGTATCGGACAGCACCCGATTGGCGCGAGACAGGAGCGTGACTTTGGTGTCTGCAACGGGTTTGACGTCGCTCAGGCTCTGCACAACAACATGAAGACCGTCTGCGCCGCTCATCGTGGTCACGCCAAGGTCGGACAGTACGAACCATTGCGTGGCGTCGGTTTCCTCATACGGGTCATCGCCCGGAATGGCCGCAGTCAGTGCGTAGATGCCGGGATCCAATTCGTTTATGATGTCGCCCACAGGCAGGCGCGTGAGCATGTCTTGGTTCAGAGTGTTTTCGACCTGACCGGTTCCGGTCCAGACTGTCTCTGCGATCTCGCGATCAAAGGTGCGTTCTTGCCAGACACTCAGAGGCTGCGCGAAATAGCTGTCCTGAATGGCGCGCAATAGGTTGCGATCCGAGACTTGGCGTAGCGTCAGCTCTACCTGGTCCAGATTGACCGTCTCGATTGGAATGCCAGCGTCTGGTGTTCGGGGCAGAACATAGGCGCGACCGGGGAAGCGCAGCGCAGGTGTGCGGTCTCGGACATAGAGGTTTAGGGAAATATCGCGCACAAGGGCCTCGCCGCTTTCTGCAGGCAATCCTTCGCGGAAGGTCAGGGCGTAACGCTCGCCATGGGTGAGACCGGAGACGCAAAGTTGATTGCCCTCGGCAACCACGGCCAAACGCTGATCCGCGCGTTTCACAAAAGGTGCGTAGTCCACGCCGGACTTGCGCAGCGGTTCGCTGAACTGCGCACAGATCCGAGGGCTCGCGGCGTCGCTTTCGACCGAGGAATCCGTGATGCGGAAACCGTATTTGCCGATGGCGTCATCTAGGGCTGTTTCAAATTCAAACCGCGGTTGGATGGCCTGCGCCAGCCGGAGCGCGTCAATGGAATCTCGTCCGCGTCCAAGATCAGGCAGGATCCGCGCCATGTCGCCGAGAACCGTTGCGCGGAACGCCGGAGACGGACCGCGCAGATAGGCGTTGATCATGGCCGAAAACGCGCGGTTGCGGTGCTTGCTTTGCAACTGCCCATTTTCGCGGATTTCCAGGTTCAGTTGGGCGTATTGCAGCCATAGATCCGCCGAATCCGTTTTGGCGACCGCGCCGCCCGCCCATCGCATGGCGCTGTCAAATTGACCACGGCTTCGACGATCCGCCATGGCATCGATCATTTCGTCCACGGTCCAAGGGCCAGACGCATGCAAACGCCCGATGCGGGTGGCGAGGTCGTAGGCCGAGGCAAGGTCTCGGTCGCTTAGGAAATTCAACTCGGCGCGCCGGGCTTGCGCGGCGGCTCGAACATTTGGTCGAGAGCCGTAGACCTCGGCTGATGTCGCACCTTCAAAAGCGTCGCGTTGGTCCACGCCGGTCTTGGGGAAACAGGCGGATTTTTCGTTGTTGTAGGTAAAGGCCCCGCAGGCCGAATCCGCCAAGCAGGCGTTGATGCAAACCTCATAGGATGTGTCAAACATCGGCGTCAGGTCGGCGCCATAGAAGTCGGTGTCTGGGCTGACGACGACCCATCTTTCTGGGATCAATTGTTCCTGCGCTTGCGCCGCTGTCACAAGCGATAAGATCGCCAAAATCCGAACCAAAAACCGCATATTACCCTCCGCACTACCCCAAGAGGGTGGCACGGGCGGGCGAGTCGATCAACTCAGGCAAATATGACGCTNAGGTTTCGGGGTAATCGCGCAAAAAGACCCATTTGTCGCCTTCCGACATGTCCGGTTCAAANTTATAGCCGCCAAGGTCGAAATCCTTGATCGCCTCGGCGTCCGTCAGGCGGTTCTGGATCATAAACCGCGCCATGGACCCGCGCGCTTTCTTGGCAAAGAAGCTGACGATCTTGGGTTTGCCACCTTTGAGTTCCATAAACACAGGCGTGATGACGCGCAGCTTGAGCGCCTTGGGGTCCACGGCTCCGAAATATTCTTGGCTTGCGCAGTTCACGAGCGTGTCCGTTTCGACCGCTTCGGCCTGGGCGTTCAGCTTTTTGGAAATCGTGTCGCGCCAGAATTCATAAAGGTTCTTGCCGCGACGTGTGGACAGACGGCTGCCCATTTCCAGACGGTAAGGTTGGATCGCATCCAGCGGGCGCAAGAGGCCGTAGAGACCTGACAGGATCCGCAGGTGATCCTGCGCCCATTTGATCTCGTCTTCATCGAGCGTCTTTGCCTCAAGCCCAATGTACGTGTCCCCAGCAAAGGCATAGACGGCGGGGCGGGTCAGATCCTCTGCGGGCTCTGCCTCAAATGTTTTGAAACGGTCGCGGTTGAGGCGTGCCAGATCGGGGCTAAGGTCCATCAGTTTCTGCAGGTTGCCCAGGGTCAGATTGCGCGCGGTTTTCACGAGCTTCACTGCCTCGTCCTGCAAGTCAGGCTGCGTCAGATCCACATCCACCGGATCCCAATCCAGACGTTTTGCGGGCGACGTGACAACAAGCATGGGCAGACCTTTCTGAGCGTTCTCTCTGATTTAGTCCGCCGCCTGCAGGACGTCCAGAAAAGCTGCGCCAAATCGGTCGGCTTTTTTGTCGCCGAGAATGCGTTTTATCGCGTTTTCGTCCTGAGGCTTGGTTTGCGCGACCTTGGCCAAGAGTGATGCGGAACAACTCAGCGGCTTGTCGATGCCGTCAGGGCCTCGGGTGAGGTCGGCTTGGACTTCGAGAAGGCGGTCGTACAAAGACCCTTCCGCCCGACCCGCGAGTTTGCGTCGGCTTGGGTGAAGCGCCTCGGCCTCACCGGTGATGACCGTCAGGAAATCATCGCCGTATTTCTCAAGTTTCTTCGCGCCCATACCGCCGATCCCGGCCATTTGGTCAAGATTCAGCGGGCGTTTTTCGGCCATCTCGATCAAGGTGCGGTCGTTGAAGATGATGTAGGCGGGCACTTTGGCGGCCTCGGCCAAGGCGCGGCGCTTGGCTTTTAGGGCAGACAAGAGCGGCGCGTCCTCTTCGCTGACCAAGGCTTTGACGCGCGGACCTTTGGAGGCCTTGCGGATCGTGTCGCGGCGCAGGTTTATCGACGCTTCGCCCTTGAGGATCGGTAGGGCTTCATCGGTCATTCGCAGAGCCCCGTGCCGTTCGGGGTCAGGACGGATCAGATCGTGGCCCATCATTTGGCGGAATACGGCCTGCCATTGGCGTTTGTCATACTCGCGCCCCACCCCGAAGGTTGGCAGCGCGTCATGGCCCTTTTGGCGCATGCGTTCGGTGTCGTTGCCCAGCAGGATGTCGATCAAGTGCCCTGTCCCGAACCATTCGCCGGTGCGCAAAATGGCCGAGAGCGCTTTGCGCACGGCTTCGGTGCCGTCAAAGACCTCAGCAGGTTGATCACAGAGGTCACATTTGCCGCATTTGACTTCGGTCTCGCCGAAATAGCCGAGCAGTTTAGTGCGCCGGCACTCCAAGGCCTCGGCCAATCCAAGCAGAGCATTCAGGCGCGCATGATCGGCGGCACGGCGCTCCGGAGGGGCGAGTCCTTCGTCGATTTGCGAGCGACGCAAGCGGATGTCTTCGGGGCCAAAAAGGGTGAGCGTTTCCGCAGGCGCTCCGTCCCGACCCGCGCGGCCGATTTCCTGGTAATAGGACTCGATGGATTTCGGCAGATCCGCATGAGCAACCCAGCGGATATCGGGTTTGTCGATTCCCATGCCAAAGGCGACCGTAGCGACAACGATCAACCCGTCCTCACGTTGAAAACGGGTTTCGACAAAGCGGCGGTCTTCGGGGTCCATGCCGCCGTGGTAATGCAGCGCGTTGTGGCCCGCGTCGCGCAAGCCCTTAGCGAGGCTTTCCGTCTTCGCACGAGTACCGCAATAGACGATGCCCGATTGGCCCTGTCGCGCGCCAGCGAAGTCCAGGATCTGTTTGCGCGGGCTGTCTTTGGCGGCAAAGGCCAGATGGATGTTAGGTCGGTCAAAGCCATGCAAGAAGGTGGCCGGGGCGTCTCCGTCAAACAGTCGTGTGACGATTTCCTCGCGGGTTTCGGCGTCCGCTGTGGCGGTGAAGGCGGCAATCGGCACGTTCAGCGTGCGGCGCAGTTCTCCGATGCGGAGGTAGTCTGGGCGGAAGTCATGGCCCCATTGGCTGACACAGTGGGCTTCGTCGACGGCAATCAGAGAGACGCCTATACGGCGCAGCATGCCNAGTGCTGCGCCAGAGGCGAGGCGTTCCGGTGCGATGTAAAGAAGTTTGAGACGGCCATCTTCGATTGCAGACCAGACCTCTTCGGTCTCCTCATCGGTATTGCCAGAGGTCAGAGCGCCCGCTTCAACCCCCGCTTCGCGCAGGGCGCGGACCTGATCGCGCATCAGGGCGATCAAGGGGGAAATCACCACAGTGATCCCATCGCGCACCAGCGCAGGCAATTGATAACACAGAGATTTACCACCGCCTGTCGGCATAATCGCCAGCACGTTTTGGCCAGACACAACGGCATCCACGATCTCTTCTTGGCCGGGGCGAAACCCGTCAAATCCAAAGATGTCGCGCAACAGCGTGTCGGCGGGCATGGGGTGTCCTGTAAGTGGCGTTGATCTGCTCTTACAGGAAATGAATCACATGATGGTTAACGCGGCAAGGGCTCTGCGCCCAAAATCAGCCCGCTAGAGTAAGATCGCCGGCAGAATATAGTCCCTCAGAGAGATCACGATGATGAACGCCACCAGCGGGGCCAGGTC
This sequence comes from Cognatishimia sp., assembly GCA_013215215.1. Classification (GTDB taxonomy): domain Bacteria; phylum Pseudomonadota; class Alphaproteobacteria; order Rhodobacterales; family Rhodobacteraceae; genus Cognatishimia. The sequence continues at coordinate 48,404 of JABSOU010000021.1, read as the reverse complement.
CAACGGATTGGTATTGGGCAGGAAATTGCGGATCGGCGTATAGATCGGCTCAAGCAAGCGGTTCAGACCATACCAAAGCTGCGCCACGAACTGTTGGCCCAAATTCAGGACATTGAAGTTGATCAGCCAGCTCATGATGATGTGGACGATCATAATAAAGAACACCACATCCAGAATAAGCCGCAGAGGCCCGTAGATCGCCATCATTTGTCAAACTTCCTTCTTTGTCGTCTCACACACTTAGGCGTCGCAACGTCAATGCGCAAGATGCGTTGACCCTTGGGTCAATCACACCCACATGGGCACAAAGGAGTTTCCCAATGTACCCGTGGATTCGTTTTATTACTCATTTCCGTTCCGCCAACCGACAGCCCAACATTCAGTGGCAGGACACCCATGTGTCTCACACGATCTGTTGGCCCTGGGATTTGGACCCTTGGAATGAACTCAACAATGGCCGCGCGCTGACGTTCTTTGATCTGGGTCGCATCGGCTGGACGGCACGCATGGACGTGATGGACACGATGCGCGCCAATAAATGGGGTATGGCCGTTGCGGGAAGCTCAGTGCGCTATCGTCGTAGGGTGCAAGTGTTTCATCGTCTCGAGCTGCGCACGCGGATCGCCGGCTGGGACGATAAGTTCTTTTATTACGAGCAAGCGGCCTTCAAAAGCGATGGCGAATGCGCCTTTCACGCGGTGTTGCGTGCGGCGATGACCAGCCGTCAGGGTCTGGTGCCTCCGGGCAAACTTGTTGCAGCTTTGGATCGCGGAATTGAGCAACCGGAGTTGCCCGAATGGATCCAGCAATGGTCCAAGGCCGAAGACATGCGCCCCTGGCCTCCGATGCAGGACCATACAAAAGGCGATAACCTAGCGGCAGCCTAGGAAACGGTTGCGCTAGCACCGGTTTCGCGAGACAGTCCCAGCAACAGGGGGACTGTGAATGACCGAAATTAGCCTAAAGCGCCGCGTCTGGGGCTGGATGATGTTCGATTGGGCATCACAACCGTTTTACACGCTTTTGCTGACCTTCATCTTCGGCCCGTATTTCGCGGCTGTTGCGACAGAATTCTACATGTCTGGCGGTATGGAAGAGACCTTGGCGGACGCCCAAGCGCAAGCGGTCTGGTCTGCCATGCTCGCCTATGTCGGCTTGGCGATCGCTGTAACCGCGCCGGTCCTCGGAGCGATTGCAGACCAATCCGGCAGTCGTATCAGATGGATGTATGTCTTCTCTGCGTTCTATGTGGCATCGACCTATGCTCTCTGGTGGATGCTGCCGGACGGGTCGAACATGATGATCACGCTTGTTGCCTTTGGCATCGGCATGATGGCGGCAGAATACGCGCTGGTCTTTATCAACTCGATGCTAACGTCTTTGGGGCCTGACGAAGAGGTCGGCAAGGTCTCGGGCAGCGGCTTTGCGCTGGGCTATGCGGGCGGTGTTGTTGCTTTATTGATCATGCTTCTGCTGTTTGCAGAAGGTGACAATGGCAAGACCTTGATTGGGCTAGATCCGGTTCTGGGCTTGGACGCATCAGAGCGCGAAGGCACGCGCGCCGTCGGACCGTTTACAGCAATCTGGTATGTGGTCTTTATGATCCCCTTCTTTGCATGGGTGAAAGAAGCGCCTGCGGCTAAATCCACGGGCGGGATCGGTGCGGCTCTGAGTGGGTTGATGCAGTCGGTGAAAAACGTCGCGAAGCGCCCAAGCCTTGCGTCCTACCTCGCGTCTTCAATGTTCTATCGCGATGCCTTGAACGCGCTTTACGGGTTCGGCGGGGTTTATGCGGTTCTCGTTTTGGATTGGTCGATCACCCTGCTTGGTGTCTTTGGCATTTTGGCCGCGATCTCGGCGGCGGTGTTCACCTACATCGGTGGCCTCTGTGACAAACGCTTTGGCCCTAAACCGGTGATCCTGTTCAACATCTGGATGCTGATCATCGTTTGCGTCGTCATCGTCGGTATGTCGCGCGAAAGCTTCTATGGCATCCCGCTGGCCGAAGGGTCGGGCCTGCCGGATCTGACTCTCATGGTCCTTGGCGCGATCATCGGAGCCTCGGGCGGAGCAGTCCAAGGGGCCTCGCGCACGATGATGGTGCGTCATGCCAATCCAGAGCGCCCGACCGAGGCATTCGGTCTTTATGCGCTCTCTGGCAAAGCGACGGCCTTCTTGGCACCCGCCCTGATCGGCATGGTCACCTACATGACCTCTTCGGCACGTCTTGGCCTATCGCCGGTGATTGTTCTCTTCATTATTGCTCTGATCCTGCTACGCTGGGTGAAACCGGATGGGGATCGAGCAGAATGGGACGGCTCCTCAAAGGCCTAGTTTTATGTGCCGCATTGGTTGGATGCGGATCGGGTGACGAGAGTGACAGCGTGGCGGAGCCCGCCGCGCGCGCCTATAACGTGCCGCTTGAGTGGCGCGATAAGTTCGCAAAATTTCTCTTTGGAAGCGAACCGGTCGGGTCAACCCAAGCGCCTGAGGCCTTTGGCAGCTATGCCAAAGGGTGCCTCGCGGGCGGGGTCGAACTGGCAGAGACAGGACCGACCTGGCAGGCCATGCGCCTGTCGCGCAATCGGAACTGGGGGCATCCGGTTCTGGTGGACTATGTGCAGGATCTGTCGCGCGTGGCAGCGAAACAGCCCGGTTGGAACGGGATTTACGTGGGTGACATGAGCCAGCCGCGCGGGGGGCCAATGCTCTCGGGGCATCGCAGCCACCAGATGGGGCTGGATGTGGATATCTGGATGCGACCTGCGGTGAACTTGCAGTTGTCGGCCAAATCGCGAGAGAGTATCTCGTCGTTCTCAATGCGTCGTGCAGCAGGTGCCTATGTCAACGAAGGTTGGAGCCGCGCGCATCACGAGATCATCAAAGCCGCCGCACAGGACCCTCGCACCGCGCGGATCTTTGTCTTTCCGGGGGCCAAGGTGCGGATGTGCGATGATGAAAAGGGCGATAAATCCTGGCTGCACAAGGTGCGGCCATGGTGGGGACACCACTATCATTTCCATGTGCGGCTGAACTGTCCCGAGGGCTCGCCTGGCTGTGTTGAACAGGATGATCCACCGCGCGGAGATGGTTGTCAGGATGCGCGTGACTGGGTCGCGGATATTTTGAACCCGCCGCCACCGGATCCGAATGCGCCCAAACCAAAGCCGCGTAAGGAATTGGTGCTGGCCGATCTGCCAAAACAATGCGTGGGTGTTCTTCAGTCCAACTGAGCCAATTACGCTTTACACGGCAGTTTGCCCAAGAAAGCGTAACTTTTGGTTAACACCCTTTATCCTGTATGAAAAATCCGTAACGCCACATTATTTTGTTTTGACATCTAAGATTTCTGTGGCACGCTGAGGCTACGCGAAACAATCTGAAAGGAGGTGCCCATTGTCTAGAGAAGCTATGGAGAAAGGTGTCGGAACAGTCCGGAAGGAGTGCAGCTAAGGCAGCCCTTGGCTGAACAAAAATCGGATTGGTCGCTGCCTAACCGGCGCACCTCCCTACATCTCGAAGGGCTTTTCCACGCGGGGAGAAGCCCTTTTCGTTTGCCGGTTTTCATCTTTGTCGAAAGGCCCCAAAATAGCGTCATGTTGCGTGTCACCGACGATATCACGATTGAGGACTGGGAAATCACAGAACAGTTCATCCGCGCCTCGGGACCGGGTGGGCAGAATGTGAACAAAGTCTCTTCGGCGGTGGAGCTGAGGTTTGAGGCCGCGCGGTCTCCGAACCTGCCGCCGCAGGTGAAGGCGCGGTTGAAGCGCTTGGCAGGACGGCGCTGGACCAAGGACGGCGCGTTGATCCTGCAATGTGATGAAACCCGCTCGCAGGTGCGCAATCGCGAGATTGTGCGCGAGCGGTTGGCGGCTCTGATCGAAAAGGCGCTGGTTTTGCCGAAGCGACGGATCAAGACGAAGCCGACCTATGGGTCGCAACAACGGCGGCTGAAGGCGAAGAAGGTGCGAGGCGAGGTGAAAGCCCTGCGCGGAAAAGTTGGCGACGAATAGCGCGGACTCAAGGCCCGCAGGGCCGCCGCGCCAAAGCTGACCCGCCCCATGGGGCAGCTTTGGCGCAGCTTCATGTCCTTTGTCCGCGCCACAAAATGAACAGGCCTGAGGCGACAATTAACCACGAGCCCCAGATCATTGGCCCGGTCAGGCTTTCGCCAAAGACGAAGATGCCGAGCGCCAATCCAAACAAAAGCCGCGAATACCGAAACGGTGTCACGGCCGAGACCTCTCCGGTCCGCATCGCGCGCATCAGTGCGGTATACGCGATGACGCCGACGCCGCAGGCGGCGGCCATGAGCAGGCCGGTTTCTAGTCCGACTGTCACAAATGGTGTGTTTTCATAGACGGCAAAAAGGGCACCAGCGGCGATCAAGGCAAAGAAACCGTAGAGCCCAAGGATATTGGTGCTGAGCGAGGCAGGGGCTGCGCGGCTGGCGAGGTCTCGGCCGGCAAAGCCGAGCATACCGAGGACGGCCAGGATCGAAAGCGGTGTGAAGCTTTCGCTGCCGGGTTGGATGATGATGATGACACCCGCAAGGCCCAGAAAGATCGCGCCCCATCGACGCCAACCGACGGTCTCGCCAAAGAGCGTTGCCGCTGCGCCGACAACGACCAGTGGAGTGGCCTGTAGGATCACTGTGGTGGACGACAGAGGCGTGAGCACAAAAGCGAGCGTGTAGAACAAGCGACCAAAGACTTCGAAGACAGCGCGGATCAGCATCGGTCGCGAGGTGACCTCCTTTGGAACCAAAGGCGTGCCTTGCCGGCGGGCAAGGGCTGAGAAGATAAACGCGCCGCCGGCTCCGAAAAGGACCAGTACCTGGCTGACGGGTAGGGTAGACGCCGCCGCTTTCAGCAAAGCATCCTCAATGGCAAAGAGGGCCATGGCAGCGATCATCCAGATGCTGCCGATCAGATTGGCGCGTTGAGCAGACATGTTGTGTTAGAGAACCTTGATCACCGATTTATCGATGCCCAGCATATAGCCGCGCCGTGCGATGTTTTTGACCAAGAGCTCGCTGACCATCTGATTGCCTAAAGCGTCGCGCAGACGTTTGATACGCGTGGCGCCCGCGGCCTCTTCGCAGTCGGCCTGGGGTTTGCCTGAAATGATCGCCTCGAGTTCGATCCCCGACAGCACATCGTCATCCATCCGCGCTTCGGCCAGAATCGAAAGGGTTTCCAGCGCTGCATCCGTCAGTTTGAAGCCCATATTGTTCAGATAGACTTTCTTTTCGTCGCGGCTGATCAGCAAAGAGTTCACCTGAATGCCGGATTTCTCGATCTGGGCCATGCGCCGGTTCATGGCGATCAGCATTACAAGGAAGACCAGCGCTGCGATCATCATGCCTGTGGCAAAGATCAGCAGGACAAAAATCACCATGCGATAGCTGGATAGAATCGCGGCAAAGGCTGTGCCGGATTGCGCGAGGATTTCCAGAAGCTTCAGTTCTGCCTGTTTGGTCAGATCATCGTTTTCGACAAACAGCCGCTCGACCCGCATGTTAAACGCATTGGCATCCGGCAGGGTCAAAAGCAAAACCGCGCCGGCCCCCGCAAGGATCACCACAATCGCGATAATCCCAAAGGTGACGACGCGCCCGCCGATCTGGCGCGACTCAATAGCGGAGATAGAACTGTCCTGCATCGCTTTGTCTCTCCTGAAGTCCGGATGAGTCAAAGACTGACAGAACATTAAGCAAAACCCAACCGCCCTGTGTCAAACGAAGCCTCAATTCTTGAGTAGCGTTGGCTTTCGTGCAGTCGCCGCGCACTTCGGCCACCCCATAATGGAGCTTTAGCGGGTTGTCCTGCTTGGCTTTATAGTCAGCAAAACACGCCGCTTGGGCGGGGGAGGACAAGGCCAGCGTGGCGGCCGTCAAACATATGAGAGCTGTGGTTTTCATGGGTATGACATTGGGTGAATCGGTCTGGTTATTCAATATCAACGGCGCGAGTTACGCGTGTTATCCGATATCATTGTGGTGTTATTGCCTGTCTTTCGGGGGTCGGGCCAGTGTCGGCTCATCAGGTCGCAAACATCTGCTGAACGCGGCCACTCAGTTTGAAAACGACACACATAAAGACCCTCGAAAGGAAACCCTCATGTCCCGTAAGTTTATCTCTTCCATCATGATCGCCGCCATCGCTGCAACCAGCCTCAGCTTTTCTGCAGCGCCTGCAAAGGCAAATGATGATCTCGCGAAATTCTTGGTTGGCGCAACCGCGCTGGTCATCATTGGCAAAGCGATTTCCGACAACAACCGCAACAATCAGCCATCGCGGGCTTACACGTCGCACCGTCCAGACCCTCAGCCTAAGAAAGTGCGCAAACCTCGCCGCTATGCGCTGACCGCCGCCTGTGTGCGTCGCCACAACACCTATGACGGCAAGGTGAAGGTCTTTGGCCAGAAATGCCTGCAGAGACACTACCACTATGCCGACAGCCTGCCACGTCACTGCAAGGTGCGACTGGCCACCACCAAAGGCACCAAGCGCGGTTACTCCATCCCCTGCCTGCGCAACGAAGGCTACTACATCGTAAGCAGCAAATAAGACATCGAGCACTCGGGGGCGGTCCCTTGCATCCCCAATAGCAATGCCCCCGATGAAAACCGGCGCCCCTCGGCGCCGGTTTTTTTGTTGCGCTTGGGGGATGGATTGGCTTTCAAGAGGCCCATGAGTTTCCCGGACTATCATCTCGAAGAACTTGCTGTGCTGCGCGGCGCATCTGTCGTGGCGGGCGTGGACGAAGTTGGACGCGGCCCTTTGGCCGGGCCGGTCATGGCAGCCGCCGTGATCCTGCACCCTGATCGCATTCCCGAAGGGCTGAACGATTCCAAAAAGCTCAGCAAGAAACGCCGCGAAGCGCTTTATGAGCAGATCCTCGAGGTCGCGGATGTGGGGTTCGGCGAGGCCTCTGTCGCGGAGATCGACGAGATCAACATTCTGAGGGCCAGTCATCTGGCGATGGTGCGCGCGGTTCAGGATCTCTCGGGTCGGCCTGATTATGTGCTGGTGGACGGCAAAATGATCCCGCGTGGGCTGAATATTCGGGCAGAGGGTGTGGTCAAGGGAGACACAAAAAGTGTTTCAATTTCAGCGGCTTCAATTGTGGCGAAAATAAGGCGCGACCGTCTGATGGAGTCTTTGGCGCAACAGTTCCCCGGATATGGCTGGGAAAGAAACATGGGGTATCCCACCAAAGAGCACAAATCTGCGCTCGTCAGCCTGGGGATAACCCCACATCATAGGCGTTCTTTTAAACCCGTACACAACATATAGTAGCAAGCTAAAAACCTAACCTGCTGATTCAAAAAAGAAATTGACGCGGGACTCGTCATGACTCATCCTGTGGATAACCAAAGAGCGCAAAAGCGCCGGTTATATTGAGGCAAGACATGACGAATAAACCCGTGAAAAAGGGCGCTCCTGCGCCCTCGTTGGATGCTGTGTTGAACACGATCCAATCTGGCGACTGCATCGATGTGATGAACAGTCTTCCCGAAAACTCCGTTGATCTGATCTTCGCAGACCCCCCCTATAACTTGCAGCTGAAGGGTGAATTGCACCGGCCAGACAATTCCAAAGTGGATGCGGTGGATGATCACTGGGACCAGTTTGACAGCTTTGCGGTCTATGATCGATTTACCCGCGATTGGCTTTCTGCCGCCCGCCGGATCCTGAAGCCGAATGGGGCGATCTGGGTCATCGGCTCCTATCACAACGTGTTCCGTATGGGGGCAGAGCTGCAAAACCAAGGCTTCTGGATCCTGAACGACGTGGTTTGGCGCAAGTCCAACCCCATGCCGAACTTCCGCGGCAAACGCCTGACCAATGCACATGAGACACTGATCTGGGCGTCGAAATCGGAATCTGCGAAGCCGACCTTCAACTATGAAGCTCTGAAAGCGCTGAACGAAGGCGTGCAGATGCGTTCCGACTGGGTTCTGCCGATTTGCACGGGCCACGAGCGTCTAAAGGACGAGAACGGCGACAAAGCGCATCCGACGCAAAAACCAGAAAGTCTGCTGCATCGTGTGCTGATTGGCACAACCAATCCCGGCGATGTGGTGCTGGATCCGTTCTTTGGCACAGGCACGACCGGCGCGGTTGCCAAGATGCTGGGCCGCAATTTCATCGGCATCGAGCGCGAAGAGACCTATCGCAAAGTCGCCACTAAACGCATCAAGAACGTGCGTAAACTCGACAACGAAGCGCTGGAAGTTACGCAAAGCAAACGTGCGCAACCTCGCGTGCCGTTCGGTCAGCTGGTCGAACGCGGCATGCTGCGTCCAGGTGAAGAGCTTTATTCGCTGAACGGACGCCACACCGCCAAAGTGCGCGCGGACGGCACTCTTGTAGGAAGCAAGGACAACAAGGGCTCGATCCACCAGGTGGGCGCGGCCTTTGAAGGCGCGCCGAGCTGTAATGGCTGGACCTATTGGGCCTATAAGTCCGAGGGCAAGAAGGTGCCCATCGACAATCTGCGTCAACAGATCCGGGCTGAGATGTAATCCGGCCCTAAAAAGATCCGGTGGGTACACATCGGAAAAGAATGTACCGCCAGTGTCCAAGGGCCATCAGGCCCGCGGCACGGACGACTTCGCCCCGCCTTTTGGCGGGGCTTTTTTATGCGGGTCGGGGCTTTGCCCCCTTGGCCTGCGGCCAATTCCCCCAGAGTATTTCGGGCAAGATGAATGTGAGGGCAGCCTAAAGCGTTTTGCGCATGCTTAATCGACCGTCGAGGATCTTGGCCCCAAATCGTTCATAGAAGCGAATGCCGTCTGCGTTGTCGGATTTGACGTGCCAATCTATGCGGCAGGCGCCGTGTTGTTTGGCATAGGATTGAACCCACTCCATCAGAGCGCGCCCAATGTTTTGACCACGCGCCCCAGGGAGTACGAATAGCTCCTTCAGGTCGATCTGCGTCCAGTGGTCTGAGCGCGGGTCACTGATAGAAGTGACTCGGGCGATTGCGGCGAGACCGAGCGCCCGCCTGTCTGTTCCCCATGCGATGATCATGTCATGGGGGGTCTGGTCATCAAGCAAACGCTGGATGTGTCGCGCACATGTGCCAGCATCTGGTGTCGCGGCGTTGGGCGTTTCATGCGCATAGAGAGCTTGAAACAGTGGCTCCAAGGCCGTGATGTCACTCGGTTGGGCCAATGCAATGTGGGATAGTTTCGATTGCGACATCCACTATCTCGGCATCGGCGTTTGTGCCTTGTTGTAGGCCGTCCAGTCCTCGATCTCGGGATAGAATTGTTTGCGCCATGCGCGAACACGCGGGTTCATCACCCGTCGCCAAATCGGAGGCATCATCGCGACCATGGTCATGATCGGATAGCCATAGGGCAGCTGCGGGGCTTCGTCCTCGGTGTAGTTCTGCAAAAGCGGGAAGCGGCGGTCGGGTTTATAGTGGTGGTCCGAGTGGCGCTGAAGGTTGATCAGCAGCCAGTTCGAGGCCTTATGCGCTGCGTTCCAGCTATGGCGGGGTTTGACGTGTTCGTATTTGCCATCCCCCAGGTGTTCGCGCGTGAGGCCATAGTGCTCGATGTAGTTCACCAGTTCCAATTGCCAGATCGCGATCCAGGCCTGCCACAGGAACAGGGCCACTCCGAGCCAGCCTGCGAGCCAGAAGGCGAGCGCTAGGGCGAGGGCCTGTAGGATGAGATAGCGCCAGAAGGGGTTTCCGAATGCCCAGACGGGATTTTTCTTGCGCGCGAGCATGGCTTTTTCGGCCCCCCATGCAGAGCGAAGCGTGGTCCAGATCACGCGGGGAAAGACGCGGTGGAAGCCTTGGTTATAGCGGGCTGTCACCGGATCGCGCGGAGTGGCGACGTAGCGGTGATGCACCAGAAGGTGCTCGGAGCGGAAATGTGAATAGAGCACCATCGCGAGGAGGATATCACCAAGCCAGCGCTCCCACGCGGGTTTTTGATGCATGAGTTCGTGGGAATAGTTGATCCCAACGGTCCCGGTCAGAACGCCGACGCCAAAGAAGAGGCCGACGAGTTCCCATGTGCCTAAATGATTGGTTGAACCTACATAAGCAAGAAGCCCAAAGAGCGTTCCGGCCTGTAGAAAGGGCCAGAGGATTGTGATCAGTCGATACCAGAAGATCGTGCTGTCTTCGGTCTGGGGGTCTGCATTTTCCAGATAAAGTCCGGTGAAAGCATCCAAGAGCGCAAAGAGATACCATGTTGCGACTGGCACAGCGATCAGCCACCAACCTCCGTTGATCGCGCCCATCCAAGCCAAGGGCACCAGAATAAGCGACGACCAGAAAGGGAGTGCACTTTGGAGTTTGCTCAGTTGCGCCTTGGGGATCATGGGGGTGATCTCTCGTTGATGCGGGTTGGGTCAACTATGGCGAGGCCCGCGCCGCGTGGCAACGTTTCAGAGGTCTTTCGTGAGGTCAAAGGCCTTACGGAACACTGTGGGGAGGTCTGAGGGGCGGAAATCGGCCAGTTCGACAAAGTCGCCTTGTTTGGGTTTTCGGTCCATGGGGACGAGGGCGGTTTTGACGGTCAGGCGCAGGTGGAAATGTGTGAAGGTGTGACGGGCTTCGGTCGGCAGCTCTTTCCATTCCGCGCGGATGGGGTGGGGGTGATCTGGGATCTCTGCTTCGGCCCAGTCAGAGCCGGGCCAGCCGAGCATGCCACCCAAAAGCCCCTGATCGGGGCGGCGTTCCAGGAGGTAGGCGCCGTCGACACGACGGGCGATATAGACGGCGCCCAAGCGGGTCGGTTTGGGTTTCTTGGGCGTCTTTTTGGGCAGCTCAGCTGCTGTGCCTTGGATGCGCGCGCTGCAGGCGCTGCGCCATGGGCATATTCCGCAGGCAGGGTTCTTTGGTGTGCAGATGGTGGCGCCAAGGTCCATGACGGCTTGGGCGTAGTCGCCGGGGCGTCGGTCTGGGGTCAGAGCATCGGCGAATTCTGTCAGCGCGGGTTTGGCGGCGGGCAAAGGCGTGTGGCGATCGTAGATCCGCGCCATGACGCGTTCGACGTTGCCATCTACGACTGTGGCTTTGCGATCAAAGGCAATCGAGGCTATGGCGGCCGCCGTGTAGGGGCCGATGCCGGGGAGGTCGCGCAGGCCTGACTCTGTGTTCGGAAACACGCCATCCAGCTCATGCGCCACAACGCGCGCGCATTTCAACAGGTTGCGGGCGCGGGCGTAATACCCAAGACCGGCCCATTCTCCCATGACGTCTTCGTCGCGGGCATTGGCGAGGTCTGTGACCGTGGGCCAGCGCTCTGTGAACCTCAGGAAGTACTCTTTGACCGCAGCAACAGTGGTCTGTTGCAACATGATCTCGGACAACCAGATCCTGTAGGGATCCGGGATGACGCCGGCCTGACGTTCCGCAGGCCCCACACGCCACGGCATTTTACGGGCGTGCCGATCGTACCATTCCAAGAGGTCCGCGGCTTTTGGCTGGTCACGCAACTGTTATTCCCTCAGTATGCTGCTGGCGCTGGCCTATCTGGCCCGTGGCACTAAGATAGCGCCAGCAAGAAACATGCAAGGGGTCTCATGCAGAGGCGGTCACGAAAAGGCTTTCAACGTACCTCATCGCTGTTGCGGGACCGGATCCGCAAGGCGGGCGAGACGCGTGGGTTTGCTGTGACTCGTGTCTTGACCCATTGGGCCGAGATTGTCGGGCAGGATATGGCTGCGATCTGTAAACCTGTGGATGTCAAATACGGCCGCCAAGGGTTCGGAGCCACTCTGACCGTGCTGACCACAGGCGCGCAGGCTCCGATGTTGGAAATGCAGAAAGAGAAACTGCGCGAAAAGGTGAATGCGGCATATGGCTATAATGCCATCACCAAGCTGCACATCACGCAAACAGCACCGATTGGTTTTGCTGAAGGGCAGGCGCAGTTTGCCGCCGCGCCGAAAGCTGCTGAAAAAACCATCGACCCCGAGGCCGCCAAAGAGGCACAGGCCATGGCCGCCCCTGTCGGGGATCAAGACTTGCGAAAGGCGCTTGAACGTCTGGCGGGTAACGTCCTATCCAAAGAAAAATCCAAAGGTAGATCTGAATGAACCGTATGATTCCTCTGGCGATTGTTGTCGCCGCGATTATCGCCGCTGGGGCGTATTTCCTGATGCAGGGCAATGTGACCGAGGTGGAGGTCACTCAGATCGAAACCCCGGCAGAGCCTGAGAACGCAGAGGCCGCAGCATCAGCCATTCCTGACATGGTGCTAGGCGATGCAAACGCGCCGATCACCATGATCGAATATGCGTCCTACACCTGCCCGCATTGTGGATCGTTTCACCAGAACACCTATCCGCAGCTGAAAGCTGATTATATCGACACAGGCAAAGTGAAATTTGTATTCCGTGAGGTCTATTTTGATCGCTTTGGTCTTTGGGCATCCATGATTGCCCGTTGCGGCGGTCAGGAACGTTTCTTTGGCATCACAGATCTGATGTTCAAAACCCAGGCAGATTGGACGCGTGCCGGTGAGCCGGTCGCGATCGCGGATGAGCTGCGCAAGATCGGTCGCATCGCAGGTCTGAACGACGACGAGCTGAACGCCTGCCTGCAGAATGAAGAAAGCGCGCAGACGTTGGTTGAGTGGTTCCAAACCAACGCAGCGCGAGACGATATCAACTCGACCCCGTCCTTCGTGATAAATGGAACAAAATACGGCAACATGAGCTATGCCGAGATGAAAGAACTGCTGGACGGCATGCTGTAAGCAGCTGAACCAGACAAAGGATTGCGCCCGGGGTCAGCCTCGGGCGTTTTTATTCTAGGATTCTGTTCAGCAGGGCATCGATTTCAGCCCAGTCCTCGACCTCTAGTCGCACCGGTAGGGTCAGGACCTTGCGCCGGTAAGCGGCGGGCAGTCGGACAGCGTCTTTTTCCGTTGTCACCAGTTGCGCGCCAAGACGGGCCGCATCTGCCTCCATCCTTTGCAGCAATGCGGTGGTCAAAGGCTGGTGATCATCCAATGCATGGGTCTGCAGGATGGTGGCGCCCTGAGCGCGCAGCGTGGCGAAAAATTTCTCAGGATACCCGATGCCCGCAAAAGCCAGAAACGGTGTCGCGGTCCAATCCATGCCGGTTTGCAAAGGCGCCAGATGCGCCCGCGTTTGAGGCAGAGACACATTTGATGCCCAAAGAGAGTCAAACTGCGCCTGCGCGGCTGTATCACCGATTGTCAGCAGGAGATCGCCTCGCGCGAGCCCCTTGGCGACTGGTTCGCGTAAGGGACCAGATGGGATGCACCGCCCATTGCCAAAGCCGCGCTGGGCGTCGGCAACGATGATGGAGGCATCCTTAAACAGCGAGGGGTTTTGAAACCCATCGTCCATGAGAATGAAGTCGGCCCCTGCCTCTTGCGCGGCCTTTGCGGCTTCGGTCCGGTCGGCGCTAACCCAGGTGGGTGCGAAGGCCGCCAGCAACATCGGCTCATCGCCGACCAATGCAGCGCTGTGTTTGCGTTCATCGACTCGCGTGAGCTCTGTCGCAGACCCGCCGTAGCCGCGAGAGATCACATGCGGGGTTCGTCCTTTGGAGTGGAGGTGTTGAATTAGGGCAATGGCTGTTGGAGTTTTGCCTGTGCCACCAGCGTTTAGGTTGCCAATACAGAGCACAGGGATATCCGCTTTGAACGCGGCCGGTCGCGCCACACGCCGGGCCGTGATCCCACCATAAAGCCACCCGAGCGGGGCGAGCATCATACTGCTTAGGCTGAACCGCTGCGGTTCCCAGTTCCAAAACGACGGAGGCCTCATGTCTTGGCCTCCGCCTTATCAATCGCCGCAGAGATGTCAGACACGATCTGATTGATCACCCCCGCGCCTTGCGACACCGTATCCCATCCTGCATGCACCATAGTGGCGACTTTATCCGGTGCCATCAGCTCTTCAAGGGCGCGCACCAAGGAAGGCGCGTTTTGCACGACGCGTGCAGCATGGGCATTGGCCAGTCGTGTGTAGGCATTCAGATGGTTATGCACGCTTGGCCCATAGAGCACTGCTGACCCCAAAGCCGCCGCATCAAATGGATCGCGGCCGCCGTGGCCGGGCTTTAGCGAAGACCCGACAAAGGTGATCGGCGCGATGCGGTAGAATAGTCCAAGTTCCTTTGGGTTTTCGGCCAAAAGAATATCCGTCTTCTCGCTGGGAAAATCGCCGTCGTCCCACTGTGCAATATGAAACCCTAAGTCTCTGCTGAGTCTGCGGAAATCTGCGGCGTCATTTGCTGAGTCGGGTACAAGGATCAGCAAAATTCGGGGCGAAAGGCGGCTGATGCTGCGCTGCGTATCCAGAACAAGCGGCAACTCGTCTGGCTGCACGCGTGCCGCCAGCCAGCAGGCGCGCGCCACGAGGGTTTCGCTCAGTGCCTCAAGATCATCGGCATTACATGGCAGGACAGGGTTTTCTTCGATCAGAGGGCCGGTGACAGTCACCGGCGCCGTGTAACGCACCAGCCGCGAGATACGTTGCGCAGCGGCGTCTTCGCGGGCAAAAATATGGTCGAACATCTGCAAGACCGCGCGTTTGGGCGAGGGTAACCACCGCGACGGGCGCGCGGTCAGAGTTGGGTCGTCGGCGTCGATCAGAAATAGGGGGATACCGGTATCATGGGTGGCCTGTATGAGGCCCGCTCGCAACTCGCGTCCCATCCAGATTGCGCTATCCGGGCGCCAGTGGTTCAGGAACTTTGCGATGTCTTCGGCGTTCTCTGATGGTGCGAAGGCACAGGTTGCGATTTCCTCTAACCCAACGGGACAGGTGCTGCCGTGGGGCACCGTCAACAGAAGTTGCGCGTCGATCTGAGCGGCCAGCCGTTGTCCCAAGTCCGCCAGCGCTGTCGCACGTTGCACGTCGTTGCAATGCAGCCAGATCAGATATCCCGAGGGCCTGTCTTGCTTCAGGTCCAAAGGGGTCGATTTTTCTCGACGGGCAAGCGCCAGATAGGTGGTCAGTGAGAGCGGTTTGGCCATGTAGGATGATGCCCGAAGTAGGTTTGCCCAAAGACTAAGGAGTCTAAGCGTGGCTCACAAGATTATGTGGCGAGCGCGTCGCGGATCTGTTTGTGCAAGGCCGCGTTTGCCCCGATCATGCCGGCCAGTCGCGGGTCCGGATTGTTGAACCGCAGGGGCTGGCCGTATTTGTCGCTGGTTTGGGCTCCGGCCTCTTCAAGGATCAGCACACCTGCCGCGATGTCCCATTCCCAGGTGGCGCGCAGAGTGAGCATCGCGTCGAATTTCCCCTGAGCCACCAAAGCGAGGCGATAGGCGAGCGAAGGGCGATGGTTGCGTGTCACATCTGGCACGCGTGTCCAGTGGCGTGGCTCAAAGCTGGGGCGCGTTGCGAGGATGTTGGCTCCGGTCAACGTGTCGCGCTGACTTGGCGTGATCCGTTTGCCGTTCAAAAAGGCGCCTTTGCCTTTGGATGCTGTGTACATCAGATCGCGTTTTGGCAGATAGACCACGCCTGCCACGATCTCTCCGTTTTTCGCAACAGCCAAAGAATGGGCCCAAGTATCAGAGCCTTCGATGAAGCTTCGCGTACCGTCAATCGGGTCGATGATAAAGACGTATTCAGCCTTCTGACGGGCGGACTGCGGTGCGGATTCCTCAGATAGCCAGCCATAGTCTGGCCGCGCGTCCAGCAGTTCGGTCTCGAGCATGCGGTTCACGGCAAGATCCGCCGCTGTCACTGGCCCTGCGCCGTCTTCTTTGTCCCATTTCTCATAGGATGAGCCGTGAAAGCCCGTCGCAATGCGACCGGATTCCTTGGCGGCTGCGATCAGAAGGTCGAGGTCAGTTTCCAGCAAGGGTCAGCCCTTCGACACGCAGGCTTGGCACCACGCTGGACAGATGCTGTCGCGCGTCATTGGCAGGGGTGATGGTTTTCATCATGTCCTTGAGATTGCCTGCGATCGTGCATTCATTCACGGGATAGGCGATCTCGCCGTTTTCCACCCAAAAGCCGGTGGCCCCGCGTGAATAGTCACCGGTGTTCGGGTTGATCGTCGAGCCGATCATCGACGTCACCAATAGCCCCGTGCCCATCTCGCGGATCATCTCGTCGCGGCTTTGTGTGCCCTGCGTCAATGCCAGGTTCCAGGACGTCGGCGAAGGTGGCCCAGACACACCCCGCGCCGCGCTGGCGGTGCTGGTCATGCCCAGTTTGCGCGCATTGGCCAGATCCAGCGTCCAACCTGTCAGCACCCCATTGTCGATGATTGTGCGTTGCCGTGTTGGCAGGCCTTCGGCGTCAAAGGGGCGGGAGCGCGCCGTACGGGCGCGGCGGGGGTCTTCGATCAGCGAAAGCGCCTTTGGCAGGATCTCCGCGCCCAGATCATTCAACAGCCAGGAGCTGCCACGCGCAATCGCGGCCCCGTTGATGGCGCTCATCAGGTGCCCAACGAGAGAGCCAGAGATACGCTCGTCAAAGATCACAGGATAGGCGCCGGTGGGAGGCCGTTTTGGGTTTTGACGCGACAAGGCGCGCTCGGCAGCGCTTGCGCCGATGGTGCGCGGGTCGGTTAAATCGCTTTGGAAAATGCGCGAGTCATAATCGTAGTCGCGTTCCATATCGGCACCTGTGCCGGCAATGGCAACACAGGAAATCGCGCGATCACTGCGTGCGTGGCCACCTGAAAATCCGTTGCTGGCGGCAAGATGAACGTCGGTGCGGCCATAGCCGGCGGACACCGACTGTACTTGCGAGATGCCTTCATAGGCCAGCGCTGCGGCTTCGGCCTCTGTTGCGTCGCGTTGCAAAGCGTCAGGTGCGGGCTCTCCTGATGGGTCACATAGCTCAAAAGCTGAGATGTCCCAATCTGTCGCGATATCGACGGGGTCAGCCAGACCGATATAGGGATCATCCGGTGCCTCAGCCGCCATGGCGACAGCGCGCTCGGCCATTGTGCGCAGGGTCTCTTCGCGCACATCTGAGGTCGAGATATTGGCCTGCTTTTGCCCCAGCATCACACGCAGACCCAGATCCGTGGCCTCTGACCGCTCTGCGTTCTCAAGCGCCCCGCCACGTACGTCGATGGACAAAGATGTGCCGCGCACGGCCATGGCATCGGCTGCATCCGCCCCGGCGGCCTTGGCCATATCCAAAAGCTTTTCGCTCAGCTGTTGCAGTGTCTCGCTCATGTCGCCTCCGTGGGTGTTGCCTTTGAGTTAGACCGCAGGGCTGCACGACTCAAGGGGCGCATAAAACGTTTCGCGATAAACTTGGCACATAGGTTTGCCGCGAAACGCTCGGAACCTTTAGATGTCGTGGGCGTTTCTCAATCAACCTGTGATTCAGGTTTATCGCGAAACGCTTTAGGTTTGCGCAAAAGAAAAAGGCCGCCCGAACATGCAGGCGGCCTTTCGAAAGGTTGGAAAATCAGCGCAGGCGTTGGCCGTTTGCCAGCACATGACCTTCGCCGGTGACCTCAAGGCGCGAGTTCAACTCGTCCTCGCCGGGTCCTGCGACGGTGAAGAGGCCCATCATCATGCGCGCGCCCATGGCGTCGCCTTCGGACACAAGACCCATGGAATTCAGGCTGTCGAGCAGCTGATTGCCCCCGAGCAGACGGAAGTCGGCAGCGCCCTCAGGGCGTGGGAAGCCATCAAAGCTTTCCATGTCGGAATTGTCGAAGGTGAAATCGCCTGCGCCAGTCAGTTCCGCGCCTGCAACGGACACTTCAAGATCAGTCAGCGTCAGGGACTCCAATGTCGCAGGAACATCGTCGCTTTCAAAGAACTCAGGGTTAAACGCGCCCATCATCAGTTTTGTGGAGCCCTCAAGACCGAGGCTGACCGTCGCCGGACCACGATCAAGTGCTGCGCCCGGGTCAAAGATGTTCCACAACAGATCTGGGACCATCAGGTCGATAAAGGCGAAATCCAGGAAGAAATCTTGAGGCTCTGCACTCTCGGCCAGAGGCAGCGAAAACGCCATCGAGGCCTCACCAATTTCGGCGGAAATCGGCAGCGGAATCTCTTCGCCAAAAACGCTGAAGCTTGCATCAAAGCTGCTCATCGAGGCCTCAAAGACATCGCTGTTAAACAGCATACCGAAAGCGCCCGAAGAGGAGGACGATTGGGACGAGAATGGCCCGTTGCCATCATTGCCAGACATGCTGGTTTCCGATGCCCCTTGGGTCATCTCAATCGCGATATTCAGCTCTTCGTTAAAGATCGATGCAGGATCTTCGACGTCGATATCCTGCGAAATCGAAAAGGCAGATTGCACGCGCAGATCTTCGATGGTCGCAGCTGTGACAAAGCTGCCTTCGTCTTCTGGCGCGACAAAGCGGATGTCATAGGACAGCCCATCATAGCGGACGTCCTGCTCGATGGATGTCAGACCCTCGGTGGCGATTTTTACAAGGCCGGTCATGCCGGTCACTGTAATGTCGCCGTCGATTTGCGCGCCGATTGCTGACAGAGGTTCGCCTTCCACGAGCACTTCGCCGACTGTGTAGGTCAGGGACGCCGCAGAATAGGTGTAGGTGATGTCTTCGGGCTCGCCGGAGGCAATCGTCGAAAGGCCTGTATGCGCCACATTGATCGTCGCCTGGCTATCGGGGCCACCCTCGCCTTCGATCAGCGCGGTGAATTGCATGTCTGCGCCGTATTTCAGCTCTACCGTGCCATCGCCGCGGCTGACAAAATCCATGTCTGGGAAGATCAGCGTGATGGTGCCGTCTTCCTCTGGGATCTCGAATGACATCGACAGATCGGTGATGAAGATATCATCGCCCGAGCGTTCTTCGGTCGCTTTGATGTCCAAATCAAAGCCCGACAGATAGCTTTGCCAGCTGCCCCAGACATCCGATGGTGTGATATCCGCGAAACTTGGTGTGGCGAAAGCAACAGCGCAGGCAGCAATCGCGCCGCGCGAAACATAAGATTGGGTCAAAACACGTCCCCTCCAGAAACTCGTTAACCCTAATGTCGGCTTTGGGTTTGGGCGGGTCAAGGGTGGACCCCGCTACTTCGCGCTCCTATCTTGGGAATTGCCGGATTTTCAAGAGGGGTGAGCTGATGGATCTGCAGGGAAAAACCGTATTAATAACAGGCGCTAGCCGTGGCATTGGCGAAAGCGCTGCGCGAGTCTTTGCTGAGGCGGGTGCAAATTTGGCGCTCGTGGCGCGAAACGAGACGGCGATTGCTGATCTGACGGCAGAGCTGGGCGAAAAGGCCTTGGCGATTCCCTGCGATGTGAGCCGGTATTGGGAGGTTGAGACCGCCGTGAAGGCCTGTGTGTCGGCCTTTGGCAGCATCGATGTGCTCGTGAATAACGCGGGCGCGATTGAACCAATTTCCCATCTGTCCGAAGTGGATCCTGAGGCTTGGGGCCATGTGATCGACGTCAATCTCAAGGGTGTCTTTCACGGCATGCGGGCCGCGATGCCTGTGATGATGGAACAGGGCGGCGGGACGATCCTGACGATTGGGTCAGGAGCTGCGCATGGGCCTGTTGAGGCCTGGTCGCACTATTGTTCGTCAAAGGCCGGGGCTTTGATGCTTACGCGGATGGCCGACAAAGAGGCCCGCGACAAAGGTATTCGCGCGATCAGCCTGTCTCCGGGCACCGTTGCGACGCAGATGCAGCGGGATATCAAGGCCAGTGGGATCAACCCGGTCAGTCAGCTGGACTGGGAGGATCATATTCCTCCGGATTGGCCTGCCAAGACGCTTCTCTGGATGTGCACAGCAGAGGCAGATGCGTTTCTTGGGGCGGAAGTTTCGCTTCGTGACGAAGACATTCGCGCCAAGGTAGGTTTGGCGTGATAGATCTGACGAAGGACGACGCGGGCTTTTGGACCGTCGTGATCAATCGTCCTGACAAGGCCAATAGCCTGACGAAAGCCATGCTCGAAGAGCTGACCGAGATCGCGCTTGCGGCGCAAGACGCGCGGGCCTTGGTGATCACCGGTGTCGGTAAGGTCTTTTCGGCCGGCGCGGATCTGGACGAAGCGCGGGCTGGTCTTGCCACAGATGGCGTTTGGGAAAGGCTCTCCGGAGCTATCGCGGAACTGCCCTGCCTGACAATCGCCGCCTTGAACGGAACCCTTGCTGGCGGCGCTATGGGAATGGCCTTGGCTTGTGACATGCGGGTTGCCGTGCCCCATGCGAAGTTTTTCTATCCGGTGATGAAACTCGGCTTTCTACCTCAGCCTTCTGACCCCAAACGCATGGCGGCTTTGATCGGTCCGGCGCGCACGAAACTGGTGCTGATGGGTGGGCAGAAGATCGCAGCGCAAGAGGCCTATGACTTTGGATTGGTCGATAGGATCGTGGAGGCGGAGGCTTTGCTACCAACGACGCGCGATCTTGCAGAGCATGTTTTAGCCGCGGATCCAGCTTTGGCAGCCAAAATCAAAGAGCTTTGTAGCTAGCGTCTATTGCGCCGTTTGCCCGGCGTTTTTGAGTGAAAATCGGGTGGGCGTTTGGCGACCCATGCGATGAATTTGGCGAGCCTCGGGTGGGCCCTGAGCGCCTCTATCGTGTAATACTCGCGCGCCAGTTCCGCTTCCGTCAGCGTCGCGTGGATCTCATTGTGGCAAATCTGATGCAGCAGGACCACGGGTCCGCCTTTCCCACCTTTCAGCTTGGGCACCAAATGGTGCAGGCTTTGCTTGGCCTGAGGCGGAATAGGGCGGTCACAAAGAGGGCAAATCGGGTCATCCATCTCTTTGTCTTGAGCTTTGCCGCGCGAGAGGGCAAGAAAAACCGAAGAACAGTGTGATGAGGGCCCGCTTATGGAAAACCAACCAGAGATCATCCAGACCGCCTTATCCTATCTCGCTCAAGGCTGGGATCTGGCGCAGGAATGGTTGCTTAGCCCTGCTGCCTGGTCGCAATTTGCTCTTCTGGTCGTGGCCTTCCTCGCCGCCCTTTGGGTGAGCCGTAAGCTACGCGATCCGCTGACACGATGGCTGACACCAGCGGAAGACAACGACAGCATATTCGCCAAAGCCCGTCGGTTCCTGGCGCAGTTTGTGCCGCTGCTCTTTCCGCTCTTGGCCTATGCGTTCACTGATGTCGGCGAAAACATCACCCGCAGCATTTTTGGATCGGGCGCGGTTATTGCTTTTGGCAACCGTGTCATTCTGTTCATCGCGGTGCGGATTTTGGTCAATGAAGTCGTGCAGGATCCTCTGTTCAAGGCGATCGGTAAATATTTCTTGATCCCGATCGCCGCGCTCTATGCGCTGGGGCTGATGGGCTTTGTTACGGCACAATTGGACGCGACCATCGTGCCGTTGGGCAATCTGAGTTTCTCGCTGTTGTTCCTAGTGCGCTTCCTGATCATCGGGGGCGTGATCTTCTGGCTCGGCCGCTGGTCCAACGCGCAATCCACGGCAATGATCCAAAAGCAAGAGGACATGCGCCCCGCCATGCGCGAGTTGGCCACCAAAGCCAGCGAGATCGCAATCTTCGGCGTGGCCTTCCTCTTGTTGATGAACATCATGGGGATTTCGCTGACCTCTCTGGCCGTTCTCGGTGGTGCCATTGGCGTGGGACTCGGCTTTGGTCTGCAAAAGATCGCCAGCAATTTTATTTCGGGCGTGATCCTTTTGCTCGAGGGGCAGGCGACCGTCGGTGACTACGTCGAGCTCGACGGCGGTGAGGCCGGGACCATTGTCAAAATGACCGCGCGGGCGGCTATTCTCGAGACCTTTGACGGCCGCTGGATCGTGGTTCCGAATGAGGATTTCATCACGACGCGCGTGGTGAACTTCTCGGACAGCGGCTCGGCCAACCGTTATGAAGCGCCGTTCTCGGTGAGCTACGAAACAGATATCAACAAATTGCCGGAGATCATCGAGGCCGCGGTGGCGAAGCTGGATTTTGTTTTGGACGATCCCGATGGACCTGATTGTGAACTACGCGGTTTCGGCGACAGCGGCATCGATTTCGCGGTGGAGTTCTGGGTCAACGGTATCGACGACGGTAAAAACAAGTTCACGCCGAAAGTACTCTTTGCGATCTGGAACGCGCTGAAAGACAACGACATCGAGATCCCCTATCCGCATCGCGTCGTGGAGATCAAAGGCAGCTTGCCGTCGGACACATGAAAGGCGCGCTGATCATCGGAGGCGGGCCTGCGGGGCTGATGGCGGCGGATGTGATTTCTGCGGCGGGCCATCCTGTTGTGGTGGCAGAGGCCAAGCCTTCGGTGGCGCGCAAGTTTCTGATGGCGGGGAAATCGGGGTTGAACCTGACCAAGGATGAGCAGTTTGAGCCCTTCCTGAAGAATTTTTCCGAAGCCGCACCGCATCTGCGCCCGATGCTAGAGTCCTTTGGGCCGCAAGAGGCGATTGCTTGGGCGGAGGAGCTTGGGCAAGAGATGTTTACGGGCTCCACTGGGCGGGTGTTTCCCAAGGTGATGAAGGCCTCGCCCCTGCTGCGCAATTGGC
Organism: Cognatishimia sp.; assembly: GCA_013215215.1. Classification (GTDB taxonomy): domain Bacteria; phylum Pseudomonadota; class Alphaproteobacteria; order Rhodobacterales; family Rhodobacteraceae; genus Cognatishimia. The sequence goes on along the minus strand of JABSOU010000021.1, from coordinate 25,973 downwards.
TTGCGCGGCTGGCGACGCAGGGTGTTGAAATCAGAACGCGACATCGCTGGGTGGGTCTGCAGGACGGTTATGTGTTTGAGAAGCCACAAGGGCGGGTCACTTTGCGTCCCGAAGTGGCTGTTTTGGCTTGCGGCGGCGCGAGCTGGGCGCGGTTGGGCTCTGATGGCGCTTGGGCTGGGGTCGCGGGGCTACCGGTTGCACCCTTTCAACCGGCGAACATGGGGTTTGAGATCGATTGGTCCCAGCATATGGCCAAGCACTTTGGTACGCCGGTGAAGTCTGTGGCTTTGACGGCCGGAGATCAGCGCGTGCGTGGAGAGTTTGTGATCTCGGAAAGCGGTATCGAGGGCGGTGGCGTCTATGCTGTTTCTAAAGCGTTGCGAGAGGGCTCTAAATTGTTGCTCGATCTAGTGCCTGATCTTACGCTCGATGCCATACGTACGCGTTTAGCCAAACCGAGAAGCAAGGCCAGCTTGAGCAACTATCTCCGGAAAACGCTCAAATTGGATGCGGTAAAACAGGCGCTATTGATGGAGTTTGGACGTCCGTTGCCAGATGATTTGGCGACGTTGGTCAAAAGCTTACCAGTAAAGTTGAAAGGACCAAAATCGATGGATCAGGCGATTTCAACAGCGGGTGGGTTGCATTTTGATGCTCTGGACGATGCGCTGATGGTCAGGAATCGCCCGGGGGTATTTGCCGCCGGTGAAATGCTGGACTGGGAAGCCCCGACGGGTGGGTATCTTTTGACCGGATGTTTGGCGACAGGGCGCTGGGTAGGGTTGTCGGCTGCGAAATGGCTGGAGTCTTAGGGTCTTTGCCCCCTTTTGACTTTGGCCTAGGCTCCGCCTGTTCGAGCCTCAAAAGCTCCACGAGCTTTTGCAGGACGGGTCTCACCCCAGAGTACTTTCGGCAAGCTGAATTAGCGACGGCTGAGCATCGCGAGACGCAGGAGCGCGCGTTCGACCAGCGGCATGGCAGGCGCGCTTTGGTTGGCGGAGCGCAGCTGCAAGTCGGTGTCGGTCAGGATCGTGAGCGCCTGTTCGAGTTTTGGCGCGCCCCAGCCTTGAGCTTGGCGCACCATGCGATCTCGGCGCGGGCCGAAGATCGGCGGGCGCATGCGAGAGATGCCTTGGGAGGCACCACCGGGATCTGAGGCGGCCGCATAGAGCGCGCGGAAGTGGCGGGTGGCGCCGATGCAAAGTCCGACGGGTTGGGTGCCTTGGGCTTTGAGTTTGGCCATGACCGGGCCGATTTCCTGCGCACGGCCTTCGGCGACGATATTGAGCATGTCGTCAAGGGCTGCCTCGGTTGAGGTCGGGGCGCAAGCGGCGACGTCGTCGGAGGTGGCAGGTGTGGCGTCGCCGTGTTTGTAGAGCGCGAGTTTCTCGAGCGTTTGGCGGAAGTCGCCCGGGTCCAGCGCTTTGGCCAGATTGGTGAGGTCGGTCATCGCCTCGCGGTCGATCTGGGTGAGGCCTGCTTTGGCGAGATCGGCCTCGATGTCTTCGCGGCTGGGCGGGTCGTTGTAGATCGCGGTGGCGTAGGCGTTGTTGTGGGCCTCAAAGGCCTTGCGGATCTTGGAGCTGGCCTTGAGCTGTCCTGCGGTGACCACGATCTGGGCGTCGCCTGTGGCCCAGTCCTCAAGCGCTGTGAGGATGGCTGGAGCGGCGGTGTCGGTGGCGTCTTCGACAAAGGCGACGCGGGGGCCGGGGAAGAAAGAAATGGCTTTGATGGCGTCGATTAAGATCGCCGGATCTTTTCGCAGATCAGCGGCGGGGATGCGCGTAAGGCGCATTTCCTCTTCGCCTTGGGGGCCGATGAGGGCCGCGATGAGGTCTTGGCGTTTAAGGGCGACGCGCATGGCGTCAGGCCCATAGATCAGAATGCCCGTGCGGCTGGGGTCTGGTTTGGTGAAATAGCCGCGCGCGTCGCGGGGGCTGAGCTTCATTCCGGCAGCTCGCCAGCGCGTGCGATGAGTTGTGTGGCGATTTGGTCGGCGAGGATCACCATCAGACGCTCGCGCGCGTCGCGTTCTGATGCGAGTTCCGAGGTTGTGACGCCGGTGGTGGAATAGCCGGTGAAGCTGCGGGTCTTGCCAGAGAGGACCACAGCGTTGTCGCTCAGTTGGCGCAGGGCGAAGGTTGCGTCGCCAAAGATTTCCACGCGCGTGGTTTGGTTGTCGGATGTGACCGCGACACCTTCTTCGCGGGTGGTCAGCGCCACGGAGAGGCCGAATTTCGGTGCGGCTGAGCGACCCAAACGGTGTTCCAACTGGCGGACCAGATGGAACCCATCGCTGGTTTTGATCTCATCCACAGCGATCTGGCTGAGAACGCGATTTGCCGCGCTGTTTGGGCCATAGGCGGGGGTAAAGCCACAGGCCGTGAGGCTTGCGGCTGCGCCGATCAAAACGAAGCGGCGAGAGAGATTAGATGACCACATTCACAATCCGTCCGGGGACGACGATCAATTTCTTGGGCTGGGCCCCGTCCAGCGCCTTGGCGACAGCTTCCTGCGCCAGCGCGATTTTTTCAACCTCTTCCTTTGGCATATCCTTGGGAACCGAGATTTCTGCGCGGCGTTTGCCGTTGATCTGGATCGGAAGCGTAACGTTGGCCTCAACCAGCATGGCTTCGTCGGCCACGGGCCATGGGGCGTGGATCACGAGGCCGTCTCCGCCCAAAAGCTGCCACATGTCCTCAGCGAGGTGTGGTGTCATTGGGGCCATGAGCTGGGCCAAGGTTTTCGCGGCTTCTTTCTTGGCGGCGGCGCCCGCTTTGGATTTCGCCAGCGTGTTGGTGAAGCCGTAAAGTTTTGCGATTGAGGCGTTAAAACCGAAGCTTTCTACGCCAAGTGTGACGTCCCGAATAGCTTTGTGCATTTCGCGCAGGAGCTGCTCATCGCTCGCGTTCGCTTGCTCTTTGCTCTCAGCCGCATCAGAGGCGATGCGGTGGACGCGGGTGAGGTGTTTATAGGCCGCTTCAGCGCCAGAGGCGGTCCATTCGACGTCGCGCTCGGGTGGGCTGTCAGAGAGGACGAACCAGCGGGCGGTGTCGGCGCCATAGGCCGAGATGATCGCCAGCGGGTCCACCACGTTGTTTTTGGATTTCGACATTTTGGCGCTTGGCACGATGTCGACTTCAGAGCCGTCCTCTTTGAGGAAGGCTTTGCCGTCCTTCAATTCGACCTCTTCGGGGTAGTAATAAACCGGGCGGCCGTTTTGGCCTTCGCGTTTATAGATCGCGTGGGTCACCATGCCTTGGGTGAAGAGCGCATCAAACGGCTCTTTGGACTTTTCCGGCAGGTGGCCTGTGATGTTCATCGCGCGGGCGAAAAAGCGGGAATAGAGCAGGTGCAGGATCGCGTGTTCAATCCCGCCGATATATTGGTCGACGTTCATCCAATAGTCGGCATCGGCCTGTTCTGTCGGCGTAGTCGCGCGCGGAGCAGTGAAACGCGCGAAATACCAGGATGAATCCACGAAAGTGTCCATCGTATCGGTTTCGCGCTGCGCATCGCCACCACATTTCGGGCATTTGCAGTTGCGCCAGCTTGGGTGGCGATCCAGAGGATTGCCGGGCACCGAGAAATCGATGGCTTTGCCGTCCTCGTCATAAGGCAGCTCGACCGGCAGGTTCTCTTTCTTTTCAGGCACGACGCCGCAGGTCGGGCAGTGGACCACAGGGATCGGACAGCCCCAATAGCGCTGGCGGGACAGACCCCAATCGCGCAGGCGGTATTTGGTGACGCCTTCGCCCCAGCCGGCCTCTTCGGCGTAATCGACGGTGGCGTTGATTGCTTCTTCGCCTGTTGCCTCGGTGAGGCCAGCGAAATGGTCAACCCAACGGACTTTCTCGGTTTTTGGTGGCACAAAGGCTTCGTTCGCGACCGCGGTGTCATTGTCCATCGCAAAGAAGGTGTCGATGACCGGCAAATCGTATTTGCGGCAGAAATCAAGGTCGCGTTGGTCATGCGCCGGGCAGGCAAAGATCGCGCCGGTGCCGTAGTCCATCAGAATAAAGTTCGCGATCCAGACAGGCAGTTCCCAATCGGGATTGAGCGGGTGCTTGACGCGGATCCCTGTGTCAAAGCCCAGCTTCTCGCCGGTTTCGATGGCTTCTTCCGTGGTGCCACCCTTGCGGCATTCGGCAACGAACTCGGCGACATCCGTGCGCTCGGCCTCAAGCTGTTTTGCAATCGGGTGGTCAGGCGAGATGCCGACAAAAGACGCGCCCATCAGCGTGTCGGGGCGGGTGGTGTAAACGACAATGGGTTCCTCGCCATCCACACGTTCAAAGCCAAACTGCAGACCACGCGATTTGCCGATCCAGTTTTCCTGCATCAGGCGCACTTTGGCGGGCCAGTCTTCGAGGTCATCGAGCGAGGACAGCAGCTCTTCGGACATATCCGAGATCTTAAAGAACCACTGCGTGAGCTCGCGCCGTTCCACCAGAGCACCCGAGCGCCAGCCGCGGCCGTTTTCGACCTGCTCGTTAGCCAGAACGGTCATATCGACCGGATCCCAGTTCACGACGGCGTTCTTGCGATAGACCAGACCTTTTTCCAGCATATCCAGGAACAGCGCCTGTTGTTGGCCGTAGTATTCAACGTCGCAGGTGGCAAACATACGGGACCAATCGAGCGAAAGCCCCAGAGGCTTCATCTGATCGACCATCGTGTCGATATTGGAATAGGTCCAATCCTTTGGGTGCCCACCCGACGCCATCGCTGCGTTCTCAGCTGGCATGCCAAAGGCGTCAAAACCCATGGGATGCAGCACATTGTGCCCCGTGCTCATCTTATAGCGCGCGATCACATCGCCCATTGTGTAGTTGCGCACATGGCCCATATGCAGCTTGCCCGACGGGTAAGGGAACATCTCGAGCACATAGTATTTTGGCTTGCTTGGGTCGCGTTCAGCCTTAAAGACCGAGGCTTTCTCCCAAGCCGCTTGCCATTTTGCTTCGATCTCGGCGGGGGTGTAGCGCGTCATGCCGAAATTCCCTTTCATCTCGTCGGGCCCCTTGGGCCGTAAGTCTTGGTCGCGAAGGTGATAGGCGAGGCGGATGCCATGGTCCAGCGCTTTGCGTGAAAATTGGGACTTTGGGGGCGAGGTTCACGATTCTATAAGGGAGAAAAGCCATAAAGCGCGTAGGCCGAGCAGGAAATTTTATGAACATTCTCTTTATCCATCAGAATTTTCCCGGTCAGTTTAAGAATCTTGCACCCGCGCTGGCGGCACGCGGAGATCGCTGCGTTGCGCTGACTCTGCGTGTGAAAAAGCCGACAGATTGGAAGGGCGTGCGGATTCTTCCCTATCAAATCACGCGCAAACCGGGGGATGGGGTGCATCCTTGGTTGGTAGATCTGAATACCAAACTCCACCGCGGTGAGGCCTGTATGGTGGCTGCGATGAAGCTTAAGGCCTCGGGATTCACGCCGGATGTGATTGTCGCGCACCCGGGGTGGGGGGAATCGTTGTTTCTGCGCGATATCTGGCCTGAGGCGCGCATCGGGCTTTACTATGAGCTGTTCTATCAGGCGAATGCGGCGGATTCCGGGTTTGATCCGGAATTTGCGCGCGCGGATGATGCCATGGCCGCCCAGAGGATTCGCATGAAGAATGTGAACAACCATCTGCATCTGCCGCTCGGTGATATGGGCATTTGTCCCACCGATTTTCAGGCCGCGAGCTTTCCCAAAGTGTTCCGAGACCGGATTTCGGTGATTCACGATGGCATCGATACAGAGGTGGCAAAGCCTAACCCCGACGTGGTCTTTGATTTGCCAGACGGAGGGCAGGTGACCCGCAAAGATCAGGTCATCACCTTTGTGAACCGAAATCTGGAACCCTATCGGGGCTTTCATGTTTTTATGCGAGCTTTGCCTCAGATTCTACGCGAGTCGCCTGACGCGCATGTGTTGATTGTCGGCGGAGAAGAGCGGTCTTACGGACCAGCGGCCCCTGATGGGCGGACCTGGAAGACGATTTTCACCGAAGAAGTGCGCCCTCAGATCTCCGACACGGATTGGGCGCGAGTGCGGTTTTTGGGAAAATTGCCGTATGACCGCTTTTTGACTTTGCTGCAGGTGTCCACAGTGCATGTCTATTTGACCTACCCATTTGTGCTCAGCTGGTCTTTGCTCGAAGCCATGTCCTGCGGGGCCGCCATTGTGGCCAGTGACACGGCGCCGGTGCGCGAAGTCATCTCTCATGGTGAGACAGGTCGGTTGGTTGATTTCTTTGATACAGAGGCGCTGGCTAAAGAAATCCGCGCGGTCTTGGACGATCCTGAAATGAGAACCGAAGTGGGGCGCCGTGCGCGATCACATGTCGTCGCAAATTATGACCTGACGACGATCGCTTTGCCGAAACAACTGGAGTGGATCGACAGGCTCAAAAAACGCCCAGCCGGATCGGCAGAGCCTTGGGATTTCACAAGCTGAAATCGAAAACGCGCTTTAGAAGCGTCCGTCGCGAATGCGCAGCTGACGTGCCCGCGCAAGAATCGCGTCTTCAACCGCGCGCACGGTTGAATCAGGCACAGCGCGTCCGTTTCTGCGTTGCATCGCGACATGCAATGAGCGCGCATCCAAAGCCGGGTCGCGCACAAAGATCGTTGCGCGATACGACTGGCCGCCGCCAGGAGGTGTTCCGTAACCGGTCGTGATTACGCCGGAAAATGGATCAACGGATTCAATTGGCAAGAAGTCGAGAGTCTCAAGCGATGCGGTCCAGATGTACTTATTGACCTTAAGCTCGACCTCTTCGTTAGAAGGGGCAAAAATCTCCCAGATCGTAGTTTCGCGTTCCTGCACCGGTGTCGCCGTGAATGTGGTATCGCCTCCTTGGCCCTGACCATAATCATCAGCAGACTGGGAATTCTGACGGAAGCCGCCACAGGCTGTCAAAGCCGTCAAGGCTAAGACCGAAATCGAAAATCTTGCGACGCTATTCACAGACCTGTCCTTACGAAAAAACCATCCTCACACCCTCCTATATAAGCGGTGTAGACAGGGCAAGGTTTTTCCCCGAGTCACTCGGTGGGAGTGGCTACAAAGCGACCCTTGCATTGATGTATACTTTGGATACAACACTAACCTTTAGTATAGTCAAAAACCTAATCATTAGAATAAGTTAGAAGAAAAAGTGTGACAATGATGCACCAAAAAATGCGGGTGTAAATGGGGCCGATCTGCCGTGCTTGAAAACCCCCTCTGAAAGCAGCGATGCAGGCTTCGTGCCCTGCTTGGACGGTCCGGCCAGGGTTTGAAATTTAGAAAATCCGAGGGAAAACAAAATGAAAAAAGTTCTCTTTGCTTCCACCGCGCTGGTAATGGTCGCAGGTGCAGCAGCTGCAGACGTAACCGTTTCCGGTTCTGCAAACATGGGCCTGTTCTACAACGGCACAACAACTGTCGTTAAGAACGAAATCGACATCGACGTTGCAGGCTCCGGCTCCACCGACGGCGGCATCACTTTTGGCGCATCTGTTGACCTGGACGCAGAGTCCAACAACTCCGCACACACAACCGGCACTGGCGCAAGCGATCCAGAAGTCTTCATCTCCTACGAAGGCCTAACTCTGACCGTTGGTGACATCGGCGAAGCATCTGACCAGGGTGGTCTGGCTGACGTTGGTTTTGACGGCATCGGCATCGATGACTCTGCTGAAATCGGCGCGTTCGGCTCCCACGATGTGCACGTTGCTTACTCATTTGGCGACATTGCAGTTGCTGCATCGATCGACTCCGACAGCTCCAACGACGACTGGGGTATTGGCATGTCGACTTCGTTTGACTCCGTGTCTGTTGCGGTTGGCTTTGGCTCAACTGCTGGTGCAAACCAAACAACTGCCACCATCGGTTATTCCGCTGGCGCATTCGGTGCAAACATCTTCTATGTGGACAACGGCACGAACACTGGCCAAGGCATCGACATTTCCTACACCTCCGGTGACCTGACTATCACTGCTGTCTTTGCGGACAACGATGGTGCTGGTACTCAAGAGGCCTATGGTATCGGCTTCGCATACGACCTGGGCGGCGCAACGCTGGCAGGTGGCTTCGGTGAAGCAAAAGGCACTTCTGTTGCTGACCTGGGTGTTTCCTTCTCCTTCTAATCTAAGAAGCTGAAGATCCCATATTAGGGCGGTTCCTCGGAACCGCCCTTTTCTTTTCCTATGGAAAAGACGGAAAGATCGAGCAAACGCTCGGTCAATTTTGTTTTTTTAGACAAATAGGAAGGAATCCAGTGGAATATACTTTGGAATACTTGAAATAACCCTATGCGACATCTTTCACACACTTTTTTCTATACTTTCGATAAATCAAACTGAACCATTGATAGACTCAGGCAAAAAAAGCGAAACACCCTCATACCCACCGGCAAACGCGGTTGGGGATCTAAATTTCAATCCGAGGGAAAAACTATGAAAAAAGTTCTCTTTGCTTCCACCGCGCTGGTTCTGACCGCTGGTGTTGCAGCTGCGGACGTGACCATCTCTGGTTCCGCAAACATGGGTCTGTATTACTCTGATGCAGCAGGCGACACCGTCGTCAAAAACGAAATCGACTTTGACGTTAAAGGTTCCGGCGAAACTGATGGCGGTATCGCTTTCGGTGCTTCTGTTGACCTGGACGCAGATTCCAACAACTCCGCGCACACAACTGGCGGTGGCGCTTCTGACCCAGAAGTATTCATCTCCTACGAAGGCCTGACACTGACCGTTGGCGACATCGGTGAAGCACAAGACACCGGCGGCATCGCAGATGTTGGCTTTGACGGCCTGGGCGTGGACGACATCGTTGACGATTACGGCGAAAACGGTTCCGACGACGTACGTATCGACTACTCCTTCGGTGACTACTCTGTTGCAGTGTCCTTGGACTCCTCCAACGACGACATCGCGCTTGCATTCTCCGGTTCCATCGACGGTTTCTCTTTCTCCGCTGGCTTCCGTGACAACACCGTTGGCGACAACGACATGAAAGCTACCATCGGTTACTCCGCAGGCGCATTCTCTGTGAACGCAACCTACGTAGACAACGGCGTTCTGAACGACACCGCTTACGGTATCGACGCGTCCTACACTTCCGGTGACGTAACTGTAACCGCAGCTTATGCAGAGCGTGACAGCGGCGCAGACGCGTACGGCATCGGCGTTGCATACGACCTGGGCGGCGCAACTCTGGCTGGCGGCTTCGGTGAAGTTAACGGCGACCAGCGCGCAGACCTGGGTATCTCCTTCAAGTTCTAATTCTTAGAACAAGAAGACCCAATTTTAGGGCGGCTCACTCGAGCCGCCCTTTTCTTTTGTAGAAAATTGGTGTTCGGTGCGACGAAACTTGCCAAGGGACCCACATGTCACTCGTTGAAATTCAAGACCGGATCGTGAAAGCAGAAACTGAGGCGGGTCGTGGGCCGGGGAGCACTGAGTTGATCGCCGTGTCGAAAGTTCAGCCAAACGAGCGCGTTCACGCGGTTCTGGAGCAAGGTCACCGAGTTTTCGGTGAGAACAAAGTTCAAGAAGCCGCTGGGAAGTGGCCCGAATTTCGCGAGACGTTTGATGGCGTTACCGTTCACTTGCTTGGTCCACTTCAAACCAACAAGGCGCGGCAAGCTATGGAGCTGTTTGAAGTGATTCATTCGCTGGATCGCCCAAAACTCGCGAGCACTCTGGCCCGTTTGGCGCAGGAAATGGGAAAATGCCCAGACCTGTTCATTCAGGTGAACACCGGGGAAGAGCCTCAGAAAGCTGGTGTTTTGCCGAAAGATGCGGATGGTTTCGTGAACGACTGCCGCAACTTGGATCTCCCGATCAAAGGGTTGATGTGTATTCCGCCGGTCGATGAAGAACCCAGCCTGCACTTCGCGCTTCTCGCTAAAATTGCTGAGCGCAATGGATTAAAGGGCCTGTCGATGGGCATGAGCAGCGATTTCGAGAAGGCCGTGAGCTTTGGGGCGACTCATGTGCGGGTCGGCTCCGCGATCTTTGGGGCGCGAGACTACGGCTAGTCGTCTGACGCCAAGCTTGGCGAGACGTCCAGCAATGCGCCTCTGGTCACCCGCTTAGCGATCCATTTCAAATGATCGCGACGCAGCGCAATACAGCCTTCTGTCGGAAACCGCGGTCTGCGCCATTGGTGCAGGAAGATTGCGGAGCCGAGTCCAGATCGCGCCTCCGGATAGTTGTAATCTGTAATAAAAACAATGTCGTATAGAGGATCCGCGCGACGCATTACCTCGTGGCTGAATGTATAGGGTTTGCGGACCAGTTGGTTGTAATCAGGAGACTCGGACGCATCGGACCATAAATCCTGCGGGCCAATTTTCTCGGCCCAAGGCTGCGGTTGGGCCAGACGATCAGCGCGATACAACATGCCGACAATGCGGTGAATACCTGCCGGTGTCGCCCCGTCGCCTTCACGTTTTTGAACCCGAATGCCGCCTTTACCAATCGCGCAAGGAAACCTTCTGCCCAGGAACCAGATTCCCTGAGGCGTAAGGCGTAAATCGCTCACAAGAGATGCCCGGATTTTGCGGCCTTGGTCGCGAGATAGGCGGAATTGAAGCGATTCTCGCCGACCTTCAGCTCGACACGTTCGGCCACTTGGATACCTTCGTTTTCCATCATCGCGATTTTGCGTGGGTTGTTCGTCAAAAGCCTCACCGAGGAAAAGCCCATCTTCTTCAAGAGGTTTGCGCCAATACGAAAGTCGCGTTCGTCGTCCTCAAACCCAAGGCGGTGGTTGGCTTCGACCGTGTCAAACCCCTGGTCCTGCAGGCTATAGGCGCGCATTTTATTCGCCAGGCCAATGCCGCGACCTTCTTGGTTGAGGTACAAAAGCACCCCTTCGCCGTCACTGCCCATTTGCATCAAAGCCGCATTCAGCTGAGGGCCACAGTCGCATTTTAACGATCCCAGAACGTCCCCGGTGAAACAGGCCGAGTGCAGACGTGCGAGCACTGGTTTATCCCGCGACGGTTTGCCGATTTCGATGGCGTAGTGTTCTTCACCGCCGTCATCTGGGCGGAAAATATGCAGGCGCCCTGATTCAGCAGCGCGCATAGGCAGGCCGGCATGAATGACCGAATCCATCTGATGTGCTTCGGCCATATTTTCCGCCGCAAGCTGCGAGGGCACGATCGTCAGACCATGCTCAAGCGCGAAACTCCCTGCGTCATGTAGGGGCAACACGACAACCGCGGGCAAGAGTTGGGCGGACTTTGCCAAGGAAATTGCGGTTTGATGCAGTCCTACATCTCCACCCCGCTCGACCGCCAGAGGGCCTTTCATGGGCATCATCAAGTCATCCGAGGGATCTGCCACACAATGCACCCATCGCGTGGTTGCGTCTGCGGGCATGCGGATACGGGCGATGTCTTTGTCATAGACCCGTGCTTTCAGTGTTTCGGCACGCCGTGCTGTAATGACCAAAACAAGCTCCGGCGCCAATCCCCGAAAATCTGTCAAACGCTCCTCAGACATGGTTTCAGCCGAGGCCACCAATAACGCCTGTCCCTCTCCGGTCATGATCACGGGCACGCCCATACGCATGTCCGACCGGGCGCGGGCGATGAGTTCGAGGATGTTTGGCGCGAAGCTCATTGAAATACTTTCGGTGGTTCAGAGCCGAACATGTACTGCTCTTTTGACGTATTGTGAAACAATTCCCACGCGATTTACACGTCCACGTGAAGTTTTTGCAGCATACCTTGAGAAAATTGTCATCCGGTCTCAAGTCTTTGGAAACCGAATGAGGAGGACCCGATGGCTCAGCTCAAGAAAATTCTACTGGTAGACGATGACGAGGACCTGCGTGAGGCCCTGTCAGAACAATTGGTGATGACCGAGGACTTCGATGTCTTTGAAGCTGGCAATGGCTCTGAGGCCATGGGGCGCATCAAAGAGGGTCTGTTCGATCTGATCATTCTCGATGTGGGGTTGCCTGACACCGATGGTCGCGAGTTGTGCCGCCTGATGCGCAAGCAGGGTGTCAAAAGCCCGATCCTGATGTTGACCGGGCACGATACCGATGCCGACACGATTTTGGGTCTGGATGCCGGGGCCAATGACTATGTGAGCAAGCCGTTTAAGTTCCCCGTGCTGTTGGCGCGGATCCGTGCACAACTGCGGCAACATGAGCAAAGCGAAGACGCTGTGTTCACGCTTGGGCCGTATACATTCAAGCCTGCGATGAAGATTTTGGTGACTGAAGAGGATCGCAAGATCCGTCTGACCGAGAAGGAAACCAACATCCTCAAGTTCCTCTATCGCAGCACAGACGGCGTGGTTGCCCGCGATATCCTCTTGCACGAGGTCTGGGGATATAATGCAGGTGTTACGACCCACACGCTGGAAACACACATCTATCGGTTGCGTCAAAAGATCGAGCCAGATCCCTCGAATGCACGGCTTTTGGTGACCGAATCCGGTGGGTATCGACTGGTTGCGTGAGGCGGGAACGCCGCGTTTGCGAAAAATTAAGCATACAAAGGCATGCTCGAATTGACAGTTTTCGCACTCTTGTGACACAGTAAATACAACCTTTTGGTGATACCGCGCATATCCGGGTCAAGATATGCACCTCCCTGTTGGACTAGGTCCGGATTTGATCCGGACCTTTTTTTGTGCCCTGAAACTGTCAGCAGGGGTGAGGTTTGGCGTGGCCTCTTGGCAGTGCTCTGGCTAGAGTGCGGTCAACACAAACGCGAGATTTGCCCATGTCTTTTACCCTTGCCACCTGGAACATCAACTCTGTGCGCCTGCGCGAGCCGATTGTCTTGAAGCTCTTGGAAGAAGAGGCACCGGATGTTCTGTGTTTGCAGGAATGCAAAAGCCCGGTTGAAAAGATCCCGACCGAAGGCTTCGCGGCGCTTGGCTACACCCACATGGTTGCGCGGGGTCAGAAAGGGTACAACGGCGTGGCGATCCTGTCGAAAATTCCGATGGTGGATGCGGGTGACAAGGATTTCGCCAATCTGGGTCATGCACGCCATGTGGCGGGTCGTCTGGAGAATGGCGTTACGGTTCAGAATTTCTATGTGCCCGCTGGCGGCGATGAGCCCAACCGCGAGAAAAACGAGAAATTTGGCCAGAAACTCGACTATCTGACCGATATGCGGGACTGGTTTCATGCGGAGAAGCCCGAGAAATCCATCCTTGTTGGCGACCTGAATATCGCGCCGCGAGAGGACGACGTTTGGGATCACAAGAAGCTGTTAAAGGTGGTCAGCCATACGCCGATTGAGGTCGAGCATCTGGCGGAAACGCAAGATGCGGGCGGTTGGGTTGATATCACGCGTCAGGATATCCCGGAGGGGCGGCTTTATAGCTGGTGGAGCTATCGCGCCAAGGATTGGGATGCGGCCGATAAGGGGCGGCGATTGGATCACGTTTGGGCGACGCCGGATATCTCCAATGCGGGGCATTCCAGCCGTGTTTTGCGGGATGCTCGGGGCTGGGAGAAGCCGAGCGATCATGCACCGGTTTTTGCGACATTTGATATCTGATTAGGGGGCTCTGCCCCCGCCCCGATTTCGGGGCTCCCCCGGGATACTTTGGGCAAGAGAAAAAGGGAGTGTATCCCTTGGCATGCTTGCGCAAAGCCGCCATATAGGCCGTAACTTAGGAATATGGAGCCAGACAATGCTCGAGCTTGGACAAGGTAGCGACACCCCATCAGGGGAGCTGATCAAAGACGTCTCTGAGGCGACGTTTATGCAGGACGTGGTCGAGGCCTCGATGCAGGCTCCGGTGATTGTGGATTTCTGGGCGCCTTGGTGTGGGCCATGCAAGACTTTGGGGCCGGCACTTGAGGCGGCTGTGACCAAGGCCAAGGGCGCGGTCACTATGGCGAAGGTCAATGTGGATGAGAACCAGATGATCGCAGGCCAGATGCGGGTGCAGTCAATCCCGACGGTCTATGCGTTCTATCAAGGTCAGCCGATTGATGGGTTTCAGGGGGCGGTGCCTCCGTCTGAGATCGACGCTTTTGTGGCGCGGGTTGTAGAGCAATCCGGCGGGTCTGCTGATGGTGGGCTGGGCGATGCTTTGGCCGCCGCTGAGGAAATGCTGGAGGCAGGCGAGGCGACAGACGCGGCGCAGACTTTTGCTGCGATTTTGGGAGAGGATCCCAATAACGCGGCGGCTTTTGGTGGCTTGGCGCGGGCGCATTTGGCGTTGGGCGAAGTGGATCAGGCGGAAGCCGTGCTGAATGGTGCACCAGCCGAGATCGCCGATGCTCAGGAGATCGAAGCGGTGTTTGCGCAGATTGAATTGGCGCGTCAGGCTGAAAACGCGGGGTCCGTTGCCGATTTGATGGCGCAGGTCGAGGCCGAGCCAGAGAATTATCAGGCGCGTTTGGATCTGGCGCAGGCGCAACATGCAGCAGGTGATGCAGAGGCCGCTGTGAACACGCTTTTGGACCTGTTCCGCCTGGATCGTGAGTGGAATGATGGCGCCGCGAAGGCGCAGCTTTTCACCATCTTTGATGCGCTGCAGCCCAATGATCCGGTGGTTCTGAACGGGCGTCGCAAGCTGAGCTCGATGATATTTGCCTAATCTGGAAACCGCGCTAAACTTTTGAGCATGTTCAAAGCTGCGGATCTTCCCGAAATCGTACCGATCTTTCCTTTGCCGGGCGCATTGCTGTTACCGCGCGCGCGGCTGCCGTTGCATATCTTTGAGCCGCGGTATCTGGCGATGCTGGATGATGCGCTGAAAACGCGCGAACGGATGATTGCGATGATCCAGCCCGCGGTGCATGGGCATGGCGGCGAAGATGCGTTGCATCAGATTGGCTGTGCCGGGCGGATCACCCAGTTTTCCGAGACCGAAGACGGGCGCTATATGATCACCCTTACGGGGATTTCCCGCTTTCGGGTGGAACAGGAGTTGTCAGGTTTCCAACCCTATCGGCGTTGTCAGGTGCGCTGGGAAGATTTTGCGCGCGACCTTGGCAGCACAGAGAAAGATCCAGCCTTTGAACGTCCCGGGTTTTTACAACTGTTGAAGCGGTTCTTTGACAGCCGGGAATTGTCGACAGATTGGGAAACGCTCGAAGAAGCGGATGACGAGTTGCTGATCAATTCCCTGTCGATGATGCTCGATTTTCAGCCAGAGGATAAGCAGGCTCTGCTTGAGGCACCTTCGCTGGGGACGCGGCGGGAAACGCTTGTGACGCTCATGGAATTTGCGCTACGAGGCGGCACGCAAGAGGATTTGATTCAATGAGCGACACGCCGTCTTTTGACCCGCATATGCTTGAGGCTTTGATCTGCCCGCGCACCCAGAGCACCTTGGAATATGACGCCGAAGCGCAGGAATTAGTGTCGCGCAAAGCGGGCCTCGCCTTTCCGATCCGCAATGGCATTCCGATCATGTTGGTCGGTGAAGCGCGCGCTCTGGACGACTAGCGCATCAGCCGCGGCAGGTCTCCGGTGAGGCCTGCGGCTTCGCGGATGAATGTGCGGCGCAGGCCGGGGATGGCGTTGACGACGCCCATTCCGATATCACGGCCCATGCGCAAGAGCGGATTGTCGTTTGAAAACAGCTTGTTCGTGAGGTCCGTTGCGGCCACGAGAGTCGATGTGTCGAACCGACGCCACTGTTGATAGCGCTCCAGAACATCAATCGCCGCAAAGTCCTCTCCGCGAGATTTGGCATCGCTTAGGACCTCAACCAAAGCCGCGACATCGCGTAGGCCTGCGTTCAACCCCTGACCTGCGATGGGGTGCAGACCGTGGGCGGCGTCTCCGACCAAGGCCAGGCGGGGGGCGACGAAATCATTGGCCACACTCAAGCCCAGCGGATAGGTGAACCGCGCGCCCGCGAGGGATATCTCTCCGAGGAAATCGCCAAAGCGAGGCCGCAGGACCGCGAGGTAATCGTCGTCGCTGAGGGCATGAATGGCCGCGGCGTTTTCGGCGGTTTCAGACCAGACGATTGAGCTGCGGTTGCCGGGCAAAGGCAGGATTGCCAAGGGGCCCGGGGGCATAAAGAACTGATGAGCAACACCGCTATGAGGCAGCTCGTGACTAATCGCGCAGACCAGAGCTGTCTGGCCATAGCCCCATCCGGTTCGCTTGATGCCAGCCCGTGCGGCGACGCCGCTTTGCTTGCCGTCACAGCCTACCAGCAATTTCGCAGTGAGCGTTTTGCCAGAGGCCAAAGCGACCTGAACACCGGCTGCTGTGCTCTCTTGATCGACCACAGAGTCTTCGTTGATCTGGGTGATCCCATCGGCCTTTGCCAAAGCCGCCTGAAAGGCGCGATAGAGGAAGCGGTCTTCGCACATAAAGCCCATGGGGCCTTCTTCTATCTCGTTGTGATCAAAGTGCAGAAAGAACGGCGAGGGGCCTTCGCCTGCGCGCCCGTCGCTGACTTTGATGTCGAGCATGGGTTGCGTATCCGCCGCGACGCTGTCCCAAACCCCGATGGCATTCAGCAGGCGTTTGGAGGCCAAAGCCAGCGCATAGCCGCGCCCATCGAAATTATCCGAGGCGCGCGCCGTTTGGGGCCGCGCATCCACGATGCCGACAGAAAACCCAGCTTGGGCCAGGCTAAGGGCGAGGGCAGGGCCGTTTAGGCCTCCGCCCGCGATGAGGATATCGAAATCATGCGTCATTGCTTCTCAATATGCGTCTCACTTCGGGATTGTCCATGCGCCTTTGGGCCGCTACCGTTCAGAAAATTTCCGAGGGGATGGGCATGTTTGAGTGGCTCAAGATGAGTGCTGCGCAGTTGGGGCGCGAGATTGGGGAGGGGGCAATTGATCCGGTGGCGCTTACGCAGGCGTTTTTGGGGGCGATTGACAGCAGCGATCACAAGGACCGGATCTATGCGCGCGTGACCTATGATCGTGCGATGGCAGAGGCCGAAGCGGCTGCGGAACGGGCGCGGGCAGGGGAGCGGTTGTCGCCTTTGGATGGGGTGCCGGTCAGTTGGAAAGATCTGTTTGATACCGAGGGCGTTGCGACGGAGTCGGGGTCTGCTTTGTTGAAAGATCGCGTGCCGACTGAGGACGCTAAAGTGTTGCAGACGGCGACGTCGCTGGGGCTAGTTTGTCTGGGCAAGACGCATATGTCCGAGCTGGCGTTTTCGGGGCTTGGGTACAATCCCATCACCGCGACACCGCCTTGTATCAACAACAAGAATGCTGTGCCCGGGGGGTCGTCGTCTGGCGCGGCGGCCTCGGTGGCTTTTGACCTGGCGCCTTTGGCGATTGGGTCCGATACCGGAGGGTCCGTGCGGATCCCGTCGGCTTGGAACGATCTGGTTGGTTTGAAGACGACATGGGGGCGGTTGGATGATGGCGGGACAGTTCCGCTTTGTAAAAAGTTCGACACGATTGGCCCTCTTTGCCGCTCGGTAGAAGACGCGGCGCTGGCTTTGGCCATGCTCGAAGGCAGCATGCCGGCGGACTTACGCAATGCCAGCCTGAAAGGGCGGCGGTTTGCGATCATTGACACAGTTGGCATGGAGGACTTGCGCGACGGTCCGGCGCGGGGATTTGAGCATGCTGTTGATGTCTTGCGCGATGCAGGCGCGAGTGTGGTGCATATCGAGGTACCGGAACTCGAACGTGCCATGGCATTGTCGGGTGTTCTCTTTACCACAGAGGCCTATGGGCTTTGGCGGGACGAAATCGAGGCCAATCCGGATGCGATGTTCGCCGAAATTCGGGATCGATTCCGTGCCGGTGGGCAGTTTTCGGGTGCTGACTATGTGAGAGCCTGGGATGAGTTGAACGCGATCCGTGAGGTTTGGAACGAGCGTACGACCGGATTTGATGCGGTGATTTGCCCGACGTCTCCGATCCTGCCGCCCGAGGTGCATCGGCTTGAGACCGACAAAGACTATTACGTGCAGGAAAATTTGATGGCGCTGCGCAATACGCGGATTGGCAATCTGATGGGGCTCTGTGGGGTGACCCTGCCAACGGGCGTTCCGAGCTGCGGGATCATGTTCCTTGGAGCACCTTTTGAGGAAGAGCGGTTGCTGCGTGTGACGGCTGCCGCAGAACAGGCGTTAACGGCGGCAAAATAATCAGTGCGGACTCAAGGCCGATAGGCCGCCGCGCCAAAGCTGACCCGCCCCCATGGGGCAGCTTTGTGGCCTCTGTTTCGCAAAGCCGTCAGCGAAGATGTTCTTTGCCACCATAAAGTGGACAAAGCCACGTCCCAGCCGCTCCCCCGCGGGTCAGCTTTGGCGCGGCTTGCACGCTTGCCACAACCGCTTGGAGTCGCGTTGTTTTTCTGGACCTGAGAGGCAAAATTCGGTAGATTGTTCGTAACGGGGCAAAAATGATCCCGACAACGAGGCAGTTTGAATATGTTTCCCGAGCGGTTTTCGAACCTTCCGGCTTATGCGTTCCCGCGTCTGCGCGCGCTATTGGATTCCCATGAACCTGGGGGTCCCATTGTCCATATGACGATCGGCGAACCCAAACATGCCTTCCCTGATTGGATCAAAGATGTGCTGGCCGAGAATATGGCTGGCTTCAACAAATACCCGCCCAATGACGGCTCGCCAGAGCTGCTGGCCTCGATTGCCGATTGGATTGATCGCCGGTTTTCTGTGAAGGTCGATGCCAACGGTCAGATCATGGTGCTGAACGGCACGCGCGAAGGGCTGTACAACGCGGCGATGGCGCTTTGTCCGGAAACCAAGAACGGCGCGAAGCCTGTCATTCTGACGCCGAACCCGTTTTATCAGGTCTACATGATTGCGGGGATTTCCGTGGGAGCGGACATCGAGTTTGTGCCAGCACCTGCCGAAAACGGGTTCTTGCCGGACTATGCGAGCCTGCCTACAGATGTGCTCGACCGCACTGCCATCGCCTATATCTGTTCGCCCTCCAATCCTCAGGGTGCGGTCGCGAGCGAAGCCTACTTGCGCGACCTGATCGCGCTAGCAGAAAAGCATGATTTCCAGATCTTTGCGGATGAATGCTATTCCGAGATCTACCGCGACACGCCGCCGAAAGGCGCGCTTGAGGTCGCCAAGGACATGGGTGCAGATCCCGAACGGGTTCTGATTTTCCATTCGCTGTCCAAACGCAGCAACCTGCCGGGTCTGCGCTCTGGCTTTGTGGCAGGTGGCCCCGAAAGCATCAAACGTATCAAACAACTGCGCGCCTATTCGGGCGCGCCTCTGCCCCTGCCGTTGCAGCGCGTCGCAGAGAAGGTCTGGGCCGACGAAACCCATGTCGAAGAAAACCGCCGCCTATATGCGGAAAAATTCGACATCGCAGATCAGATTTTCCAGGGGCTGCCGGGCTATTTGAGCCCTCAGGCAGGATTTTTCCTCTGGTTGCCCGTCGAAGACGGCGAAGCCGCAGCCCTGAAGCTGTGGAAAGAGACCGGTATCCGCGTGCTTCCGGGCGCGTATCTGAGCCGGGACGTGAACGGGGAGAACCCCGGCAAAACCTATATAAGGGTCGCCTTGGTGGCCCCAATAAAAGACGTCGAAGCTGCGCTGAGAACGCTGCGCGATTGTCTTTATAAAGAAGATTGAGGGTAAAGATGGCGTATCAGGCACGAGGTCGGGATCCATTGTTTGACAGCGATATGCAGGCGGCGATTGAACGGCGAGGCAAAGAGCTGATCGGGATCGCTCTGGTTGTTGTGGGGCTTTTGGCTGCGGGGATGATCGGATCCTACACGCCGGATGACCCCAACTGGATGAGCGCGACGGACGCGCCGGTGCAGAACCTCTTGGGTCGCTTTGGCGCATCGCTTGCAGCCCCTCTGTTTATGATCATCGGCGGTGGAAGCTGGGGGATTGCTCTGATCGCAATCGCCTGGGGCATGCGCTTTGCCTTTCATATCGGCGAAGATCAGGCACTCAGCCGCGTGATTTTCGCGCCCATCGCGATTGCGGTGGCCTCTGTTTATGCGGCCACTTTGGTGCCGGGCGCTGGGTGGACCCATGCCTTTGGTTTGGGTGGCCTATTTGGCGATACCATTCTGGGGGCCGTGCTGAACTTCCTGCCGATGAGTGCTGCGATTGGTCTGAAGCTTATGTCTGTGATCTTTGGAATCGCGGCCTTGTTCTTCTTGTTGTTCGTAATGGGCGTGACTGGCCCTGAACTGCGCTGGGGCACGAAGTTCCTGATCGTTGGCGTGATCATGAGCTATGCAACCTTGATGACCGCCTTGGGTCGTGGTGCGCATGGTGCGGTCGCGGCAGCACACGCTGTGCAGGCGCGTCGTCAGGATCGTCGCGAGGCACATGCGGCTGCGATGCAGCAGAACGGATGGGCTGAGGCCGTTGGCGATGAGATCGTCTATGAAGACGAAGAGCCTTATATCGAAGACGAACGCCCCAGCCTTTTGGCACGCGTGCCCGGCCTTGTGAAACGGCCCGAGCCAATGCCCGAGAAAATGCCAGAGCCTGAGCTGGTCGAAGCTACTCCAGTGGCGCATGTCGAGGCCCTTCCCGGCGAAGATCGCATCAAAGAAAAGATCGCGGATGTGGTGAAATCCCGCCTGCGCAACCGTCAGCCGGTTTATGCGCAGGATCTGGATATGGCCCGTCAGGCCGCAGCGCCTGCGCCTCAGCAAGAGCAAGTCGTGATGACTCCGGCGGCTGAGACTGGGTTCCGCGCAGAGCCTCCGTTGACGGCAAAAGCGATGGTTCAGCCAGAGCCAACGTTGGACATCCCAATGGCGCCAGTCGAGGAAGAACCACTGGTCGAAGAGATCGAACCCGCCGTCTCGCATATTCCGGTGCAACGTACGGCGCCGCAGGTTCCGGTAAGCGAACCTAAGAAAGTCGTGCAACACACGCGCAAGGCCACGAAACCTTCGGCGCGTGCCAAAGCCGAAGCCCAACCGCAACTGGCCTTTGAAGACAACGCGCAGGCCTATGAGTTGCCGCCTTTGTCCCTGTTGACCAGCCCTGACACGATTGAGCGTCACCACCTCAGCGACGAGGCGCTCGAGGAAAACGCGCGGATGCTGGAAACCGTACTGGACGACTACGGCGTCAAAGGAGAGATCGTTTCGGTGCGTCCGGGTCCGGTTGTCACCATGTATGAACTCGAACCTGCGCCCGGATTGAAAGCGAGCCGAGTGATCGGTCTTGCCGATGACATCGCCCGTTCCATGGCGGCCTTGTCGGCGCGTGTCTCCACCGTTCCGGGGCGTTCCGTCATCGGGATCGAACTGCCAAACGACAAACGCGAGATGGTGGCGTTCCGCGAGATTCTGTCCAGCCGGGAATACGAGGCAGGCAATCGCAAGCTGCCTCTGGCCTTGGGCAAGGACATTGGCGGGGATCCGGTTGTGGCGAACCTCGCTAAGATGCCTCACCTTTTGATCGCGGGTACGACGGGTTCGGGTAAGTCTGTGGCGATCAACACGATGATCCTGTCGCTGCTCTACAAGCTGACGCCGGAAGAATGCCGGATGATCATGATCGATCCAAAGATGCTGGAACTTTCGGTTTATGACGGCATCCCGCACCTGCTGAGCCCCGTTGTGACCGATCCGAAAAAGGCGGTTGTGGCTCTGAAATGGACTGTGGGCGAGATGGAAGATCGCTATCGCAAGATGTCCAAGATGGGTGTGCGCAACATCGACGGCTACAACAGCCGCGTCGAGGATGCGCTGAAAAAAGGCGAGATGTTTGAACGCACGGTTCAGACCGGCTTTGATGACGAGACCGGCGAGCCGATCTTTGAAACTGAGTCGATCCAACCGGTGAAAATGCCTTACATCGTCGTCGTCGTGGACGAGATGGCTGACCTGATGATGGTCGCGGGCAAAGAGATCGAGGCCTGTATCCAGCGTCTGGCACAGATGGCACGGGCCTCGGGCATTCACATCATCATGGCGACCCAGCGTCCGTCGGTGGACGTGATTACCGGTACGATCAAAGCGAACTTCCCGACCCGGATTTCCTTCCAGGTGACCTCGAAAGTCGATAGCCGCACCATTCTGGGTGAAATGGGCGCAGAGCAACTCTTGGGCATGGGCGACATGCTTTACATGGCGGGCGGTGCCAAGATCACTCGTTGCCACGGACCGTTCGTCAGCGATGAAGAGGTCGAAGAGATCGTGAACCACCTGAAGTCCTTTGGCGAGCCCGAATACATCGGCGGCGTGGTCGACGGGCCTGCGGAAGAGAAGGCGGACAATATCGACGCGGTGCTTGGCCTCGGTGGCAACACCAATGGCGAAGACGCGCTTTACGATCAGGCAGTGGCGATTGTGATCAAGGATCGCAAATGCTCGACGTCTTATATCCAGCGCAAACTGGCGATTGGCTACAACAAAGCCGCGCGGCTGGTTGAGCAGATGGAAGACGAAGGCGTTGTGTCCTCGGCCAACCATGTGGGCAAGCGCGAGATCCTTGTGCCGGAACAACATTAATACGGCGGTTTCCTGCCGCAGTCACAGAAACCTGAAAAGGCGCGGGGTGTTCCTCGCGCCTTTCTTGCTTAGGTTAGAGATATGAAAAGACGCAGCCTACTTATCGCAGCCTCGCTCCTCGCGGCGCTCCCGCTCGCAACCCTCGCTCAGGAGCGAGAACAACGTGAGCTCTCGCTTGAGGAACTCTCGGCCTATCTGAACGATCTGGGATCAGTGGAAACCAGTTTTACGCAGGTGAACTGGGATAATTCGATTTCGACAGGGCTTTTGTGGCTGAAACGTCCGGGCCGTATCCGGCTGGAATATGATGAACCAGATGCGGGTCTGATGATGGCCTTTGGCGGTAGCCTTGCGATCTTTGACAAGAAATCCAATCAGCCACCGGAACGCTATCCGGTGCGGCGCACGCCGTTGTGGTTGTTGCTGGAACGCAATGTGGATCTGACGGATCAGAAAATGGTCGTCGGCCATGGGTTTGATGGAAGCCACACCTATGTGGAAGCTATGGACCCAAAGCGTCCGGAATATGGCTCGATCCAGCTGCGTTTCACGTCAAACCCTACGACCCTCAAAGGATGGGTGACCTTTGATGCCCATGGCGGCAACACGATGGTCGCGCTTGATGACTTCAACGAAGACGTTGAAATCGACAATCAGATGTTCAACATCTCGAAAATGATCGACGAGTTGGTGCCCGAGGAAGACCGTTAAGCGCGGCGATAGCGACGGCAAGTGGCCAGCTGACGCTCATACATATTTGCGCGCGAGGCGACTTCTCCGGCGATGCGGACCAGCCAGTCTTTGTTGCGCCATGTCCCGCGTTTATAGCCTGTGCGGCCTTCGTGATAGGCAAGATACTGGTTGCGCGCGTCATGCAGTGGAATGCCAAGGCCTGATTTGGACTTGCTCATGTACCAGCCCATGAAATCCGTGGCGTCGCCAATGTCGTCCCGTTTCGCGCCCCAACGGCCTGCGGAGCGGCGATATTCATCCCAAGTGCCATCTACGGCCTGCGCATAGCCATAAGCAGAACTCGCGCGGCCCATCGGCAGCACACCCAGCACATAGCGATACGGCGTGCGGGCGCGCGATTTGAACTTGCTCTCTTGGTAGATCGTCGCCATCTGCACATGCGCAGGCACGCCCCAGCGGCGCTCTGCATTGCGGAAAGCACGCGCATAATGCGGCCGCTCGTTGATGATCGAACAAGCATTATCCAAATTACGCGGTGCCGTATTGTCACCACGACTGCCGCAAGAGGCGACAACCATCAAAATGATCAGTGCGCGAAAGAATCTGCTCATCGGCCCCTCGCTATGTGTTTTTTGTTTGGAACTAATCTACCAAACCTGTCCCTCATATGGAAACAAAATTGGCGA
This sequence comes from Cognatishimia sp., assembly GCA_013215215.1. GTDB lineage: Bacteria > Pseudomonadota > Alphaproteobacteria > Rhodobacterales > Rhodobacteraceae > Cognatishimia. The sequence continues at coordinate 2,210 of JABSOU010000021.1, read as the reverse complement.
AAACCCGCGTAACAAAGTGTTGAATTGCAACACATCTGCCCGATTTCCCCCGAGTTCCGCCGGTCTGAAAAGAGACAGTGTGTTTCCGCCTAAAATTTACCTAAAAATGGACAGTGCCCACTTGTAGGCGGTAAAGTGGGCGGGTAGGGGCTGACTGTTATGAATACGACGCGTGCAAAATATCATCTTGGGCAAGTCGTCCGACACCGCAAACACCCGTTTCGGGGTGTGGTGTTCGACGTAGACCCAGAGTTCGCAAATACCGAGGAATGGTATGACGCGATCCCGGAAGACAGCCGTCCTGTGAAGGAACAGCCCTTCTATCACCTTCTGGCCGAAAACGATCAGAGCTATTACGTGGCCTATGTGTCCGAGCAGAACCTGATCGCAGACTACTCCGGTGAGCCGGTCGATCACCCTGATATCGGCGATCTCTTCGGTCCCTTTGAGGACGGGCAATACCCGCTTCATTTCAACATGAACTGATATATCAGGCGGCTTTGAGAGCCGCCTTTTTTGTGGTTAGTAGCCGAGCGCGCAGCCGTCTTTGCGCGGGTCAGAGCCGCCCTCGAGCACGCCATTTTCACGCATCATGATCGCCTGAGCGCCGCCGATCGCGGTCTCTGGAACTTCGATCTTGTGACCCATTTCAGAAAGTTTCTGAACAACCTCAGGCGCATAGCTGCGTTCGATCTTAAGGGTGTCGCCTTCAGCAAAGGCGCGGGGTGCGTCGATAGCGGTTTGCGGATCCATTCCAAAGTCCAGAATATTGCTCAACAGGCGCGCATGGCCGTTGGGCTGATACTGCCCGCCCATGACGCCAAATGGCATGATCGGGGCTCTGTCTTTGGCAAGCATTCCGGGGATGATCGTGTGCATCGGGCGCTTGCCTGCGGCCAAGAGATTTGGGTGCCCGTCTTGCAGGCTGAACCCCGCGCCGCGGTTCTGAAACAGGATGCCGAATTTGTCGGACGCAATGCCAGAACCGAAGCTGTGAAAGATCGAATAGATCAGCGACACGGACATGCGATCCTTGTCGACCACGGTGATATAAATCGTGTCTTTGTGGACAGCCTCGCTGATATCCGTCGCCGAGGCCATCGCGCGTTTTGGATCGATCAGACCCGCGAGCGCCTTGGCCGTGTCCATCGACAAGAAGTGGTCCAGCTTGGTCATGTGAACCGGATCCGCAAGAAAACGGTTGCGCGTGTCATAGGCAAGTTTGGTGGCTTCGGCCTCGATATGTGTGCGTTCGACACCGAAGGGGTCCATCGACGCGATGTCGAATTGTTTGAGGATGTTCAACAATAGGATCGCCGTCGCGCCCTGACCGTTTGGCGGGTGCTCGATCAGATCATGGGCTTTGTAGTCGCCAGAGATCGGAGAGGTCTGGAACCCACGGGTGTGCGCGAAGTCTTCGACCGTGTGCGTACCACCCAAAGCGGCCAGACTTTGCGCCATGTCCTCAGCGACTTCGCCCGTGTAAAACCCGTCACGGCCCTGGGCTGCGATGCGCCGCAAAACCTCTGCCTGACCTGGCGCGCGGAAGACCTGTCCAGCCACAGGCGCCTTGCCGTTCATGAGGTAGAGATCCCGCGCGCGACCTTGCAGATCATCCTGCGCAACAGCCCAATCAAAGGCCACGCGCGGCGCGACAGGCACGCCCTCTTCGGCATAGTGGATCGCTGGTGCGAGGATCGCATCAAGGCCGAGTTTCCCCCAGCGTTCTGACATCTCGCAAAAGCCGGCAATAGCTGTCGGCATCGTCACCGCGTCGGGCGTGTTCAGAGGCACCTTGTCCAAACCGCGTGCCTTCAGATCAGCCGCATCCGCGCCAGCCGGGGCCACACCCGACGCATTGAACGCCAGCGTCTCATCCGTGCCCCCCGGCGAGAACAGCGCGAAACAATCCCCGCCGATCCCCGTCATCTGAGGCTCGCAGATCCCAAGCACCACCGCACCCGCAATGGCCGCATCCATCGCATTGCCGCCCCGTTTCAAGACGTCGACAGCCACCTGCGCCGCCAAAGGATGCGATGTGGCGCACATGCCATTCGTAGCCAGAACCGGGGATCGCCCGGGCAGGTGAAAATCTCTCATGATGGTGTCTCCCTTTGGGGGAACAATAGGCCTCTCGCGACCACTGTCCATCCCCGTGATGGGGCCGATTGACCTATGCCACGAAAATGACGACAACGGGCGCGCATCAA
>JABSOU010000244.1 GCA_013215215.1 Cognatishimia sp. | reverse complement strand
CGGACGTCGAACTTCATCCGCGCATCGTCAAACGCGTTGAAACCACACTCGTAAGCGCTGACTTTTTCAGGGTCGGGATTTCGAACGGCAACAACAACAGCGGCGAGAATAAGAACAAGGCCAAGTGCAATGGCGATGGCCAGAAACACGAGGATCGGGAGGTACTCCCTCAGCATCTCTTCCACAGGGTGGCTCCTTTCATGCACAGCAGCGTGCAGTCAGATGGCTGTATCAATCATCGTGGGTTTACCTGTGCCCTCTTGCGTGGTCAACCAAAAGGGCGCTAAATCACCTTAATTTGTGAACCATTTGTAAACCCACACTAGATGTGCGCAGACCGCGCTTGCGCGCTGCAATCACGAAGACAAGCTAAAGCAAAGATTGCTTTATTCAACAAATCAGCAAAATGGCCTTAAAAACATAGTATTTCTACGGGTGCTCAAAACCTGTCCCGAACAACAGGCTATACGCGAGATTTTGTAAATTTCTTTTCGATGATCTTGTTGACTAATTTTCTAAGAAACCCACTGCGCTTTGCGCTTGTCAAAAAACGCAGAAACGCCCTCTTTGGCGGTCTCGCTTTCCCAACAGGCCACAAGTTCGGCGATGCTGTGATCAATCATATCCTCGGTAATACGGCCGCCCAAATCCAGGGCCAATCGTTTGGCCCGCGCAACCGCCTCGGGGGCCGCCGCCATATAGGGTTTGATTTCAGCCTCAAGTGCGGCCTCCATGTCTTCTGGTGCAACAATTTTGGCCAGAAGCCCGAGGTCTTTGGCTTCATCTGCTTCAAACAACCGTCCAGACATGAACACGCGGCGCGCGTTCGCCTCCCCCATGCGCGCAATCACATAGGGGCCGATGGTGGCCGGGATCAGCCCAAGGCGCACTTCGGTGAGCCCCATCTTGAGGCTGTCGATCCCCAAAGCCACGTCACAGACCGACGCCATGCCGACGCCGCCGCCAAAGGCATTGCCTTCAAGGCAGCCAATCAGAGGCTTGGGCAGAGTGTTCAATGCATTCAGCATCATGGCCAAAGCCTTCGCCTCGCGCGCCCGAGTTTGTGGATCGGCCGCCATCTGGTCCTGCATCCAACCCAGATCACCGCCTGCGCAAAAACTCTTGCCTGCGCCTTTTAGAATGACGACACGCACGGCATCATCCGCGCCAAGCTGTTCTGCCGCTTGGGTGATCTCTTGGATCATAAGTGCCGAGAGCGCATTGTGTTTCTCAGGTCGGTTCAACAACAACGTGGCCACGCCGCGCGGATCCGTATCAATTGAGATCGTTTCAAAACCGCTCACCTTACGCTCCTACTCGCATGGCTTGCGCCATCGTTGCGGCCTTGGTCAGCAAGGCTGCATCTAAGCCTGTGGTGTAGCCGAGGGCTGTGAGCCGCGCGTGCACGGCCTCGGTGGCCACATTACCCGCGGCTCCGGGCGCGTAGGGGCAGCCCCCGAGGCCGCCGACCGCCGCATCAAACACCCGCAGCCCCCTCGCCAAAGACGCCTCAATATTTTCAAGCGCCCGCCCGGAGGTGTCGTGGTAGTGCCCCGCGAGTTTGTCAGCAGGGATCACAGAGGTCACAGCGGCGAGCATCGCGTCAATGCGTTCGGGCGTGGCTTGGCCGATCGTGTCGCCCAGTGAAATCTCATAGCAACCCATATCGAAAAGCGCCTTGGCGACTTTTGCGACCTGATCCGGCGCAACAGGCCCGTCGTAGGGACAATCGCTCACGCAGCTAACGTAACCCCGTACGGGAATGCTCTGTGCTTTGGCGGCTTTGGCCACCGGCTCAAACCGTTCTAGGCTTTCGGCAATGGTGGCATTGATATTTGCCTTAGAAAACCCTTCGGACGCAGATCCAAATATCGCGATTTCATCCGCTTTGGCGGCAATCGCCCCCTCAAAGCCCCGCATATTCGGCGTCAAAGCCGCATAGGACACGCCCTCGGCTCGGTCGATCCCAGCCAAGACGTCGGCAGAATCCGCCATCTGCGGCACCCATTTCGGCGACACGAAACTCGCAACCTCAATACGCCGAAACCCCGCCGCGCTGAGACAATCCACCAA
>JABSOU010000243.1 GCA_013215215.1 Cognatishimia sp. | reverse complement strand
AAACACAGACCGTTAAACCTACAATTGATCCCCCCAGATCAATCGCTTAACGTCCTCTCCTCCTCAGGCTCATAACCCGAACGTCGCAGGGCCTAAGCCTAAGCACAAAGCAATATCAAAAACATCAACAGATTCGCACAGGCCTTACGGGTCTATTGGAGTTTTGCTCTACGCAAGATTTCTTCTCTCGTGCTGGTCAGAACTCTGCCTTTGATGTCTCTCTAAGTACTACCGTCTCTTTTTAAGAAGAGTCGATACCCTCAGCCCGCCCGGCGCGAATGCCCGCGTGCGAGTTCTTGTTACTGGTTTATTGCTCGACTGCCCGCCGATCGCCTCGCGAGCGACAATGTAGAGTCCGCTTATGATCACCAGACCAGACCCAATCAGGACTGGCGACGTCACGTGTTCGTTGAAAAGCCAGCTGCCAAAGACGGTGGCCCAAAGGATCTGGCTATACTGCATGGGAGCAACGATGGCGGCTTCGCCTTTTCGATAGGCGGCCACCAGACAAAATGTGGCTATGAAACCTAAAATGGCAATGCCGGCCATGCCAACGAGATCCATAAGAGCCATTGGCTCGTAGACGAAGGCGAGACTTGTACCCATTGTTACGAAAATCGCTAAAAGCGGAAAAAGCATCATAACAATTGGCCGTTCGTCATTGCCTATCTTACGCGAGATGACGGATTGGAGCGCTGCTCCGAAGGCGGCGCAGATGGCCGCCAAATGGCCGAGGCTTAATTCTGCCGAACCTGGTTGCACCACTACAATCACGCCAATGAGGCCAACGAGAATTGCGACAGCGCGATGTGGTCCCACTTTCTCACCCAGTAAAGGGATGGACATAAGAGTAACGAGCAAGGGCACCATGAAAAGCACGGCGTACACCTGAGCCAAGGGCAGTGTTGCGAAGGCAAAGAAAGCGCAGATGCTGGCGCCGACCATGACAAGAGACCTTAGGGCCACCCACCAAGGATGAAGCGGTCGCATCGTGCCTTCAGTGGTGTCTTGCACCAAGACGATGGTCAACAGTGGAAAACTCAAAAGGCTAGTGAAAAACAGCATTTGAAAGGGCGAAAAGCTTCCGCCCACGACGCGTACCAGAACGTCGTGTACCGCGAATATGGCAAAGCCGCAGAGCGCGAACAGCGCGCCTTTCACATTGTCTGACATGATTTGGGATCCAGAAGCGTTAACGCTAACGTCAGCATTAACACAGAGTGAGGTTCAGGCAAGGGTGAACCGCGCCACCGGAGGGGCAGCGAGGTTACAAATCTACAGAGAAGCGTCCAGTGCGGCCAAAACAGCGTCGCCCATCTGCGATGTGCTTACAGGTTGCGCATCAGAGGCCTGCATCAGGTCGCCAGTGCGCACGCCATCGGCCAGAACTTTCTCGACCGCCGCTTCCAGGCGCGTGGCTTCGTCGCCCTGATCGAAGCTATAGCGCAGCGCCATCGCGAAGCTCAGGATACAGGCGCATGGGTTCGCTTTACCCTGGCCTGCGATGTCAGGCGCAGAGCCATGTACTGGTTCGTAAAGAGCTTTAGGGCGGCCGTTTTCCATGGGCGCACCCAGGGATGCCGATGGCAGCATACCCAGAGAACCGGTCAGCATGGCGGCGCAGTCAGAGAGCAGGTCGCCGAAAAGGTTATCGGTCAAGATGACGTCAAACTGTTTAGGCGCACGGACCAGCTGCATTGCGCCGTTGTCGGCGTACATGTGGCTGAGCTCGACGTCTGGGTAGTCCTCGTCATGGACCTTCTGGACGACTTCACGCCAGAGGATGCCCGATTCCATCACGTTGGCTTTTTCCATCGAGCAAACTTTGTTGCCACGACGTTTCGCCAGCTCGAATGCAGAGCGCGCGACGCGATCGACTTCGCTTTCGGTGTAGCGCTGGGTGTTGATGCCAACACGCTCGCCGTTTTCTTCAAAGATGCCGCGAGGCTCGCCGAAATAGGACCCAGAGGTCAGCTCACGCACGATCATGATGTCTAGACCGGATACGATGTCAGTCTTCAGCGACGAGAAATCCGCCAGCGCGTCAAAGCACTGCGCCGGACGCAGGTTGGC
>JABSOU010000242.1 GCA_013215215.1 Cognatishimia sp. | reverse complement strand
TCCCAACTGAATACCAAGCCCGGTTAGTCGCTGGTCTGCGTTGTCAGCCCTCAGAGACAGACGGAACTCTGCACGAGACGTAAACATGCGATAAGGCTCCGACACGCCTCGCGTCACGAGGTCGTCGATCATAACGCCAATATAGCTATCCGCCCGGGTGAATAGCAGAGGATCTCGCCCTAATGCTTCCAGCGCAGCATTTGCGCCAGCCACGAGGCCTTGTGCAGCGGCCTCTTCGTACCCCGTTGTGCCGTTAATCTGCCCCGCGAGGAAAAGACCAGGCACATCCCGCAATGCCAGGCGCATGTCGAGCGCTCTAGGATCAACATAATCATATTCGATGGCATAGCCTGGCTGGAGGATTACAGCCTCTTCCAAACCATAGATCGAATGAACATATGCCTCCTGAACATCCGCAGGAAGGGATGTCGAAATGCCATTCGGATAGACGGTGTTGTCAGTCAGTCCCTCGGGCTCCAAGAAAACTTGATGCGAGTCCTTATCTCCGAACCTCACGATCTTATCTTCGATCGACGGGCAATATCGCGGCCCTACCCCGTCGATATGGCCGCCGTACATGGCCGATCTCTCGAGGTTTTCGCGGATAATTGCGTGAGTGTTCGAATTTGTATGGGTGATCCCGCAGTTTACTTGCCGCGCTTCGGGTGATTTGTTCAGAAATGAAAACATCACCGGCGCTTCATCGCCGGGCTGGGAGTCCAAAAGATCCCATTTAATCGTGCGACCGTCCAACCTAGGCGGTGTGCCGGTCTTTAGGCGGCCGAGTGGCAATTCGAAACTGTCAATTCTTTCTGCCAGTTTGATCGACGGCTTATCTCCCATACGACCTCCCGGACGAGAGACATCGCCAATGTGAATGACGCCGCGAAGAAAGGTACCAGTCGTCAAAACCACAGCAGCGGCGCGGATTTCGGATCCATCGGCCAAACGGACGCCCGCGATGACCGACCCAATCATCAGGAAGTCGGCGACCTCGCCTTCGATAATATCGAGGTTCTCTTGTGCTTCGATTTCCTGGAGCATGCGCTCGCGGTAGATCTTGCGATCTGCCTGGGCCCGCGGTCCTTGGACTGCCGGGCCTTTGCGGCGATTGAGCAGACGGAATTGAATTCCAGCGGCATCCGCGACGCGCCCCATCACGCCATCAAGCGCATCGACTTCTCGGACCAGGTGACCTTTGCCCAATCCGCCAATCGCCGGATTGCAGGACATGACGCCAATCCCATCGCATTTCAGCGTCACAAGCGCTGTCTTCGCACCCAAACGTGCTGAGGCCGCCGCCGCATCACAGCCCGCATGGCCACCACCAACAACAATCACGTCAAAATGTTTCACGTGAAACACTCCTCATTTTCCGATGCAGAAACTGGAGAAGATCTCATCCAGAAGGTTTTCAACATCAATGCGACCCACGATCGAATCCAAGGCCCAAACGGCAGAGCGCAGATCATCCGCCCCAAGATCATAAAACTCTTCGCCATTGGCAATGTGAGCCCTCGCCGACGTAATGGATGCTACAGCCGACTGCATAGCTACGCGATGCCGTTCCCGAGATGCAACACCAGACCGCGCTGTTCGTTGCGACAGCGTATCCGAAATAAGCGCAACAAGCTCTGACACGCCGTGACCAGTGAGGGCAGATATAGCGCCCTGCGACTCCCCGGAAATATCAGACTTTGATCGCAAGAGAATATCACCCTCTTGAAGATCGATCTCAACATCCTCATCCCCGGCCACCAAATAGACGCGCAAATCCGCCTGTTCAGCGCGATCCTTTGCGCGCTGAATGCCGATGCCTTCAACGACATCCTCAGTCGACCTCAAACCCGCCGTGTCCAGAATAGTGACAGGGAGACCTTTCAGGTCCATTCGAACTTCGATCACATCGCGCGTTGTTCCAGCAATTTCAGATGTGATCGCGGCGTCCCTACCCGCCAACGCATTGAGAAGTGTCGATTTTCCGACGTTTGGCGCTCCTAGAATTGCAACCTCAAAGCCAGTTCGAATCCGCTCGGCAATCGAAACACCATCGATTTCAGATCGCAGTTTTTCCACGGTCTTATCGAG
>JABSOU010000241.1 GCA_013215215.1 Cognatishimia sp. | reverse complement strand
CTCGAAGGATTTAGATTTCAAGCTGACAAGTCTGCGCAAGGAGCCGAAGCCAAAACGCTTCGTCAGGCCAGCCTTGCAGCTCTTGCCCCGCAATTTCATCTGCGGGCTGATCGTTTTTACAATGCGCCTGATACGGAAATTGATTTCACCGAACAGGGCGGCCTGATGTGGGGCGAATATGCGGTTGGGAAACTGGTCGCGGGAGCAGAGCCTCTGAAGCCGATGGTTGAGGTTTTTGTCGATGACGAAGCCGGGCCGGATGTCGCGCAAAAAGTGCAACGCCGCCTGCAGCATTTCATCGACCGCAAGATCGCAGCTCTGTTTGAGCCTCTGTTGAACCTGTCGCGTGACGAAGAGCTTTCGGGCCTTGCGCGCGGATTTGCGTTCCAGATGGTTGAAGCGCTTGGCGTTCTGCCGCGCGGAGACGTGGCTGACGACGTCAAAGCGCTGGATCAAGATGCCCGTGGCGCGCTGCGCAAGCATGGCATTCGTTTTGGTCAGTTCACGATCTTTATGCCGTTGATGCTGAAACCTGCTCCAACGCGTCTGCGTCTGGTGTTGTGGTCTTTGTCCAAAGGTTTGGGCGAGTTCCCAGAAGCGCCGCCTCCCGGTCTGGTCACTGTGCCAGCGGGTGAGAGCGCGCCTCAAGGATATCACGCGATGGCGGGCTACCGCGCTGCCGGCGAGCGGGCGATCCGCATCGATATGCTGGAACGTCTGGCAGACATGCTGCGCACCGAGGACAGCCGTGGTGGGTTCGAAGCCAATCCGGATATGCTCTCGATCACCGGCATGACGCTGGATCAATTCGCGGATCTGATGAAGGGTCTGGGCTATAACGCCGAGCGCGGCGAACGTCCGAAGGTGAAGCCAGAGGCGAGTGCAGAGGCAGCACCCGAAGACGCCCCAGCGCCAGCGGCGGATGAGGCACCGGCGGAAGCTGCGGCGCCAGCCGAGGCAGAAACGCCTGCAGAGCCAGAGATCGACGTGTTTTATACTTTCACCTGGGGTGGCAACCGCGGTGCGCGTCAGCAAAACCGTGGCGGCCAGGGCCAAAAGCCCCGTCGCGATGGCGGAGCACCTAAGGGCCGACGCCAAGGCAAGCCCGGTGGCAAACAGGGTGGCAAGCCGCGTCAGGACAAAGCCAAGAGCTTCCAGGCGCGTCCGCCTAAGAAAGAGAAAGCCATCGATCCCGACAATCCTTTCGCAGCCCTCATGGCGCTTAAGGAAAAGAGCTAATCTGACCGGCGCGCTTTCGGGCGCGCCTTTTTCAGGACAGCAGGATGACCGACGCCCCCGCCAAACTTCGCATTGATAAATGGCTCTGGCACGCGCGGTTCTTCAAGACGCGGACCCTCGCGGCCAAAATCGTGTCTGGCGGTCACGTTCGCGTCAACGGACAGAAAATCAGCAAGCCGAGCTATGCCGTGATCATTGGCGATGTCTTGACCTTTCCACAGGCCAAGCGTATCCGCGTGGCGCGTATTGAGGCTTTAGGGACGCGTCGCGGACCTGCTTCTGAGGCCCAGGCGCTCTATTTTGATATGACCGAACCCGAGAAGAAAACTCCGGCGGGAGTGAGTTTTGAAGGAAAAGGTCGCCCGACCAAACGCGATCGACGCAATCTCGATCTTATGAAATCCCGGCCGCTTGAAGAATAGGCCGCTTTGAATTAGCTAGAGCGCGAAAGCTCAGGAATTACGCCCATGACCTATGTCGTCACCGAAAACTGCATCGCCTGTAAATACACCGACTGTGTAGAAGTCTGTCCTGTGGATTGCTTCTATGAGGGTGAAAACACGCTGGTGATCCATCCGGATGAATGCATCGACTGTGGCGTCTGCGAACCTGAGTGCCCGGCAGAAGCGATTTCGCCAGATACTGAGCCTGACATGGAAAAATGGGTCGAGTTCAACCGCAAATACGCGGAAATCTGGCCGGTCATCATCTCTAAGAAAGACCCGATGCCAGGCTATGAAGAGCGTGACGGCGAAGAGGGCAAGATGGAGAAATACTTCTCCGAGGCGCCCGGCGAAGGCGGCTAAGAATCGATTCTTAGCCTCGATTCGCTGCGCAGCGGCATGATTCTGGCAAAAATC
>JABSOU010000240.1 GCA_013215215.1 Cognatishimia sp. | reverse complement strand
TGCCTGAGCCAGACGAGCAGGGCGACGTCTTTCTCAAAGTGCCATTGAACAAACTCTAGGAGATCGAGCATGCCAATGGATTGGATTATGGGCCTGATCGGAGGCCTGATGATCGGCGTCGGTGGTGCCGTTTATTTGTTGATCAACGGGCGCATTATGGGGGCCAGCGGGATTTTAGGTGGCCTCATTGATGGCAGCGGCAAGGCCACAGCAGCCGAACGGCTTTGGTTTGTCGCAGGCGTTTTTGGCGTGCCGACGGTGATCTTTCTAATGACAGGGCCAATCGACACCCATGCGACCACGAATATCACGGTCCTGATCGCGGCGGGTCTTCTGGTCGGTGTCGGCACGCGACTGGCCAATGGCTGTACGTCCGGCCATGGGGTTTGTGGCATCTCTCGGTTTAACCTGCGCGGCATTGTTGCCACCGTTTTCTACATTCTCGCCGGTGGGCTGACAGTCGTGCTCTTCCGCCATCTGCTCGGAGCAATTTGATATGTCACGAAACATCTTCGCCTTCATCGCCGGTGGCATCTTTGGTGCCGAGCTCTTGCTGTCTGGCATGACGGACACCGCGAAAGTTCAGGGCTGGCTAGATATTTTCGGGGCTTGGGATCCCACACTGGCATTTGTGATGGGGGGCGCCATCATCCCCATGGCCATCGCCTGGAGGCTCACCGACGGACGCGCGCCGGTGCTAGGCGGTCAGTTCCCTGCCAAACCCGATGCTAAATTTGATCGCAACTTGGTTCTGGGATCGGTTCTCTTTGGCGTGGGGTGGGGATTGGCAGGCTTGTGCCCGGGTCCGGCGATTGCCTCGCTGGCTTTCGGCGGATGGCCGCACATTTTGTTCTTTGCGGCGATGCTCGCGGGCATGTTAGCGACACCAAGGATCAGGAGTCGTCTGGACAGCCTCGCAACCTGAGGGTAATCACCTCATATGGATATTCGCGAGATCACAACCCGCTATTATGTTGCCCCTCAGATTGATGCTGAGGACCTGAGCAAATTGAAAGCCCAAGGCTTTTCCTGCGTTATTTGCAACCGCCCTGACGAGGAAATTCCGCCCTCTCACCACGCTGTTGCGATGGAGAAGGCGGCCAAAGAGGCTGGGCTTGCTTTTGTGATCAATCCGTTGACCCATGACACGATGACAGACGACAGGCTGGCCCTGCAACGCGCGACTCTGGAAGCGGCAGAAGGCAAGGTTCTGGCCTATTGTGCGTCGGGCACGCGCTCAACCGTCGCGTGGGTTCTGGGGCATGCGGATAGCGAGCCTGCGGATGCGTTGCTCGAGGCCGCCGCGCAAGGGGGCTATCATCTGGACGCGCTGCGCGGCCGGATCGAATTCATCGCCTCGCAAAAACGCTAAGTCTTACTGAACTGGCGGCGTCGCTGACTCGGGCAAAATGACCCTAAACGCAGCCCCGCCCTGCCCGGGCAGGTAGGTGATTTCCCCGCCAAGGCTGGTCATGACTTCGCGACAGATCGACAGGCCAAGACCCGCCCCGCCTGCTTTGGACGCGTTCACCCGCACGAATTTGTCGAAAATCCCTTCCTGAGATTTGCGTGCAATGCCCGACCCGTTGTCGATGAAATCAATGGTTAGCCTTGCATCCGACTTCGCCACCTTAATGCGCAGCTCTGGCCGTTCAGCGTCGCAATATTTCTGCGCGTTGCGGATCACATTGATAAAGACCTGACGCATCCGTTCGACGTCCGAATAGATTTCGATGTTTTCAGACGCCTTGTTGCGCTTAACCCGCAGCTCCACTTCTTCACCCGAGAGCGCCACGGTTGCGGAATCATCCAACAGATCCGACAACATCGCGCGCTCGTAGTTCAGCTTGACACGGCGGTTTTCCAGCATGCTGAGGTCCAAAAGGTCATCCAGTAGACGCGTCAGCCGCAGGGCCTCGCTGTGAATGATATCGCTGTATTCTAGCTTGTCCCCGGTGCTGAGCTTTTCGGAGTCGCGCAGAATTTCGGAGAACGCGCGGATCGAGGTCATCGGTGTGCGCAGCTCATGGCTGATCTGGGACAGGAAGTCGTCTTTCTGTTCTGACACCTGTGTGATCTTTTCATTGGCACGGCGCAGCTGGCGGGCGGTGCGCTG
>JABSOU010000239.1 GCA_013215215.1 Cognatishimia sp. | reverse complement strand
ATATGAACCCTAGAGGGGAGGCTTAGCAATGCGCTCAATCCCTAAAACTCTATCTGATAGGAGGCGCATTTGAATGGTCTTCTGCTCATAGATCGCGGTCTCGTGGATCACGAAATAGTCGGCATAAAGAATCCAGAGTGGTTCATGATGTGGGTCTGGCTGCTTTCAAAGGCGCGCTGGAAAGCCGGGAATAGGCGATACAATAAGGCTAATTTCGAACTCGACAGAGGGCAGGTTCAAGTTTCGCTCAGAGTGATGGCTGATGAGTGCGGCGTCTCTGTAAAGCGTGTCAGAACCTTTTTGACAGTTCTTGAGGCGGAAAAAATGGTTGCAAAAGGCACACCAAAAGGCGCACCGAGGGGCACAGGGTCAACCATCCTAACCATCTGTAATTATGATACTTATCAAGATTTCGATTTATATCGGGCACACCCAAAGGCACACCAAGGGGCACGCGAAGGGCACACCAAGGGCACACCAAGGGCACACGACAGAACACCAGAAGAAACACCGGAGGAAACACCGGAGGAAACACCAGAGTGTGTTGGTGGCGATGATGGCGCGGTCGAAAGAGGTCAAATCGACCTGCCCGATTCCAGCGAACCGCGTCCACCACCGAACAAATCGAAGCGCCGAACAGGCATCCACGAAGACTGGGCTCCGAGCGATAAAAACCTTGCTCATGCCAGATCGAAGAATCTTACCGAAGAGGAAATCCAACATGAAGCAGATCGGTTCCGAGATTATCACCTCTCTCGCGGCACAGTCTTCAAAGATTGGGACGCAGGTTGGCGAAGCTGGGTTGCAAACTCGATCAAGTTCCGAAATCGCGGAGTGGTTGGCGGGACACAAACCGGAGGACCTGGACCGGGCGGCGGTATCGCGGGCGCAGTTGCTCGGCGTCGACTTGGAGGTCAAACTTGAAGGGCGTTATCCGGTTGGCCAAAACGGAGAGAGATTGCCCGGTTACACCGTCGCCGTTGCTTGTGCCGTTACAGGATCCGACGAAAATCGGGCGGCAGCACTCCGAACACTCGAGAACTTCCAAACCCCGGCCAGCGTTGTGCAAATCGAGAACTGGCTCGCGGAGCTGTCGGTACTGACAGCCGGCCGCGGCCCTGATGGCATTTCGGCTGAGCTCCTCGTAACGGCGTTTTCATCTCGTCTGTCGCAATATCCGGCCGATGTCGTGCGTCACGCTCTGTTGCGCGAAAGCTGGAAGTGGTTCCCATCGTGGGCCGAGCTGGAACGGGTGTGTGAGGCCAAATCCGGACCTCGCCGGCAGATGATAGCAGCTCTGGCAAAGCCTGCTCCCGAGCCCGAAACGGAGCGACGCCCGCCAACACAAGAAGAGAGGGATCGCATCGCAGCTTTGATCGCCGAGAAGTTCCCCAACGCCCCGCAGGCCTGGCGCGACAGCGCGGCTCAAGAGGCAACCAGTGGGAAGTGCATCGCCGAAAGCAACACCGATCGTGAGGGGGCCCTGAAATGACCCGGCAAAACCTCGAATTCGAAACAGCCCGAAAAACGCCCCGTACAGCGCCATTGACTGCCGCTCTGGGGCAGGTGAGGGGAAACCCCCTCAGTCGCAAGGAAAACCGCCTGCCAGCGGCGCTCAGCGCCAATTGGGGGTCATAATGCCGCGACATAAACGGATCAAATGCAAGAAATGCGGAAAATGCGCCGATTTGCATTTGTACGGATCACGGGCAGGCCAGCGCATGGCACTGCATAATTTGGAAGGTTGGTCTTTCACGATCGACACCGGCTGGATCTGCAAATCGTGCATCGCCGAAAGAAAAACAGATCAGGAGGACCGCTGAAATGACACTGTTCGTTGTTTTGCTGCAGTTCTCCGACGGCTCGAAAATCAAACACCTTTCGCGACAGCGAGACGAAAGCGACCTCATGGCGAAGATTGCAAGGGCCTACCCCAGGCGAGAAATTGAGGTTCTCTCAGTCCGACACATACACCAAAAGCAAATTCAATTACGGGGGAGGATCGATGTCGAGAATAGTTGAAACCAAGAAGCAAATGGCAAGGGCACGATAAATGGGCAATACCTTCGCAATCAACACTACTCGAAACCGAGAGTTCCAAGTGGAGCAAGAGCTCTTGGCAAT
>JABSOU010000238.1 GCA_013215215.1 Cognatishimia sp. | reverse complement strand
TCTTGTATGCTAATTCAGTAACAAAAGAATTTAAATTGGGTGTATGAAATCTGAATCCGAATATCGATTTGATTTGATATTGAAGATTACTTACGCAGAAATATTTGACGAGGCTTTTTTTGCCAAAAGAATAGGAAGATTAAAAATCTGAAAACATACCAAAACAAGAGCTGCTGATAATCAGGTTCGATATTTGGAGGGAATAGTTAGTGGTCCTGAGCAGCTTTTAATCTCCAAGTATTAGTAATAGCACTTATTATTCGTATTAGTTAGTATAATCGGCTGGCTTAATGTAATGCCTTTAATATTTGAACTATCATATTGCCCCTCCCACGGAGCCTTGAAGGAAATCTATGACAATTTTTACCAAACAACTATGGATAATGGCAACGAGTTTGCTCTTGGCATCCTGTACATCTTCACAAAACGAATCTCTCTCTAATACAAAACACGATGAAAAATCAAAAAAAGCTATTGAGCAAGTCGTCGAGTCTTACGTGTCTAATCATGCCTTTGAAGGTACTATATTGGTGTCTAAATCCCAGAATATAGTTTTTGAACGTGCCTATGGGTTTTCAGACCGTGAAAAGAACCAAACGACTAACACAGAACATTCCTTTCTACTTGCGTCTCTTAGCAAACCTTTGACAGCGACACTGATTCTTATGCTGGAACAGCAAGGAAAGTTGAGTCTAGATGATTCTTTAGCCAATTACTTTCCGCAGTTTACGGGCCCCCTTAAGCAAAAAATTACCCTACATCATTTATTGAGCCATACCTCTGGTATTCCCAATCACTTTGGAATCGATGGTTGGTTTGAACCTGAGTTTCATCAGGCAACATCCGATCTAGACTTTATCACCGTGATTTCCAAATTACCGATAAGTTCGGCTCCCGGTAAGGACTATCTCTATTCCAATCCCGCTTACTTTTTACTAGGCCAAATTGTTGAGAAAGTAACAGCACAGTCATTTTCAACCAATCTAGATAACCATATTCTTTCACCTTTAAGTATGCGTAGGTCTGGGGTGGCTACCGGTGTTGGTTTAGATTCAGGAATCGTCAAAGGCTACCAATGGCGGAAAGATGGTGGTTATCGCGAGCAGGTAGCTAAGAACATGGACTTGTTTGGTGCAGGAGCAGCTATCTATAGTAATATTCACGATCTTTACCAGTTTGATTTAGCTTTATATGGCAATAAATTGGTTAATAAAAATAACAAACAACGACTCTTTGATCCGGAAAATGCATACAGTTGGCGCGTGGGCAATGTAGCTATTGGTAAAGAGCAAAACGTCAATGTCCACATGTATGACGGTCAATTTGACGGGTTTAGCACCTTTATGACACGATTTGTCGACGATAAACACAGCATTATCATTCTGAGCAATGTGAGCATGAGTTACTTTGTAAAACAACAGATGACCATGGATATTGCAGCAATACTGTATGATCAAGAAGCGCCCAATCGTTCGAACGATGTATCACTCGCATTAATTAATGGTATTGTGACAGGCTTATTTGACGAGACACTGAACAATATTCTGGTCAATAAAGAGTCGTGGCTATTCAGTGAAGCGAGCTTATCTGCACTCGCGTATCAAGTGCTCTGGTCAGGACTAGGTGAGAATTCACTCAAGCTATTCTCGTTAATTAGCACATCATTTCCTGATTCTTCTTCCGCAAAACAAAACCTGAAACAAGCCTGTTCACATCGTTTAACACTCAGTGCGAGTAATAGAGAATATATTTGCAATTAATTGAAGTAACTGGAAGTAAGAAAATAGAACGCGTCTAACCTTTGCTAAGTCTGATTTGGCTCATACATATCCAGAAGTGAGTTGAGTCAAACGTCGGCTTTGTAGCTTGAAGCAGACCTTGGCTACGGCGACTCTGAGCTGCCGTTAGTAACCTCAAAAGCTAATGTCCGCTTATGGCTAACTGGAGTCATAATATAATCATTGATTTTTGTGATTTCTTGGGGCGGAGTAGTTAGCTTTAGTGGAGCAAGCTCGAACGTCAGCTATAGAGAAAAAGTGACTCAAATCAGAAGGTGCTTGAGCGGCTGTTGATCGCTCTTTACAGTCGGTCATAACTGCTAAAACTTCTATTTTAACAATAACATAATGTATTGTAGTTTTACAAATAATTGAGGTAGCCCAGA
>JABSOU010000237.1 GCA_013215215.1 Cognatishimia sp. | reverse complement strand
CAGCTTGCCGGTGCCGCGGCAGGCGATTTCGGCGGGCGAGAAGTTCGGCCAGCGCCAGGCGCTCTCGGGCACCTCGCGCCAATGATTGAAAAACTGTGTGGTCATGGGATCCTCCAGAAATGAAAAACCCGCCTTGGCGGCGGGTCAATTGGACAGAAAATTTGGCGTGGCGTGGCGTGGCTACGGCCCGCCGCCGAAGATCTTCAACTTGATCGCGATGCCCGCCAGCAGCGCCAGCATCACACCGGTGGTGATCATGCGCACGGCGGTTTGCATCGCGGTGCGACGGACCAGCCGGACGCTCTTTAGCAAGGAGCGCAAATCCCGAATGTCGAGCGCCGCTTCCTCTCCATCCAGGCCAACATCGGCCAATGCGCGCTTCGCGCCTTCTTCAGCAGCGTGTGCCAGCATGGCCTCAAACTCGACGTCGGGCATGCGGACAAAGCCCTGCTCTGAAAGGGTTGGTGTCATGAGGTAGTCAGAGGTGGCCTGAGAAATCTGAACAGTTGAGTTAGGTGGATTTTCCGTTCCTGATCCGGCAGCGTGCCGGGACGAAGGAGCGAAGATGGCAAGACGACCAAGACGGAACCACAGCCCTGCATTTAAGGCGAAGGTCGCGTTGGCGGCATTGAAGGGCGACAAGACGATGAGCGAACTGGCGACGCAATTCGATGTTCATCCCAATCAGATCAAGCAATGGAAGGACCAGCTTCTTGACGGCGTGACAGATGTCTTCGATGACAAGCCGAAGGTGTCAAAGGAGCCCGCGATTGATGTCAAATCGTTGCATGCGAAGATCGGCCAGCTGACGCTGGAGAATGATTTTTTGGGCGAAGCGCTCGCCAAGGCCGGACTGTTGGGGAGCGCAAAGAAATGACCAACTATAACCACAGGCTGAGCCTCACACGTCAGGCCGATCTGCTCGGGATCAGCCGGAGCAGCCTGTATTATTTGCCACGTCCCACCAGCGATGATGATCTCAAGCTGATGCGCCGGATCGATGAGTTGCACATGGAATATCCATTCGCTGGCAGCCGGATGATGAAGGGGCTTTTGCGTCAGGAAGGCTTCACCGCCGGACGGTTGCATGTGGCCACCTGCATGAAGCGGATGGGCATCCAGGCCCTGTACCGCAAGCCCAACACGTCAAAACCGGCGCCAGGCCACAAGATCTATCCCTATCTGCTGAGAAAGCTGGCCGTGACGCGTCCGAACCAGGTTTGGGCGATGGACATTACCTACATCCCTATGGCCCGCGGTTTTGTTTATCTGGTCGCCGTTCTGGACTGGTTTAGCCGCAAGGTCTTGGCTTGGCGGCTGTCCACAACGCTGGAAACCGAACCCTGTATCGAGGCTTTGAAAGAGGCGATGCGCCGCCACGGCAAGCCTGAGATCATGAATACGGACCAGGGCAGCCAGTTTACATCTATCGACTTCATCAAAACGCTGAAGGACGCCGACATCCAGATCAGCATGGACGGCAAAGGCGCCTGGCGCGACAACGTCTTCGTCGAACGGCTGTGGCGCACAATCAAATATGAAGAGGTCTATCTGCGCGCTTATGACAGCGTGTCAGTGGCCCGGGAAAGCCTGCGTCAGTATCTGGCGTTCTACAACACGCGAAGACCGCATTCATCGCTGGACGGGCGGACACCCGACCAGGCATATCTCAACCCGTCGCGACTAATCCCGGTCGCGGCGTAACCGAGCGGGAAATCCACTTAAGAAACGGCTCGAAACTGTGCAAACGAACCGAACCACCTCTGATTGCCATGATCTGCGCCTCGCTAAACCGCGATTTCTTCATCGTGCATCTCCTCACATAATCTTGGCGAGAAAATTCTACTTTCGCATCCCCTTAATATCAGGGGGGATTACCAGTAGACCAAGCATGAACAGACAATTCTCACTTTGACTTGATTTGAATGTCCGTTGTCAGAGGGTTGTGGGTAGCTTGTGACTTTGTTTAGCTTGGCTAGCCCAAGGTTGCCTTTGGCTTCGCCATAGTAAGTGTCAGGCTTGTCCACGACCTGAGAGTTGAGTGAACAACTCGTCTGAAAGATAAGTTCGCTGCCACCTCATTACACGGCAAAAGGATGATTTGAATTACGCACTTCAAACCAGCTTTCAATGACCGCTTTGACGATGGCCGCCGCGTCACATCGAAATCCTTGCCGAGC
>JABSOU010000236.1 GCA_013215215.1 Cognatishimia sp. | reverse complement strand
GACTTTTCCAAACTGGTTGATCGCTTTGAGAAAGCTGACTGTTCCTTTGTGTCTGTTACGCAAGCCTTCAATACATCTACGTCCATGGGACGGCTTACTTTGAACGTTCTGCTGTCCTTTGCACAGTTCGAGCGCGAAGTGACTGCCGAACGCATCAGAGACAAAATCGCAGCCTCCAAAAAGAAAGGACTTTGGATGGGTGGTGTTCCGCCCCTCGGATATGACCCTCACCCAGGCACGAACACCCGGATACTGGTGGCTAATGAGGCCGAAGCCAAAACTGTCAAACGACTTTTTGATCTCTACGAAGAAGAAGGGTGCCTCAACGCAGTTCAAAGACGATGTGATGAAGAAGGCTTGCTTTCCAAGCGGCATCTCTTTGCAACGGGTCGAACACAAGGTGGAAAGCACTTTAGCCGCGGCCAGATTTATCATGTTTTACGCAATCCAACTTATCTGGGTCATATCCGTCACAAAGACAAAACCTATCCAGGTCAGCACGAGGCCCTTGTTGAGCAGAACCAATGGGACAGGGTTCAGCAAATGCTTCAAGAGACGTCAATGCGCAAGCGTGGGAGGCCCAATTTGCAAAATGGGACCATCGAACATCTTGCCTCTCCACTCATAGGCAAGCTGCGCGATGACACAGGGGATTTACTCACGCCATCGCACACCAAAAAGGGAAACAAACGACATCGCTACTATGTTTCCAACCGGCTGGTAAATGGGCGCGCAGATCCAGCAGGTTGGCGCCTGCCTGCCAAAGACTTAGAGGAGGCAGTCTCAACCGCCGTGCTTAATCACTTAAAAGTTGCTGCCGAACGTCACGCCATTATTCAAACACAGGACATTGCGATGTCCGTCAAAGCCGCCGAGGCAGCAAATGCATTTGTCAGACGGGCGCAATCCAGCGTCATTGCGCAAACCTTGCCACTTGTTCATCACGGTTGTCTGACCGGACCAAAAATCTTGCTAACACTATGCGAAGAGAAGCTCGCCACCACTTTCAACGTCTGCACTTCAAGTCTGGACCCAAAATTATCTCAAATCAAAACAACGCTTTCCATATGTCGCAGAGGTGTTGAAGCAAAAATCATAATTGGGGAGCAAAGGCCAAGTCCTGACGCCACCCTAGTGAAGGCGCTCCGCAATGCTCATGCTTGGTCAACTGACGTAAAACGCGGGATCCCAATCCGCAAGATCGCACAAAAAGCATCATTCTCTGAGAATTACGTCGCTCGACTTCTTCCGCTTGCATTCCTTTCGCCCAAAATTCAAAAGGCAATCCTGTCTGGATCGCAACCAATTGAGCTTACTTTGGAGAAGCTCGTACGTTCTAAGCTGCCATTTGACTGGGGTGCTCAAGAATACCTTCTCGGGTTTGAACAAACTCAGCATCTGTGCGGAAACAAATATTCCACTCCGCCATTTTCCGGAACATCTCTATAGGCTAGTGCTTGAACGATTGAATCCACTTGGTCGTCATGCCTCCCACCCGGGAACGCCAAAAGCTCAGTCAAAAGCTGGTCGAGCCACGGGGCCGATCTTGGGAACAAAACTCGGCTTGATTGAAATTTCGCAGTTTCGATCGTCGCTCGCGCTTCCTTTGATTTATCAGGTGTGATGCCGGTTGTGTTTAAGCCTTCACGCCTAAGGTCTTCGATCAACCCGGTGCCGACGCCAGCGTCTTCGATCAAAACAATCCAAGGATCGAATTCAACTGCCTCAGCAATCATTCTAGCCTTTAGATCCGGGTAGTTTAACTTCTCGCGTGAGACGGCAATGAGATAGTAGAAATGATCTTGATAAAGCCACGTTGTCCCAACGGACCAGTCATTGGCAAGACCGACTTTTGAGGCTGTATCCCAACTTTGCAGTATCACACCATCCGAGATCTCAGGAAGTGTGTCGTAGTAGTTTATCCACTTGCTTTTAAAGAGGTTTCCTCCTGGGGGAACTGGTCTCTGTTGGTATTGGGCCTCAAAGGATGATGCGCCAAGCATGGCCTTAAGTTCGTCAAAAACACCTTGGTTTTCTCTGTCTGGGTGAAGCAACTCTCCTCGTTTTCTGTGATACCACTTGCCTGTGCCAACTTGGATTCTTTGGTCCTCATTTGCGATGGCAGGTAGATCTAAGATCGTCCAATTTTCGTCGTATCGTGTGACGTGACCCACAAGATCATCGATATG
>JABSOU010000235.1 GCA_013215215.1 Cognatishimia sp. | reverse complement strand
GGATAGATCCTCAAGATGTTCGGGATCAAACCGACGGCGTGGCTGATCTGGATTTGGCACGATCTTTTCAATCGGCACCATCATATCCGGGCGTCGCGCACCTGTGTCAGCCTGATTGACGGCAGGCGCATCGTTCACATCCGCCATGAGAGCGGACAGCCCGCGCCCCAATCCCCGTGATTTCATCCTGTTCTCGGCCATTCCAAGCTCCTTATCGTTATTGTGCGGCGACGGTCATATTCTTTTGCAGCAACTCTTGAGCCAAGTGGCGATAGGCAATCGCCCCTTTTGACTGAGGATCATACTGCAAAACGGACTGCGCAAAAGATGGCGCTTCTGAGACCCGTACATTTCTAGGTATTTTTGTTTGAAATACCAAGTCACCCAAATTGTCACGGGCGTCCTCTTCGACCTGCTGAGACAAGTTATTGCGCGCGTCAAACATAGTCAGAACAACGCCTTCGATCCGCAAGCTAGGATTTGCCGATTGACGCACTTCGCGCACGGACAGCATAAGCTGGGAAAGGCCTTCGAGCGCGAAAAACTCCGACTGCAGTGGGATCAACACAGAATGAGCCGCGACCATTGCATTGACCGTCAACAGGTTCAGCGACGGCGGGCAATCAATCAGGATGTAGTCAAGCGCATAACGGTCCATGTCTGGCTGCCGCAGCGCATCATGCAACAGAAAGCTGCGCTTTTCCGTGGCCATCAATTCGATATCCGCGGAACTCAAGTCTACGGTTGCCGGAACAATATAAAGCTCTGGGGATTCCGTTGGCAGAACGACTTCGTCCAGCGCCACGTCGCCAACGAGCAAATCATAAGTGGTGAACCCGCGATCTTCGGGATCGACACCCAATCCCGTCGACGCGTTGCCTTGTGGATCCAGATCGACGACGAGGATCCTCGCGCCTTGCTCTGCCAAAGCCGCCGCGAGGTTGATAGTCGTCGTGGTTTTCCCGACTCCCCCCTTTTGGTTGGCAATAGCAATGATCTTTGGTGTTTTGCCTCGGATTGGATCAGACACGATTGATATCCCCGATCTTTAGTATGACTGCGCCCTCTTGTGTCTTACTTGTAATCGCCTCGTAGCGGAATGACCACGATTCCTCGGCGGCTGTGACTTCTTTTTTCCAGTTCACGCCTTTAGGAAAGATCGCTGTGCCACCGGACTTTAGATGTAATTCCGAAAATTCGAGCAGCTTCGTGAGATCACTGAGCGCCCTTGCGGACAGCACGTCCGCATTTTGCTGCGGAGCACTTTCAATTCTCTCACAAATGACCTGCCCGGAAACGTCCATTTCGCGCAACGCACTTCTCAAAAACGAACATTTGCGGATATCGCTCTCGACCAGGGTTACTTTGAGATCCTCGCTCCAATCCGGCGCTGCCGCGGCAATCACCAATCCGGGAAAACCGCCACCACTTCCGATGTCGACCCAATGCGTGTTTTCGGTTAGGGCTACTTGGCTTAATATTTGGGCTGAATCCGCGATGTGCCGCTCCCAAAGATGTGGGATTGTTTGGTTGGAAACCAAGTTTATGCGGCGATTCCATTTCACCAGCAACTCGGAAAGAACTTCCAATCTTTCGAATGTTTCACGTGAAACACTCAGATCCTCGGCAGTGTAAGGAGATGTCACGCCGAGCGCTCCTGTTTTCGCGAGGCCTGACGAAGTTTCGCCAACAGCAAAGTCAACGCAGCAGGTGTCATACCATCCACCCTAGCCGCCTGAGCTAGGTTGCTCGGACGGGCGCGCGTAAGCTTCAGCTTTAGCTCGTTAGACAACCCTTCGAGATCCTCATAAATGAAATCACTCGGAATGAGCTGAGCTTCATCCTTACGCAGGGCCGCAACCTCTTTGTTCTGGCGCTCAATGTAATTGGAATATAGAGCATCCTTGGCGAGCTGATCCTGGATTTCGACATCCAAATCCGCAATTCCTGAAATGAGTGGCTCCAGATCTTTCATCTCTACTTTGGGAAACGCCAATAACTGAAACCCACTGCGGCGGTTGCCGTCATTGTTCACTTCAATTCCAGCGGCCTGGGCTTCTTTGGGCGTGAATGTCTTTTCCGACAAAAGCGATTTTCCAGCTTCCAGGGATTCCATCTTAGCGTCAAATGCTGCGCTTCGGCGTTCACCGACCAATCCCAACTGAATACCAAGCCCGGTTAGTCGCTGGTCTGCGTTGTCAGCCCTCAGAGACAGACGGAACTCTGCACGAG
>JABSOU010000020.1 GCA_013215215.1 Cognatishimia sp. | reverse complement strand
TCGGTACATGGTGACATAACTGACGACGTCTTTAGCGTTCTGACTGTCGAGAATTCCGTGGCTTCGCGCACCTCTTACGGAGGCACCGCGCCAAGCCAAGTCCGCAGCCAGATCGCCCGCTGGAAGGACATATTGGCATGAGAGTGATCGCGGCCCTGACCACATTGGCATTCCTCGCTGCCTGCGGCGTTGACGGGGCGCCTTTGCGTCCGAGCGCGAATGTTGGGATCGGGATCGGATCCAATGGTGTCAGCCTTGGCGGCAAGGCAAGCGTCGGCAAGGGCCCGGTGACTGTCTCTGTAGGGCTTTAAATCGCCAAAACTTCCCCTTGCTTGACGGTTTTGCCTTTTGTCTCATGTCTTGAGCAAAAGGGAGGACCTCAATGCGGGATCGTTTCACATTTATGGGTGTCATCTTTTTGGGTCTCGCCATTTGGGGCGCGATCCATCCGATGGCTTATTTCCTGAGTTGGTTTGAGGAACATGGCTACGACCTGAGCCTGATGATTGATGCGTGGTATGTGAATGATGCGACCTCTGGGCTGGTCTGGGATCTGACGATTGCGGCAATTGCGCTGACGGTTTGGGTTTTGGCCGAATGTATTTACGAGCGCCGCTGGCTTGGCCTCTTGGCGATTCCAGCGACCTTTATGATTGGGGTCAGCTGTGGCTTGCCGCTCTTCCTGTTTCTGCGCGGGCCGCGGCAGGCGGGCCTTAGATTCTGAGTATTTTGGGCAAGATGAAAGCCCTGTGATTGCAAGCGCTCACGCTTCTGCCTATGAGAGGCGAAACTGTTTTGATGCGAGGGCACTGGCATGGATCATTTTCTCTATCGTGACGGCAAACTTTTTGCCGAAGACGTGCCGGTTTCTGAAATCGCGGCTGCGGTGGGCACGCCGTTTTATTGCTATTCCACCGCGACATTCGAGCGTCACTTCCGGCTGTTTGATGAGGCCTTGGAAGGCACTGAGCATCTTGTTTGCTATGCCATGAAAGCGGCCAGCAATCAGGCGATTTTGAAAACCCTGGCTGCGCTGGGCGCTGGCATGGATGTGGTGTCTGGCGGCGAATATGCGCGCGCCAAGGCTGCGGGTGTGCCGGGTGAGCGGATCGTGTTTTCCGGCGTCGGTAAGACACGGGATGAGATCCATGCAGCGCTGACTGGTGGTCTGCGTCAGTTCAACGTGGAATCAGAACCTGAGATGGCGGTGATTAATGAGGTCGCGCTGGAACTGGGCGTGGTCGCGCCGATCACGGTACGAGTGAACCCTGATGTGGACGCGAAAACCCATGCCAAGATTGCGACCGGCAAGTCCGAGAATAAATTCGGCATCCCAATCAGCCGTGCGCGAGAAGTCTATGCCCATGCCGCATCTCTGCCGGGCCTGAAAGTCATCGGCATCGACGTGCATATTGGCAGCCAGCTGACGCAGCTTGAGCCGTTTCGTTTGGCCTATCGCAAGGTCGCTGAACTAACCGAGACTTTGCGCGCGGATGGCCATGACATCCAGCGTCTGGATCTGGGCGGCGGTTTGGGCATTCCTTATGAGCGCTCCAATGAGGCACCGCCTCTGCCAGTCGAATACGGCGCGATGGTCAAGGAAGAGCTGGGGCATTTGGGCTGCGAAATCGAGATCGAACCGGGGCGTTTGATTGCAGGCAATGCGGGCATCATGGTCAGCAAAGTCATCTACGTCAAAGAAGGCGAAGACCGCGAATTCATGATCGTAGATGGCGCGATGAACGACCTGATCCGCCCGGCCATGTATGAAGCCCATCACGACATCATTCCGGTCGTCGAGCCAACTCCTGGCGAAGAGCCAGCGGCCTATGACATCGTCGGTCCCGTCTGCGAAACCGGCGATACATTTGCGAAATCTCGCACCATGGCCAAGGTCGAAGCGGGCGATTTGATCGCCTTCCGCTCGGCGGGCGCATACGGCGCTGTGATGTCTAGCGAATACAACACGCGGCCTCTCATTCCCGAGGTTCTGGTCCATGGCGATCAATTTGCGGTTATCCGCCGACGTCCGACCTTTGACGAAATGATAAATCGAGA
Source organism: Cognatishimia sp. (assembly GCA_013215215.1). Lineage (GTDB taxonomy): Bacteria > Pseudomonadota > Alphaproteobacteria > Rhodobacterales > Rhodobacteraceae > Cognatishimia. The sequence continues at coordinate 62,441 of JABSOU010000020.1, read as the reverse complement.
TACCATTCCTGAGTGGCTCTAGGGCAATCCCGCCCGCGATCTTCGCACGAGCCACCGGATTGAGAGCATGACCGCACCAACCGGGCCAATGGCGAACCAGCCTGCCAGACTGCGTTGGGTCCTCGCGCTAACGCGTTTGGGCCTTGCGTCTGAACGGCTTGTGCGTGCGTTCTGGCCGCTTTGGACTTTGGGGTTTGTCGTGCTCGCCAGCCTTTTGATGGGGCTTCAGGACATTTTGCAACTTGAGTCGCTTTGGGCGCTGGCCGTGGGGTCCGTGCTCTTTGCGCTGTGGCTCTTGGTGCGCGGAATTCGGCGCATGCAGTGGCCGAGCGGGGCCGAGGCTTTGGCGCGGCTTGATGAAACGCTGCCGGGACGGCCCGTGCAGGCCTTGATGGATGCACCCGTGATGGGGCACGAGGATCCGGCGACGCAGGCGCTTTGGGAGGCGCATCAGGCGCGCATGACGGACAAAGCGCTGCAAGCGCAGCCTCCCAAGCCTGACCTGCGGGTGGCGTCGCTTGATCCCTATGGTCTGCGTTTTGTGGCCGCCATCTTTCTGTCGATTGCGCTGTTGTTTGGCAGTTTCGGTCGCCTCAGCAGTCTGTCTGACATGGCACCTGGGCCAATTGCACCCAGCATCGTGGGCGCAAGTTGGGAAGGGTGGGTTGAGCCGCCAAGCTACACGGGCCTCCCGACGCTTTATCTGAACGATCAGGCTGCAGGCGCGCTGACGGTGCCGATCAACAGCCGCGTGATTTTGCGGCTCTATGGCGAAATTGGCGCGCTGACCGTGCAAGAGACGGTCTCGGCGCGCGTTGGCGAATTGCCCAGTACGACTGAGGCGGCGCAGGAATTCCAGTTGCGCCAGAACGGTACTCTGGAAATCGCAGGCCCCAATGGGCGTGCGTGGCAGGTGGACCTTGTGCCTGACACGATCCCGGAAATTTCTGTGACCGGAGAAGCCAGCGTGTCTGGGCGTGGCGAGATGAGCCTGCCGTTTGAGGCGCGAGACGATTATGATCTGCTGGGTGGCATAGCGCGGATTGCTTTGGATATGGAGCGGTTGGACCGGCGCCATGGGCTGGCCATTGACCCTGAACCGCGCGATGCCATCGAATTGACCTTGCCTTTGCCGGTCAGCGGTCCGCGCAATCTGTTCGAAGAGACTCTGATCGAGGACTTCAGCGCTGATGTCTGGGCGCATTTGCCGGTCACCATCACGCTGCAAGTCGAGGACGCTGCGGGTCAGCTAAGCGCGCCGCAAAACGTCGAGCTTAATCTTCCGGCACGCAGGTTCTTTGATCCGCTCGCGCATGCGCTGATTGAACAACGGCGCGACCTTTTGTGGTCGCGGGACAATGCGCGTCGCGTGTCTCAACTGCTACGCGCAATCAGTCACCGGCCAGACGACTCGCTGTTTCGCAAGAACGCGGATTACCTGCGTCTGCGCACGATCCTGAGGCGGTTGGAGTTCAAGACACGTCAGGGGCTTTCGTCTGAGCAGCGCGACGAGATTGCACAGGAACTTTGGGATCTTGCAATCGCGATTGAGGATGGCGATCTGGATGACGCGCTTGCCCGCATGCAGCGCGCGCAGGAACGGCTGTCTGAGGCGATGAAAAACGGTGCCAGCGATCAGGAAATCGCGCAGTTGATGCAGGAATTACGCGAAGCGACGCGGGACTACATGCGCCAGCTGGCCCAGCAACAGCGTCAGAACGGCGATCAGAACCAAGAGTTCTCGCAGAACAATCAAAACAACATCGAACTTTCGCAAAACGACCTTCAGCGCATGATGGATCGTATCCAAGAGATGATGGAGCAGGGCCGCATGGCCGAAGCACAGCAAGCCCTGCAAGAGTTCCAAGAGATGATGGAGAACATGCAGGTTGCCCAGGGCGGCGAAGGCGGTGAGTCTCCGGGTCAACAAGCCATGAACGAACTGGGAGAGACCTTACGCGAACAGCAGGGCCTGTCAGATCAGGCCTTCCGTGACTTGCAGGAACAATTCAATCCCAACGCGCAGGCCGGGGAGTCTCAAGGGAACGAAGGCCGTTCCGGCGGTGCAGGCCGCGGGCAATCTCATGATGGAACCGGCGGCCAAGGCAATGCCGAGGGCGAAGGCGGCGGAGAGGCCGGTGAGGGGCTAGAAGGCGCGCTGGCGGATCGTCAGCAGGCCTTACGCCAAGAGCTTAACCGCCAGGCACAGAATTTGCCGGGGCAGGGCACGCCCGAGGGTGACGCCGCACGCGAGGCTTTGGGACGTGCCGGTGAGGCCATGGATCAGGCCGAGGATGCTTTGCGGCAAAACGAGTTGGCAGAAGCCATCGATCGTCAGGCCGACGCTATGAATGCGCTGCGCGAAGGCATGCGGAACCTGGGCGAGGCGCTTGCGCAGAACGAACAGCAAGGTGGCGAAGGCAATCAGCAAAGCGGCATCACGCCAAGTCAGGATCCGCTGGGGCGCAATCCGGGCAGCACCGGGCGTGTCGGGTCGGATGAGCAGCTCTTGCAAGGCGAAGATGTCTATCGCCGCGCGCGCGATCTATTAGACGAAATTCGCAAACGCTCTGGCGAGACCGCGCGCCCTGAACAGGAGCGCAATTATCTACGTCGGCTGCTGGATCGGTTCTGATCAGGCGTCCGTTGTGGTGTCTTCGGACGCCATACCATCCAGCCACAGCATCAGTTTGGTCATCTGAACATCCAGCCAAATGCGCCCATCATCAACCGTATTCACATAGCCTGACACGACAGGAGCGGCCTGTGGGAATTGTTCTGTCACCGTGCCGGGACGCGCATAGACAAACATCAACCCCGCGATCAGAAGCAAAGCAAAACCAAACCCCAAGCGACTGCCTCCTCGACGTCGCTGCGAGGGCGTCGGGCGCCCGTCAGGCAATTCTTCTGGCGTCCGGTCTTCGGTCGCGCGAAGGGTTGAGTTGATCTCTTCGATATCAGGTAAAAGATTGCGCCGAGATCCACCCGCATCGGACGCTGCCACGGCTGGCGCGGGGGTATCCTCAGGAAGGCCGCGCATGCGGGCCATGCGGGCACGGGCCTGACCGGCGCGTCGTGTGGTCTCGTCTTCCTCGGGCGTGTCCAGACCAAATTCCTGTTGCGTTTCAATCGCGCCTTCCTCGGCGCGGCGCGCCTCGGCCTCATGATTGGCCTCTTCACGCAGAATATCGGCCACCGCAGGGTCTACTTCGCGGCGACGACGCGCGCGACCCCGTGGGGCCTCGTCGGCTGCTGGGGCCGCAAAGAGGGCGTCTGACTCATCTGCCACAGCCTCGGTTGGCTCGGCCATTTCAGGTTCTGGATCCGCGAAAGTCTCTTCGGCGGGTGCCGGCTCTGGTTCAACCGCTGGAGCGATCTCTGCTGGCGCGGGCTCTTCCTCGGGCGCGTCCCAGGTCACATCATCCGAGCTTGCGAGTTGGGCATCCAGCTCTGCTTCAAAATCACCAAGTGGGCTTTCGTCGAGCCGAGATTCCACCTCTTCGGCAATAACCTCTTCGACCTCTTCGGGCATTTGCGCCCGCACGGCTTCTTTAAGGGTTTCTTGAAGCGATTCCCCGGACGGCTCCGCAGTTTCAGAGACCTCTGGCTCGGGCACCCACTGATTTTCGGCAGCCGGAATATCCAGATCCAAATCCGGCTCCGCCGCATGGTCAGGATGCGGCTGAAACCACGTGTTGCCACAGGTGGAACACTGGACGTCGCGGCCCTCGGCCGGAATCACATCGATCGGTACTTCGTATTGCGCACCGCAATTCGGGCAGTTCAGCCTCATTCGCCCCTCAAACCTCAAGAAAGCATGCTCTGGGGCCAACATATGGTGTTTAGGGCGTTCATGAAAGGGCAAAGCTTGCGTCTGAATGATTGCAACTAGGACGTGCCTGCGGCACAAGAGTGCAAATGACCGGATGAGGCCCAACCCGTGATCGAGCTCGACAATGTTGCCTATAGTTATGGCGGTGGAGAATTGCTGTCCGAGGTCAGCCTCGCGCTGCAGCCCGGCAGCTTTCATTTCCTTACGGGGCCGTCTGGATCGGGCAAGACCACTTTCCTGAAGCTCTGCTATGGCGCTCTGACGCCGACGGCGGGCCATGCGCGGCTTTTTGGCCATGACGTGCGTGGGATGAGCCGCGATGAAGCTGCAGTGATGCGCCGTCGCATTGGCGTCGTGCATCAGGATTGCCAGTTTCTGGATCACCTGCCGGTTGCCAATAATGTGGCGCTGCCTCTGACAGTTTCTGGACGGGACAGCCTGGAGCAGGTGTCTAACCTGAAAGAGCTGCTGAGCTGGGTCGGCCTGCGAGATCGCGCCAAGGCTTTGCCGCCGGAATTGTCTGGTGGTGAACGTCAGCGTGCGGCTGTCGCGCGCGCCGTGATTATGTCGCCCGATATCGTTTTGGCGGATGAGCCGACGGGGAACGTGGATTGGGAGATGTCCCAGCGGGTTCTGCAATTGCTGATCGAGCTCAATAAAATGGGCAAGACGGTGATGATCGCGACTCATGACATGAACCTGATCCGCGCGGCGAAAACCAAGGTGCAGACGCGGGTTCTGCGAATTGCAAACCGGAGAGTTCAGGCTGCGGGGGCGGATCTATGAAGCGGCTCTTTGGCAATTTCCTGTCGTTGTTTTCCCGAGATGCGCAGGCGGATCGCATGGTGCCGCCGACGGGGTTCACGGCGCGGCTGACCTTGTTTTCTGCGGCTGCGATGGCCTTTCTGGTTGTCTTTGCCTTGGCCTTGTCGATGGCGACAGGTCGTTTGGCACAGCAGTGGGGCGAAGAACTGGCGAATGGCTCTACCCTGCGGATCTCGGCACCCTTGGCTCAGCTCGAACAACAGACAGCTGCGGCCCTGAATGTGCTCGAAACCACGCCGGGCATCGCTGGCGCGTGGGCTCTGACGGCGGATGAACAACGCGCGCTCTTGTCGCCTTGGTTTGGGCCGGACTTGCCAATCGAGGACCTGCCGATCCCACAACTGATCGAGATTTCCGAGACCGAAGAAGGCTATGACGCCGCTGGCCTGCGCTTGCGTCTACAAGCCGAGGTACCAGGCGCCATCCTCGACGATCACAGCCGCTGGCGGAAGCCGTTGCAGCAAGCCGCAATGCGGCTGCGGATGCTCGGCTGGCTCGCGATTGGCGTTATTGCTGCCGTCACCGGCACAATGATCACGCTCGCCGCAAACGCGGCCCTCGCGGCCAATTCCCAGGTGATCGCGGTCATGCGCCTTGTCGGCGCACAGGACGAATATATCGCCCGCGCCTTTGTGCGCCGCTTCACCCTGCGCGCCCTGATGGGCGCGGCCGCCGGCACAGTGGCGGGCTATGGCGCAGTGTTGCTCTTGCCGTCGGCTCAGGGCGCGGGAGGCTTCCTGACCGGNCTCGGGTTTCAGGGCTATGGCGCACTGTGGCTGGTTTTGGTGCCCTTTGCCNCGGCAGCCGTAGCCTTTGTGGCAACCGGTGTCGCCGCCCGTAAATCACTATCGGAGTTGAGCTGATGGGATACGCCCTGCAATGGATCCGCTCGCTGCTGTTCAGCATCCAGATGTATGTGATGATGTTCCTCATGTCGCTCTATTTCACGCCGCTGGCGGTGTTGGATCGCAAATGGGCTTATGCCGGCGTGCGCACCTATTGCCGCTATGTGCGCTGGTCTGCGGCCTGGATGATCGGGCTGAAATCTGAAATTCGTGGCGAAGTCCCTCAGGACGAGGTACTGGTCGCGGCCAAGCACCAGAGCTTTTTTGACATCATCATGCTGGTCAGCGTGCTGCCAAAGCCCAAGTTCATCATGAAAGCGATCCTGCGCTATGCACCTATTCTGGGCTGGTACGGCATGCGGATTGGCTGTGTGCCTGTGAACCGGGGAAAGCGCTCTGAGGCGATTAAGAGCATGATGAAAGCGGTCAAGGATGGCGATGCACCCGCGGGCCAGTTGATCATCTATCCGCAAGGCATGCGCGTCGCGTGGGACGGATATCTGCCCTATAAAATCGGCATCAACGTGCTCTATCGCGAGACCGGCCAGACCGTTGTGCCCGTGTCCGCCAATGTGGGCGTGTTCTGGCCACGTCGCGGGGTCTATCGCAAGCCCGGCTTGGCCGTGATGGAGTTCCTCGACCCGATTGAACCTGGCCGTTCAACAGAGGCCTTCATGCAGGACCTTGAAACGCGGGTGGAGGCTGAGTCCATCGCCCTCATGCGGGACGCGGGTTATGATCCGGTTCCAGGCATCCAAGCGGCCAAAGCCACCGGCAAGACACGCCGTTAACACATCATCTACACATCGCCGTGAACGCCTCTGGCAGAGCGCAAGGTGCGCACATAGGTGGAGTTTGTAAGCAAGAGACTAGCCACACTCACCCCATGTGACGTGCCCAACGTCACCCCCGTGACGGCGCAGCGGCCAGTACCCCCGATCCCCCTCAAGGCCCCTGCGCTGTCACGAAAAAAGCGGCCCCGCCAAGGGCCGCTTTTAATTTTCCGTGTCGGAAAATTCTTACGCGTGGATTGGACCGTCACCGCAGGCCTAACTGCAATGCTCGCGTCGAAAATAGCGGTCATTCTAGTTGCGCTTTTCCGGTGGAGCACGATACCCCAAAACAACAGCAAATTTGTCGTCGCCAACACTAGACCCAAACAGAAAGATACCCCATCTCTGTGATGTGTTACGCGCTCCATTGAACCAACCAATCGCATATGGCGCGGTTCCGTCCATACCTGGATCCCGAACCAAATTCGGGTAAAAGCGGTCTTTAACGGTCTCAAGGTGTTCCATGAGCATTGAAACTTGGGTCGAATTGGCCTCGAAGGGCTCTGTAACCGAAACGGAGCATCTGCCCGTCAACGATCTGTGAATAAGTGTTTTTGAGCGCTTATCAGTCCATTCTTCTGATCCGTCCAAAAAAATGTCGTTGTTAGATTTAAGTGACTGCAAGCTAAAGAATGGCGGTCTTTGTTTCTCCGCTTGCCAGTCGAATTCTTGCAGGCACATTCGCTCAAATAAGTTGGCCATTCGTAGCGCGCGATATTGATCCGACGCCAAATATGTTTTTGAGGCCCACGCTCCGAGAAAAAATCCGATGCATAAAATGCTGTAAAGGCAGAAGAGTTTCTTATTCATTTGTCGCTACACGTAAAAAAGGCGGCCGAGAAGCGACCGCCTTTTCTGTACAATGGTTTGGTTGGTTCTGACTAGGCGTGGATTGGGCCGTCGCCGCAGGCCAGCGCCGCCTCACGAACCGCTTCCGAATAGGTCGGGTGCGCGTGGCAGGTCAGGGCGACGTCTTGGGCCGAGGCTCCGAATTCCATCGCCACGCAGATCTCGTGGATCATGTCGCCGGCTGCTGGGCCAATGATGGCTGCGCCAAGAACCCGGTCGGTTTCCTTGTCTGCGATCAGTTTCACAAATCCATCCGCCTGACCCACGGCTTTCGCGCGGCCATTGCCCATGAAAGAGAACTTGCCGACCTTGATCTTGTGACCTGCGGCTTTCAGAGCATCCTCGGTCTGGCCCACAGTCGCCACCTCTGGGGTCGTGTAAACCACGCCTGGAATGACGCCATAGTTCACGTGGCCATGGTTGCCTGCGATCACATCCGCGACCGCCATGCCTTCGTCTTCGGCTTTATGCGCGAGCATCGGGCCTTCGATCACGTCGCCGATGGCATAGATGCCCGGCACGTTGGTCGCCCAATGGGCGTCGGTTGCGATCTGGCCGCGCTCGGTCAGTTTGACGCCCAGAGCGTCAAGACCGAGACCTTCGGCATAAGGTTTACGGCCTGTCGCCACGAGCACCACATCGGCGTCGATGGTTTCGGTCGCATCTGGCTTTTTCTTCAGCGCGTAGCTCACTTTGGCTTTGGTCTTGGTGGTTTCAACACCAGAGACCGCCGCGCCCATCACAAAGTTCAGACCCTGCTTTTCAAGGATCCGCTTGAAGGTGCGCTGCACGTCTTTGTCCATGCCCGGGCAGACGGCGTCCATATATTCGACCACAGTGACCTCAGAGCCCAGACGTGCGTAAACCGAGCCCAGTTCCAGACCAATCACACCCGCGCCAATCACGACCATCTTTTTAGGGATCTTACCCAGCTCCAGCGCGCCTGTGCTGTCGACCACGAGGCCTTTGTCGTTGTCGACCTCAACACCCGGCAGGGAGGACGGCACAGAGCCCGACGCGATCACGATGTTCTTGGTCTCGTAGGTGGTGTCGCCCACGGTGACTTTGCCCGCTGCCGGGATGCTCGCCCAGCCCTTGAGCCAGTCGATCTTGTTCTTCTTCATCAGGAACTCGACGCCGCCGGTGTTTTGGCCGATGACCTCTTCTTTGTAGGTCAGCATTTGTTTCCAGTCGACCGAGGGGCTTTTGCCCTTCAGGCCCATATTCGCAAAGCTGTGCTCTGCTTCGTGCAGCATGTGCGTTGCATGCAAGAGCGCTTTGGACGGGATACAGCCGACGTTGAGGCAGGTGCCGCCAAGGGTCTCGCGGCCTTCGACGATGGCGGTTTTCAGACCCAGCTGGGCGCAGCGCACTGCACTGACATAGCCGCCGGGGCCGGCTCCGATGATGATGACGTCATATTGGGACATTTTTGGTCTCCATTATTTCTTTTTCGCGAAATGCAGCTCTGTGACTGGTCCAACGGCATTAGCGCCTTGCCAACTGTACGTCGCTTTCTTGATTTCAGTGTCGATGGTGAACGAGTTGTTTGCGGTCTTCCAGATTTCGCCGACAAGCGCGAAGGGAGCGGTTTGTATCGCCCCAGGGCTATGAATGCCCCAATTGGCATAGGTGTTTAGCCAAGCGTAACAGCCATTTCCGCTTACGTTCCATGCAAGTCGAAAGAGTACCGCTGGCTCTTGTCCGTCAAGCCAGACGCCCTCGGCGCGATTCTCAAAACCTTCACACAAGTGGTCTGTGTTGGGTGCTTTTTCTGGTTCAGCACTAGCCGTACCAACGGCACCCAAGGTCAAGATCATCGCGCCGAGAAATCGTTGCATCGATTACAGATCCATCAACAGGCGACGTGGATCCTCAAGCGCTTCTTTGACGCGCACAAGGAAGGTCACCGCGCCTTTGCCATCGACGATCCGGTGGTCATAGGACAGCGCCAGATACATCATCGGGCGGATCTCGACCTTGCCGTTGATCGCCATCGGGCGGTCCTGGATCTTGTGCATGCCAAGGATGCCCGATTGTGGCGGGTTGAGGATCGGGCTGGACATCAGAGAGCCATAGACACCACCGTTAGAGATGGTGAAAGAGCCGCCCTGCATTTCCGCCATGGAGAGTTTGCCGTCGCGCGCGCGTGCGCCTTTTTCGGCAATTGCTTTTTCAATCGCCGCAAAGCTCATCGCATCCGCGTCGCGGATCACAGGCACCACAAGGCCAGTTGGCGTGCCTGCCGCGATGCCCATGTGGACGTAGTTCTTGTAGACGATGTCGGTGCCGTCGATCTCGGCATTGACCTCAGGCACTTCTTTCAGCGCGTGCACACAGGCCTTGGTAAAGAAGGACATAAAGCCCAGTTTCACGCCGTGTTTCTTGAGGAACAGATCCTTGTACTCATTGCGCAGCGCCATAACCTCGGTCATGTCGACCTCGTTGTAGGTGGTCAGCATCGCGGCGGTGTTCTGAGAATCCTTCAGCCGTTTCGCGATGGTCTGACGCAGGCGGGTCATCTTCACGCGCTCTTCGCGAGACGCATCCTCTGCGGCCACTGGCGCGCGAGGTGCTGCCGCCGGAGCAGCAGGGGCTGCAGCCGGAGCGATGGCGGCTTTCAAGACGTCTTCCTTCATGATGCGACCATCGCGGCCAGAGCCTGCGACACCCGCCGGATCAATACCCTTTTCGGCCATCAGCTTGTTGGCGGAAGGTGCGTTCTCAACGTCTTTGGAGGCCGCTGGGGCAGGGGCTGCTGCTGCTGCCGCGGGCGCTGGGGCTGCTGCACCGCCAGATTCGGAGATCACGGCGAGTTTCGCGGTTGCGTCTACAGTTGTGCCTTCTGGTGCAACGATCTCGGCCAGAACACCTGCGGCAGGCGCAGGAACCTCGACAGACACCTTATCGGTCTCCAGCTCACAGAGCATCTCGTCTTGGGCGACGGTATCGCCGACCGCCTTGAACCATGTCGAGACAGTCGCCTCGGTCACAGATTCACCCAGCGTGGGCACCATGACATCGGTGCTACCCGCGCCTGCATCCGCTGCCGCCGCGGGAGCAGCGCTTGCCGCAGGTGCAGGAGCCGGGGCGGCGCCTTCGCCGGCCACGATGGTCGCCAGCAAAGCGTCAACACCCACGGTGTCGCCTTCTGCCGCAACGATCTCGCCCATGACGCCCGCTGCTGGGGCTGGCACTTCGACCGTCACCTTATCGGTTTCCAGTTCGCAGAGCATTTCATCCACGGCGACCGCATCGCCCGGCTTTTTGAACCAGGTCGCGACGGTGGCTTCGGTCACGCTTTCACCAAGTGTAGGGACACGTACTTCGGTCGTCATTTCATTCACCCTTCAATGGTCAGCGCTGCATCCACGAGCGCCGCTTGTTGTGCTTTGTGTTGGCTTGCAAGTCCGGTCGCCGGGCTGGCAGATGCCGCGCGGCCCGCATAAATCGGACGAGTGTGTTTTGCTTTGATGCGGCTGAGGCACCATTCGATGTTTGGCTCAATAAAGGACCAAGCACCCTGGTTCTTGGGCTCTTCCTGACACCAGACCATCTCGGCGCCCTTAAAACGCTCTAGTTCCTTGACCAGAGAGATGGCTGGGAACGGGTAGAATTGTTCGATCCGCATCAGGTAGACATCGTCAATGCCGCGCGCGTCGCGTTCTTCGAGCAGGTCGTAGTAGACCTTGCCAGAACACATGACGACCCGTTTGATCTTGTCATCCGCCACCAGTTGCGTGTCGGAATTGCCGTGTTGCGCATCATCCCAGAGAACACGGTGGAAGCTGGAGCCTGTCGTGAACTCTTCGGTCTTGCTGATCGCCAGCTTGTGGCGCAGCAGGGACTTTGGCGTCATCAGGATCAGCGGCTTACGGAAGGTCCGGTGCAGCTGACGGCGCAGGATGTGGAAGTAGTTCGCAGGCGTCGTACAATTCGCCACGATCCAGTTGTCACCGCCACACATCTGCAGGAAACGTTCCAGACGCGCGGAAGAGTGCTCTGGGCCTTGGCCTTCAAAACCGTGTGGCAGCAGGACTGTCAAACCAGACATCCGCAACCATTTGGATTCACCAGAGCTGATGAACTGGTCAAACATGATCTGCGCGCCGTTGGCAAAGTCACCAAACTGCGCTTCCCAGAGGGTCAGCGCGTTGGGCTCTGCCAGCGAGTAGCCATATTCAAAGCCCAGAACCGCATATTCAGACAGGGCCGAGTCGATGACCTCATACTGGGCCTGACCCGCGCGGATGTTGTTCAGCGGGTAATAGCGGCCCTCAGAGTCTTGGTTCACAATACCTGAGTGACGCTGCGAGAAGGTCCCGCGTGTGGAGTCCTGACCCGCCAGACGCACCGGATAGCCTTCTGTCAGCAAAGAACCGAACGCCAGCGCCTCGCCGGTGGCCCAGTCGATGCCTTCGCCACTCTCAAACATCTTTTTGCGGGTCTCAAGGAAACGGCCGATGGTTTTATGCACCGGATAGCCCTCAGGCAGGGTGGTCAGACCACGGCCGACTTCTTCAAAGGTTTCAGGCCTAATCGCCGTCGCGCCGCGCTGATAGTCTTCGTCCTGTTTGTCCAGATGAGACCACTTGCCATCCAGCCAGTCCGCCTTGTTCGGCTTGAACTCTTTGCCGGCCTCGAACTCTTCGTTCATCTTGGCCTGGAAGGCGGCTTTCATATCCTCGATCTCGCCCTCTGGGATCAGACCGTCTTTGACGAGGCGATCTGTGTAGAGGGTCAGAGTCGTTTTGTGGCCCTTGATCTTTTTGTACATCATCGGGTTGGTGAACATGGGCTCGTCGCCCTCGTTGTGACCAAAACGGCGATAGCAGAAGATGTCGATGACCACGTCTTTGTGGAACTTCTGGCGGAACTCGGTCGCAACTTTCGCTGCGTGCACCACAGCCTCGGGATCGTCACCATTCACGTGGAAGATCGGCGCTTCAACCACCAGAGCGTTGTCTGTCGGATAGGGGCTCGAGCGGCTGAAGTGTGGCGCAGTTGTGAAGCCGATCTGGTTATTCACAACGATATGCACCGTGCCGCCCGCTTTGTGGCCGCGCAAACCGGACAGGGCGAAACATTCCGCAACCACGCCTTGGCCCGCAAAGGCCGCATCGCCGTGCAAGAGGATTGGCATGACCTTGGAGCGGTCTTCGTCCTTGATCTGGTCCTGCTTCGCGCGGACCTTGCCTAGAACGACCGGGTTGACGGCCTCAAGGTGGGACGGGTTGGCTGTCAGCGACAGGTGCACGTTGTTGCCATCAAACTCGCGGTCAGAGGACGCGCCGAGGTGATATTTCACGTCGCCCGAGCCATCCACGTCCTCAGGTTTGAACGAGCCACCCTGGAATTCGTTAAAGATCGCGCGGTAGGGTTTTTGCATCACGTTGGCGAGGATATTCAGGCGCCCACGGTGCGGCATGCCGATCACGATGTCCTGCACGCCCAACGCGCCGCCGCGTTTGATGATCTGTTCCATCGCTGGGATCAGCGCTTCGCCGCCATCCAGGCCGAAACGCTTGGTGCCCATGTATTTCACATGCAGAAATTTCTCGAACCCTTCGGCCTCGACCATCTTGTTGAGGATCGCTTTACGGCCTTCGCGCGTAAATTGGATTTCTTTGCCAAAGCCCTCGATGCGTTCTTTCAGCCAGCTCGCTTCTTCGGGGTTGGAAATATGCATGTATTGCAGCGCGAAGGTGCCGCAATAGGTGCGCTTCACGATGTCCACGATCTGACGCATGGTCGCGATTTGCAGGCCCAGAACGTTGTCGATAAAGATCGGGCGATCCATGTCGGCAGCAGAGAAGCCATAAGAGGCCGGATCCAGTTCTGGATGCGGCTCTTGGCTGCGCATGCCCAATGGATCAAGGTCTGCCGCAAGGTGGCCGCGAATACGATAAGCGCGGATCAGCATAAGCGCACGGATCGAATCCAGCACTGCCTGTTTGACCGCCTCATCCGAGACCTCAACGCCCTTTTCGGCCGCTTTCGCTTTGATCTTGTCACCAGCACCCTTGGCTTCCGCAGGCGCAGGCCATTCCCCGGTCAGCGCCGCCGTCAGATCTCCGCCCGGCACGGGAGGCCAGTCACTGCGCGCCCAGCTTGGGCCAGCGGCCTCGGCTTTGACGTCAAGCTCCGCATCCCCCAGTTGGCGGAAGAAGTCCTGCCAGACCTCATCGACCGCATTGGGGTCATTGGCATAACGCGCGTAGAGCTGTTCCAGATACTCAGCGTTATGTCCCTGCATAAAGCTGGATGCATGGAAGATGTCATTGGGGGACTGGTCGGTCATTGGTGCACCTCATTTGGCTTGGGACCGGATGAATTGAGACCAGTTTGATGAGAAAGAAAATAGCCTTTTACTGCACAGAACCGGGCTCTGTTGCATTCGATACTGGCGGGATGAAACATCCCAAGGATGGTCTCGCTCTCGATCACTTTGGTCTTCTTGTTGTTAAAGCGTCGGGAAAAACTGCACGCTTGCAGCTTGTCGCGAGGCTTTAAGGCGGGCCGTTTCCAGCCCGCCTCAAATGCGTTTAACCGATCTCGATCGCTTTCAGCACGGCTTCACCCAGACCCGCTGGGCTGTCCGCCACGATGATGCCCGCAGACTTCATCGCTTCGATCTTGTCGTCAGCGCCGCCTTTGCCGCCGGCAACGATCGCACCAGCGTGGCCCATACGGCGGCCTGGAGGGGCTGTACGGCCCGCGATGAAACCAGCGGTTGGCTTCCAGCGGCCTTTTTTCTTTTGCTCAGCAAGGAACTCGGCCGCTTCTTCTTCTGCGGAACCACCGATTTCACCGATCATGATGATGGACTGGGTCTCATCGTCATCCAGGAACATGTCCAGCACGTCGATGTGCTCGGTGCCTTTGATCGGGTCGCCGCCGATGCCCACAGCGGTGGATTGGCCGAGACCTGCGTCTGCGGTTTGTTTCACTGCTTCATAGGTCAATGTGCCGGAACGGGACACAACGCCCACAGAGCCACGCTTGTGGATGTGACCTGGCATGATGCCGATTTTACACGCGTCAGGCGTGATGATGCCCGGGCAGTTAGGACCGATCAGACGGGAGGAAGAATTCTCCAGCGCGCGTTTCACGGCCATCATGTCCAGCACAGGGATGCCTTCGGTGATACAAACGATCAGTTCCATCTCTGCGTCGATGGCTTCCAGAATGGAATCCGCCGCGAAGGGAGGAGGCACGTAGATCACAGAAGCATTGGCTTCGGTTTTCGCTTTCGCTTCGTGCACAGAGTTAAAGATCGGCAGGCCGAGGTGCTCTTGGCCGCCTTTGCCGGGGGTCACGCCGCCGACCATTTGGGTGCCGTATGCAATCGCTTGCTCGGAGTGGAAGGTACCTTGAGAGCCGGTCAGACCCTGACAGATGACCTTGGTGTTTTCATCTACGAGAATGGCCATTGTCTTATCCTTTAACCGCTTTAACGATTTTCTCGGCGCCGTCAGACAGGTTGTCCGCAGCGATCACGTTCAGGCCAGAGGTGTTGATGATCTCTTTGCCTTGCTCAACGTTGGTGCCTTCCAGGCGCACGACCAGAGGAACCTCTAGGCCGACTTCTTTCACAGCCGCCACAACGCCCTCTGCGATCACGTCACAGCGCATGATGCCACCGAAAATGTTGACCAGGATGCCTTTGACGTTTGGATCGGATGTGATGATCTTGAACGCCTCGGTCACTTTCTCTTTGGTTGCGCCGCCACCGACGTCGAGGAAGTTGGCTGGCTCGGCACCGTAAAGTTTGATGATGTCCATGGTGGCCATCGCCAGACCCGCGCCGTTCACCATACAGCCGATTTCGCCGTCCAGAGCGATGTAGTTGAGGTCGTATTTGGAAGCCTCAAGCTCTTTCGGGTCTTCTTCAGTGGTGTCGCGCAGTTCGGCCACATCCGCGTGGCGGTAAACCGCGTTGCCGTCAAAGCCGACTTTCGCGTCCAGAACTTTGAGGTTGCCATCGTCCGCTACGATCAGCGGGTTGATTTCCAGCATCTCCATATCCTTCTCGATGAAGGCTTTATAGAGCTGACCCATCAGCTTAACGCATTGCTTCACTTGCGCGCCGGTCAGGCCGAGGGAGAATGCGATGCGGCGGCCGTGGTAGGCTTGGTAGCCGGTCGCTGGATCGACAGAGAAAGACAGGATCTTTTCCGGGGTTGCCGCGGCAACCTCTTCGATGTCCATGCCGCCCTCAGTCGAGCAAACGAAAGACACGCGGGATGTTTGACGATCCACGAGCAGCGCGAGGTAAAGTTCACGCTCGATGCCGGAACCGGCTTCGATATAGATGCGGTTCACTTGCTTGCCCGCTGGGCCTGTCTGATGCGTGACCAGCGTGCGGCCGAGCATCTTCTTGGCTTCTTCTGCGGCTTCTTCCACAGATTTGGTCAGACGAACGCCGCCTTTCTCGCCAGCATCGGCTTCTTTGAAAGAGCCTTTGCCGCGTCCACCTGCGTGGATCTGAGCCTTAACGACCCAAAGAGGCCCGTCCAGTTCACCGGCTGCAGTCTTGGCATCTTCTGCCTTCAGAACTGCACGACCTTCGGAAACTGGGGCGCCGTAAGAGCGAAGCAAAGCCTTCGCCTGATACTCATGGATGTTCATGAAGCTGTCCCGTGTTAGATACGATTGCGAATGTTATAGACGCACAGATTCCATAAAACTAAGCGCTTTTTGTCCGTTTGCCGTATTTCTACGGAAAATTCCGACATTTGTGATCACACGAAAAAATACTGTGATCACAAATTAATGAAATGTTCTTTTCTGAAATCGAGTCGCATGCGGAACCCGACTCGTCGCGCCCGAGCGAAGTTTGCGCAAACATTCATGCGCCAACAAAAAAGGCCCGCGAAATGCGGGCCTCTTTCAAAAATTTGGAATGGCTTATGCCAGCGAGCTGTCGATGCCTTTGCAGGCCTCAACCAGGCCTTTCACCGCGTTCACAGAGGTGTCGAACATCTCTTGTTCTTCGGCATTCAGCTTGATGTTGACGATTCGCTCGATGCCGCCGGCACCGATTACGGTTGGAACGCCGACATACATGCCGTCCAGACCCAGAGCACCGTCAACGTATGCCGCACATGGCAGAACGCGCTTTTGGTCTTTGAGGTAAGCTTCTGCCATTTCGATCGCAGAGGTCGCTGGTGCGTAGAACGCAGAGCCGGTTTTCAGCAGGCCAACGATTTCCGCGCCGCCGTCACGGGTGCGCTGAATGATCGCGTCCAGTTTCTCTTGAGTGGTCCAGCCCATTTCCACCAGATCCGGCAGAGGGATGCCTGCGACGGTGGAGTAACGCGCAGATGGCACCATGGTGTCGCCGTGGCCGCCCAGTACGAAGGCAGTGACGTCTTTCATGGACACGTCGAACTCTTCGGCCAGGAAGTGGCGGAAGCGCGCGGAGTCCAGAACGCCTGCCATGCCGCAGACTTTTTCATGTGGCAGGCCAGAGAATTCACGCAGAGCCCAAACCATCGCATCGAGCGGGTTGGTGATGCAGATCACGAACGCCTCAGGTGCGTTGTCGCGGATGCCTTCGCCCACGGACTTCATGACTTTCAGGTTGATGCCCAGAAGGTCGTCGCGGGACATGCCTGGCTTACGTGGTACACCCGCGGTCACGATGCAGACGTCCGCGCCTGCGATGTCCGCGTAATCTTGGGTGCCTTTCAGCTTCGCGTCAAAACCCTCAGATGGGCCGGATTCCGCGATGTCGAGAGCTTTGCCCTCTGGGGTGCCTTCTGCGATGTCGAACAGAACAACGTCGCCAAGTTCTTTAAGTGCTGCGAGGTGGGCAAGTGTGCCGCCGATCTGACCTGCGCCGATGAGGGCAATCTTGGGTCGAGCCATTGGAAATTCTCCAGTGCGGTTGAAATTGGGGGTGTGCCTAAGCGTAAAGCGACTTCTGTGCAAGGGTTTTGCGCTGCAGCGCGGCAGTGCTATAGAGATCCAGCAGGGCGAAGCAGGGGTGTATACCTTGGTATGCAAGGGATTTTGCTGCCCCTTTGAGGTGTGAGTTGGACTTTCAGTTTTTTGTGATTTTGAGCCTCGCGGTGATTTTTGCGGGGATCTCGAAAGGCGGCTTTGGCGGCGGCGTGGCCTTTGTCAGCTCGGCGATTCTTGCGTTGATCTTGCCGCCCACCATGGCGGTGGGGATCATGCTGCCGCTTTTGATGGTCATGGATGTGGCCAGTGTGGGCCCGTTTTGGAACCGGTGGGATCCCCGCGCCGCTTGGGTCTTGATCCTTGGGGGCATTCCGGGCGTGGTCGCTGGGGCCGTCTTTATCAGCTACACCAACGACGACGTGCTGCGCTTCTTGATCGGTGCGATTTCCGTAGGCTTTGTCATCTGGAGCCTCGCGCCAAAACGCGCTGTCAGCCAGCAGAGGTTTTCATCCACGGTGGGCTATGGGGCGGGGTTTACCTCGGGCTTCACGAGTTTCGTTTCACACGCCGGAGGACCTCCGGCTGCGATGTATTTGCTGGGCCAGAAACTTGACAAAACCACCTACCACGCGACTGCAGTTTTGGTGTTTTGGGTGATCAACGCGCTCAAGGCCGTGCCTTATGGGTTCTTGGGCTTCTTTACTTGGGAAACGCTCACGTTGGACCTCTATATGACCCCCTTTGCGCTTTTCGGGGTCTATCTCGGCGTGCGCGCGCATCATATGGTGTCCGAGCGCGTGTTCTTTGGGCTGACCTATACGCTCTTGGCCTTCACGGGCACGAAATTGATCTGGGACGCCCTGGCATGAAGACCCGCCCATTGACGGAAAATGACTGGCCCGCGGCCGCAGCGCTTTATGCGCAGTTGAACACCAAAGTGCCCTTGAACGCGGACGCCAAGGCGATAGCGCAGTTCGCAAAAGTGCTCGCACATGACGGCACAACAATCTTTGGGGCGCTTTCCGGTGATCAGGTCAAAGCCATGGTGACGCTGCATCTGATGCCGAATGTGACCTACGGCGGCAGACCCTATGGTCTTATCGAAAACGTGGTCACCGATCAGGAGGCGCGAGGGCAGGGCTTGGCCAAGGCCGCCATGACTGCAGCGCTTGAGGCTGCGTGGCTGGCCGACGCCTATAAAGTCATGTTGCTCACGGGGCTGGGCAATGAGGCCGTCGGGTTCTACGAAAAGCTCGGCTTCGTTAGCACGGAAAAGGCCGGCATGATCCTGCGCCGCCCTTAGGCGTCGTTACCCAACTGGGCGAGATCCTGTTGCAAGGCTTCAAAAGACTGCCCGCGTGCCATCAAACAGGTCAGACCCTGCGCCGAGGTCACCGTTGTGGTCCAGCTGCCACTTTCCATATTGGCATAGACCTCGACCATCCCATTGTTGGTGTCCAACCCCAGCGCGTGCGCATGTTCGCCGTATTTTTCCGCCAGCCGCTCGACAACCAAGGCGCGAGGCCCACAAGGAGACGTGTTTTGCGCCGTCACCTGTGTGGGAAGCCCCCAAATAAGGGCTGCAATTCCAAGAAATCGTACCGCCTGCATGATCACCCTCCTTTGGCCGTGCCGCAGTCAAGAGGACCTCATCGGATTATATGTTTCGCAATTTCAGGTTAACAGCGCGCGCGCAGCACATGACGAGGCGTCTTTTTCTGCGATGCAGAAAAAGCGCTTGCGTTCTTTCTGTAAAAATTGTCAAACACTTACGCAACTTTATTGCGAGAGGAAGTCATGACCCAGCGCGCGCACCCATATCGCTCCGTTCTCTACGTACCGGCCTCGAACGCTCGAGCCATGGAGAAGGTGAAGACTTTGGCCATCGACGCCATCATCTTTGACCTCGAAGACGCAGTGGCGCCGGATCAGAAAGTGCCCGCGCGTGATACGCTGGCCGCGGCCTTGGCCGACGGCGGCTATGGCAATCGCCAGCGCATCGTCCGCATCAACGACCTCTCGACCGAATGGGGCGTTGCGGATGCCGAGGCGGTCGCGAAACTCGACTGCGACGCCGTGCTCTTGCCCAAAGTCGAAAGCGCGGCCCAAGTTCAAGCGCTGGCGGACATCACCGGAGATCTGCCGATCTGGGCCATGATGGAAACCCCTCTGGGCATGCTGAATGCCGCGGAAATCGGTGCGCATCCGAAGCTTGAGGGAATGGTCATGGGCACAAATGACCTCGCCAAGGAATTGCAAAGCCGCTTCCGCCCGGATCGCCTGCCAATGCAAGCGGGGCTGGGTCTGTGCCTGCTCGCGGCCAAGGCGCATGGCGTGACCATTGTGGATGGCGTCTATAATGCGTTCAAAGACACCGAGGGCCTCGCCGCAGAATGCGAACAGGGCCGTGACATGGGCTTTGACGGCAAAACCCTGATCCACCCGGCACAGGTCGAGGTCGCCAATACAGCTTTCGCCCCAACCGAAGCCGAAATCGATCTTGCCACCCGCCAAATCGCTGCATTTGAGGAAGCCGAAGCCGCAGGAACCGGCGTCGCGGTCGTCGATGGCAAGATCGTCGAGAACCTCCACGTCGTCACCGCACGTGAAATTCTGTCGAAAGCAGATGCAATCGCGGCCCTAAGCGCCTAACTCTTAACCCGTACCAAAAAGGGGAGGGTTAACGATGACATTGCTGATACTTGGCGTTCTGCTCTGGAGCTTGGCGCATTTCTTCAAACGGATCGCGCCTGATGCTCGCGCGTCCATGGGCAATCGAGGCGCTGGATTGGTTGCGCTGACTTTGCTTTTGTCTATCGTTTTGATGGTCATTGGCTATCGCGGTGCAGACAGCACATTCCTGTGGGATCGCCCGAGCTGGGGAGGTCCGGTCAATAACCTGCTGATGGTCATCGCGATCTACTTTGTCACGCCCGGCCCCAAACGAGGCGCTCTGTTTTACCGCATGCGTCACCCGATGCTGACCGGCTTCCTGATCTGGACCGTCTCGCATCTCTTGGTCAACGGCGACAGCGCCTCGCTCATTCTCTTCGGAGGCCTCGGCCTCTGGGCCTTGGCAACCATGCGCATCATCAACCGGTCTGAACCTGAATGGACACCAAACGAAAAAGGCGCGCTGTCCAAAGACGTCATGTTCTTTGCCATCGCCATCGTCCTCACAGGCGCGATCGGCGCGGTGCATTCCCTCTTTGGCCTGACCCCATTCGGAGCATAACCATATGAAACTCTATCGCTTCCTGTCTGAAGACGACACATCCGCCTTTTGCCACAAAGTGACCACCGCCTTGAACAAAGGCTGGGAGCTGCAGGGCGAGCCCACCTACGCCTTTGACGCCGCACGCGGTGTCATGCGCTGCGGGCAGGCGGTCGTCAAAGAGGTAGAGGGCACCTACACGCCAGAGACCAAACTCGGAGACCACTAATGGCCAAGACCAACGCCGGACGCTTTTTCGAAGACTACAAAGTCGGGGATGTCATCCATCATGCGGTGCCCCGCACTGTGTCGGGGGGCGAGCGTGCCATGTATCACGCTTTGTATCCTGCGCGGCATGCTCTCTATTCTTCGGACGAATTTGCGCGGGCGTCTGGCCTTCCGGCCTCGCCAATCGATGATCTGGCGGCGTTTCATGTGGTCTTTGGCAAGACCGTGCCGGATGTGTCGCTGAACGCGGTCGCAAACCTTGGCTATGCCGAGGGTCGCTGGCTGAAACCGGTCTATGAAGGCGACACTCTGCGGTCCACGTCCGAGGTGATCGGGGTCAAACAGAACTCCAACGGCAAATCCGGTGTGGTTTATGTGCGTACGCGCGGCCTCAATCAGCGTGACGAAGTGGTGATGGAATACGTCCGCTGGGTAATGGTGCGCAAAAAGGATCTGGACGCCCCCGCACCAGAAACTGTGATCCCGGAGCTGTCCAAAGTCATCGACCCCAAGGATCTGGTCATCCCTGAGGGCCTCGATTTCTCAGGCTACGATTTCACGCTGGCGGGCGAGACCCATCGCTGGGGCGACTATGAGGTCGGAGAGACCATCGACCATGTCGACGGCGTCACCATTGAAGAAGCCGAGCACATGATGGCCACGCGCCTATGGCAGAACACCGCCAAAGTGCATTTCGACAGTACCGCGCGGCCTGATGGCACGCGCCTGATCTATGGCGGTCACGTGATTTCCATGGCGCGGGCGCTGTCCTTTAACGGGCTGGCCAATGCGCAGATGATCGTGGGTCTTAACGGCGGGGCGCACGCGAATCCCTGCCTCTCTGGCATGACCGTCCGCGCTTGGTCTGAAGTTCTGGATAAGGCGGAAACCTCGGCACCCGGCGTTGGCGCGATCCGTCTGCGTCTGGTGGCGACCAAAGGCGGCGCGCCGTTTGAGTTGAAGGGCGAAGACGGCAAATACCTGCCCGATGTGCTTCTGGATCTCGACTATTGGGCCTTGATGCCGATCTAATCGATCACGAAAAGTTTTCGCCGCAGAGTTGGGAAGCCCGCTAGGCTCTCACTATGCGGCGAGCTTTAGCGACTTTCATCACCTGCCTTCTTGGTTTCACGTCACAGGCGAAGGCCTGCGATGTGGCGTTGCTTTTGGCGGTGGACGTTTCAGGTAGCGTCGACCCAAGTGAGTATCGCGCCCAGATGGGTGGCCTCAGTGCGGCCTTGCGCGACGGGCTTGTGTCTGAGGCTCTTGTGGTTGGGCAAGCCAATGTCGCCCTCATGCAATGGAGCGGCAGCTCGCGGCAGCAAATCTCGCTGCCATGGTTCGCGATCCGTGATTTTGAGGACGTCGAGAGTTTTGCGCGCATGGTCGATGAGACACCACGCCTTTGGCGGAACTACTCAACGGCCATCGGCGAAGCGCTTTTGCTGGGGTTGGAAACGATGCAGGCCGCACCCGACTGCGAGCGGCTGGTCATCGATGTGTCCGGAGATGGAGAGTCAAACGAGGGCGTGTTGCCACAGGATGTGAAACCCCTCATGGCACGTTCGGGCATCACCGTGAATGGCTTGGTGATCGACACGCGCAACGAGGGCATCTTGGACTACTACAGGGCAAACGTCATCACCGGGCAGGAGTCTTTTGTGGTGTCCGCCAACAGCTTTGACGAATACCCCGACCGAATCCTTGAGAAGTTGATCCGTGAGCTGACAAAACAATTCGCGTCTCGCTAGGTAATTTAGTTTGTGATCACAAAATCCAGTGCGTCAAATACGTAGAAGTACTGGAACAAAATATGAGATTTCGCATATCCGCTGCTTGAGTATTTGTGTCGGGATTTCACGTGAAAGCCAATTTGTGATCGCATATAAAAACACCGTGATCACAAATCTGACGCAATTGCGGAAAATTATTCGTTTTTAACCAAACTCTAGCGCTAACCGATAAAAAACGACCTCTGAAAACGTGACTCCGGCGCAAATTTCGCTAGAACAGTTCCAAAGGACCTGAAAGGAGCCCCCATGGCAGATGTGAATCGCGGCAATCGCCCGCTTTCGCCCCACCTCACGATCTATAAGCCCCAGCTAACGTCCATGTCTTCGATCATGGTACGTATCACCGGCATTGTTGCTCTGGGCGCAGCTCTGATTGTTGTGGCGTGGCTCTTGGCAGCGGCCACTTCGGCGAGCGCTTTCGCCACCGTTGACGGCCTGCTTGATAGCTTTATCGGAGACGTCATCCTGCTGGGCGCCACATGGTCAATCTTTTACCACATGCTGGGCCGCCTCCGTCACGTGCTCTGGGACTTCGGCTACTGCCTTGAGGTCTCTGTGTCCGAGAAACTGGCAATCGGCATGTTTGCTCTGGCCACCATTCTGACCGCGCTTGTCGCTTTGGTCATCTGCTAAGCGAGGGATAAATCATGCGGTATTTGACAGATAGAAAACGCGCGCAGGGTCTTGGTGCTGGTCGCGAAGGCACGCATCACCATTGGCAAGCGATGGTCAGCTCGATCCTTTTGGTCTTTTTGGTTCCAGCTTTCGTGATCACCTTCGCCATGGGGCTCGACAGCGACTACCAAGAGGTCATCGCTTTCTATAGCCAACCTCTGCCAGCGCTGATCACCGGCATTTCGCTGGTCGTCATCGTGTTGCACCTGATGAACGAAGCCAATGTGGCAGTCGAAGACTATGTCCACGGCGCGGCTGAAAAACTGACCCTCATCGCCGTTAAGGCATTCTCTTACACGCTGATCGCGGTGGGCCTCTTTGCCCTCGCTAAGATCGCACTCTAAGTCACCGGAGTTTCAAACGATGGCAGCATATGAATATGAAACCCACGAATATGACGTCGTGGTTGTCGGTGCCGGTGGCGCGGGTCTGCGCGCGACATTGGGCATGGCAGAACAAGGCCTGCGCACGGCTTGTGTAACCAAGGTTTTCCCAACCCGCTCGCACACAGTTGCGGCGCAGGGTGGTATTGCGGCGTCTTTGGGCAATATGGGCCCGGACAGCTGGCAGTGGCACATGTATGACACCGTCAAAGGCTCTGACTGGTTGGGCGATACCGACGCGATGGAATACCTCGCGCGCGAAGCCCCAAAGGCGGTTTATGAGCTGGATCACTACGGCGTGCCGTTTTCCCGTACTGAGGAAGGCAAGATCTATCAGCGCCCCTTCGGTGGTCACACCACTGAATTCGGCGAAGGCCCAGCGGTTCAGCGGACCTGTGCCGCAGCCGACCGGACCGGCCACGCGATCCTGCACACGCTTTATGGTCAGTCTCTGAAAAATAACGCGGAATTCTACATCGAATATTTCGCGATTGACCTTCTGATGTCTGATCATGGCGAATGCCAGGGCGTTGTCTGCTGGAAGCTGGACGACGGCACAATGCATGTCTTCCGCGCCAAAATGGTTGTTTTGGCGACCGGCGGTTATGGCCGTGCTTATTTCTCGGCGACTTCTGCCCATACTTGCACCGGCGACGGCGGCGGCATGGTGATGCGCGCAGGCCTGCCGATGCAGGACCTCGAATTCGTTCAGTTCCACCCAACCGGCATCTACGGCTCTGGCTGTCTGATCACCGAGGGTGCACGTGGCGAAGGCGGCTATCTGACCAACTCAGAAGGCGAGCGTTTCATGGAACGCTATGCGCCAAACTATAAAGACCTCGCGCCGCGGGACTACGTCTCGCGCTCCATGACCATGGAGATCCGCGAAGGCCGTGGTGTGGGCACTGAGGGCGATCACATCTTCCTCAACCTCAACCACCTGCCAGCGGATGCTTTGGCGGAACGGCTGCCGGGGATTTCAGAATCCGCGAAGATTTTCGCAGGTGTTGACGTCACCAAAGAGCCGATCCCGGTTCTGCCGACGGTGCACTACAATATGGGCGGCATTCCGACCAACTATTGGGGCGAAGTTCTCGACCCATCCGAGGACAACCCAACCAAGATCGTTCCGGGCCTTATGGCTGCAGGCGAGGCGGGCTGTGCGTCCGTTCACGGCGCGAACCGTCTGGGCTCAAACTCCCTCATCGACTTGGTCGTCTTCGGTCGTGCGGCCGCGATCCGCGCAGGCCAAGTGGTCAACCGCAACGCGCCGGTGCCGACACCTCCACAGCATCAGATCGACAAGGCGTTCGAACGTTTCGACGCGCTGCGTTATGCGAAGGGCGCGATCCCAACCGCAGATCTGCGTTTGGAAATGCAGAAGACCATGCAACGCGATGCAGCCGTTTTCCGGACCGCTAAGACTATGGCCGAAGGCGTTGAGGCCATGACCGAGATCGCAGGCAAGATGGGCGACCTCAAGGTCACCGATACCTCGCTTGTGTGGAATTCGGACCTGATGGAGACGCTGGAACTCACCAACCTCATGCCATCCGCGATCTCTACGATTGTCTCGGCTGAGGCGCGTAAGGAAAGCCGCGGTGCGCACGCGCACGAGGACTTCCCTGATCGTGACGATGAGAACTGGCGTGTGCACACCGTCAGCCGTGTTGACGAGAGCGGCACCAAAGTCGAGCTGTCCTATCGCCCGGTTATCACCGATCCTCTGACCACAGAGGACGAAGGCGGCATCGAGCTTAAGAAAATCGCGCCAAAAGCGCGGACCTTCTAAGCGAGGGCGACGGACCAAATGCGCGACCACGCGGATATCACCCTCTTTGAAAAGCTTGGCTACACGCCAAGCCGGGTGATCCGTGTGTTTGGCATGCGCCGTTCTGGCAACCATGCGCTGATCAATTGGCTCATGCGCAATGCGCCGGATGTCTCGGTCTTTATGAACAATTGTGCGCCGGGCAAATGTCCGGCGGAGACGGCCAAGGCGCTGGAAGTCGGCGATCTGGGCCTGCCCATCGGCGAGACCTCGGTTGCGGAATATTGCGCCGAAGTGCCAGATGGCGGCGTGTTGATCATCTCCTATGAGGACTTCATGCCAGACCCGCATGAGCCGCTTGGGGCTGTGACCAAAGGATTGCCAGACGATATAGACTGTCTGGATCTGGTGCTGTTCCGAGGTTTCATGAACTGGTCCGCGTCCCTGCTGCGCAAGCTGCAGAACAATGACGCACATGACATGTATTCGCGTCTGCGCACGATGATCAACGCTATGGAGCGCTATACCGAAGGGCTGGAACTGGTTCAGGAAAGCCCCGCGCGTATTCGCCCCATCAGCTATGATCGTTGGGTCAGCCGCGCGAAATATCGTGCCAGCATCCTACGGGCGCTTGGCTTTGAGCAAAAAGACAATAGCCTTGGGGCAGTGCAGCCCTATGGCGGCGGTTCGTCTTTTCAGAAGGACGTGAAAGCTGCCAAAGACCTCGCCCCGCATGAGCGCTGGCATCTGATGGTCAACAACGCTGAATATCAGCTGCTGCTTCTAACGGCATCCCAGCACGAAGAGCTGGTTGAGCTGATGGATGATCTCATGCCGCAGGATGCGGCGCTTCTTAAGGGGTATCTGGCGCAGGCCCGCTTCCCCTATCACGTACAATTGGCCGAAGGTGACGAGACATGATCCGCATCTTGGCATTCCCCCTTTCCACCAACGCGCGTCCCGCGCCGCAGGCAAGCTAAGGAGACGACTGATGGTCGAATTTGCGCTCCCAAAGAACTCCCGGATCACAACAGGGAAAACCTGGCCCAAGCCAGAAGGCGCTAAGAATGTGCGCAAGTTCCAGATTTACCGCTGGAACCCGGATGATGGCAAAAACCCATCGGTCGATACCTATTTCATCGACATGGACAACTGTGGTCCAATGATCCTGGACGCGCTGATCAAGATCAAAAACGAGATCGACCCGACCCTGACCTTCCGCCGCTCTTGCCGCGAAGGCATCTGTGGCTCTTGCGCGATGAACATCGGCGGGATCAACACGCTGGCCTGTATCTACGGCATCGACGAAGTCAAAGGCGGCACGGTCAAGATCTATCCGCTGCCGCACATGCCGGTGGTCAAAGACCTGATCCCGGATCTGACACACTTCTATGCGCAGCACGCATCCATCATGCCGTGGCTGGAAACCAAGACCAACCGCCCTGCGAAAGAATGGAAGCAGTCGATTGAAGACCGTAAGAAGTTGGACGGCCTGTATGAGTGCGTCATGTGCGCAAGCTGTTCGACTTCTTGCCCAAGCTACTGGTGGAATGGCGACCGCTACCTTGGCCCAGCAGCTCTGTTGCATGCCTATCGTTGGATCATCGACAGCCGCGATGAAGCTACCGGCGAGCGTCTGGATGAGCTTGAAGATCCGTTCAAACTCTATCGCTGCCACACCATTATGAACTGCGCGAAAACCTGTCCGAAGGGCCTGAACCCTGCAGGTGCGATTGCGCATATCAAGAAGATGATGGTGGATCGGGCTGTCTAAGGCAGCTGCGGGGGCCAGCCCCCCGCGCCCCCGGGATATTTCTGGCAAGAGAAAATGGGCGCGGTTCAGCGCCCTTCTTTGTGAGGTGAGAGATGCATATCGCGATTGGTTTGATCGTTGCCTTTGCGCTGGTCGCGCTGCTCAGCAACCGTAAAACGCGCGCCTGTCGGTGGCGCGCGGATCGTCGTCAGGATTCAGAGCAGGGGAGTTTTTACCGCTGCATGCATTGTGGGGCAGAGACGCGGACGGCGGATGGCCGCCCGCCGAAAATCTGCTTACGCGAAGGCGGCCTCTAGGGCGATTTCGACCATGTCACCAAAGGATTTCTCGCGCTGATCGCTGGGCAGGGCGTCATGGGTGATCAGGTGATCTGAGACCGTCAACACAGCCAGAGCGCGGCACCCGTGGCGGGCTGCGAGGTTGTAGAGTTCGGCTGCTTCCATTTCCACGCCAAGGATGCCGTGACGGATCATCTGCTCGTTCAGATCCGGGCGCTCGTCATAGAACACATCGCTGGAATAGATGCCGCCAACATGGGTGGCGGATCCTTTGGAGGCAGCCGCATCGGCGGCCGCGCGCAAGAGGCCATAATCGGCGCATGGCGCGAAGTTGATTTCCTTGAAGATGCCGCGTGAGGGGGTTGAGAGCGTGGTTGCGGTCATCGCTAGGATCACGTCCCGAATGGCGACCTTTTCCTGCATCGCGCCGCAAGAGCCAATGCGGATCAGCGTTTTCGCGCCGTAGTCTTTGATCAGCTCGTTCACATAGATCGACAGGCTCGGCATCCCCATGCCAGAGCCATGGATCGTCACGCGGTTGCCCTTCCACATGCCGGTAAAGCCCAGCATCCCACGCACTTCATTCACGCAGGTGACGTCGGTCAGGAAGGTCTCTGCTGCCCATTTCGCGCGATAGGGGTCGCCGGGCAATAGGACGGTTTCTGCGATCTCGCCGGGCTTGGCGCCGATGTGGATTGTCATGGATGCGCTCCTCTGGTCTTATTGACGCGTATTAGTGCAGGAAGTTAGCCCCATGAAAACCCCCATTCGCGCCGTGATTGGCCTTGCTTTGGCAATAAGTGCTTCGCCTGTTTATGCGGACTCAAAGGCCGAGATTGCCCTGATGAAAAAGGTCTTTGCTGAAATCCAACCGCTGTCGTTCAAACGCAACCGCGAGTATTGCGGCTACATCGGCTATGATTTTGACGGCAATCTCGTGGCCTCTGAGGCGCGGAGGGGGCGCAAATCGAGCTGCCGCCCGAGGGATCCGGTCGAGATCGAGGTGATCATCGCGTCCTATCACACCCATGGGGCCTATAATAACGACGAAGGCTCTGAGGTGCCCAGTGTCGAGGATATGGAAGGTGATGAGGCCGAGGGCATTGACGGCTATGTCGCCACGCCGGGTGGGCGCATGTGGTATGTCGATACTGAGGTGATGGAGATCAGCCAGATCTGCGGGGTTGGGTGTCTGGATCAGGACCCGGATTTTGAGCGCTATGATGTCACGATCGAGAAAAGCTATTCCTACGACGAGCTGGTCGAGTGGTTTGAGGGCGACGGTTAGCGCCTGATTTCAAAACCTTTTACATTCTCGGGCTCGATGGGCCGGTATTGCACGTCACGCACCACAGCGGCACCGGGGCCTGCCCACATATCCGACACCATTTGGTCGACGGCTTTGGGCGCGCCTTGCAGATGTGCCAGCACGGCGCCGCTCTGGTCGTTCATGACCCATCCCGTCAGCCCCAAGGCCTCGGCGCGGGCCTTGGTCCAGGCGCGATAGGCTACGCCTTGCACGCGGCCTGTCACGCGAATTTTGAGGGCTATTTCTGACATGTCATTTCGGCTTTCATCAGCGCACCCTTAGGATGGCGCGCTGACAAGCCTTTGACAAGGGACGCTTATTCCGCCGCCACAGCCGCCGGATCGGCCAGCACGACGATGTCATTCATGATCGTGTTCAGCTCGAAGTCTTTCGGCGTATAGACCCGGGCCACGCCCATGGCGCGCAGGCGATCTGCGTCTTCATCGGGGATAATGCCCCCAACAATCACCGGGACATGGCCCAGGCCTTCGTTGCGCATCCGCGCCATGAGGTCTTCGACCAGTGGGATGTGGGATCCAGACAGGATCGAGAGGCCCACCACATGCGCTTCGTCCTCGCGTGCCTTAGAAACGATTTCTTCAGGCGTCAGGCGGATGCCGTCGTAAGAGATATCCATACCCACATCGCGCGCGCGGCAGGCGATCTGCTCGGCACCGTTGGAGTGGCCATCAAGGCCCGGTTTGCCGATGACGAACTTGAGGCGACGACCAAGACGGTCGCTGACGCTGTCGACTGCATCCCGCAGATCATCGAGGCCTTCGGTCATGTTCGACGGGTTCAAAGACACACCAGTCGGGCCACGGTACTCGCCATGAATAGACCGCATCTGAGCGGCCCATTCACCTGTGGTGACGCCAGCCTTAGCGGCCTCAATGGAGGCTGGCATGATGTTTTTACCCGCTTTCGCATCTTCGCGCAGCGCAGCCAGAGCCTTTTCCATGCGATCCGCGTCGCGGCCTGCACGCCATTCGTTGAGGCGGTCGATTTGTTCTGCCTCGACCGCAGGGTCAACGACCATAATGCCGCCGTCTCCGGTCATCAGAGGACTGGTCTCGCCTTTTTGCCATTTATTCACACCGACGACGACGGTCTCGCCAGCTTCGATGCGGTTCAGGCGGGCGGAGTTGGATTCCACCAGACGGCCCTTCATGTAGTCGATGGACTCGATGGCACCGCCCATGGATTCTAGGTTTGCCAGCTCATGACGCGCGCCGTCTTTCAGCTCGGCCACCTTGCGATCCACCGCAGGGTTGTTGTCGAACAGGTCGTCATATTCCAGCAAATCGGTTTCATAGGCCATGATTTGCTGCATGCGCATAGACCATTGCTGATCCCAGGGGCGCGGCAGGCCCAGAGCTTCGTTCCAGGCAGGCAGCTGCACCGCACGGGCGCGCGCCTTTTTGGACAGGGTCACCGCCAGCATTTCGATCAAAATACGGTAGACGTTGTTTTCCGGCTGCTGCTCGGTCAGGCCCAGAGAGTTCACCTGAACGCCATAGCGGAAGCGGCGGTGTTTCGGGTTTTCGACGCCGTAGCGTTCCTGACAGATCTCGTCCCAGAGTTCCACGAAAGCGCGCATTTTGCACATCTCGGTGACGAAGCGAATGCCTGCGTTCACAAAGAAGGAAATGCGGGCCACCATGGGGCCGAAATCCTCGGCAGGGACGCGCGGTTTCAGCGTGTCCAGAACCGCTTGAGCCGTCGCCAATGCAAAGGCCAATTCCTGTTCTGGCGTCGCGCCAGCCTCTTGCAGGTGATAGGAACAGACGTTCATCGGGTTCCATTTCGGAACGTTAGAATAGCAGTATTCCGCAACGTCCGCGATCATCTTAAGTGACGGTTTTGGCGGGCAAATATAGGTGCCGCGGCTGAGGTATTCCTTGATCAGATCGTTCTGAACCGTGCCCTGCAGCTTGCTGATGTCCGCACCCTGTTCCTCGGCCGTCGCGATGTACAAAGCCAAGAGCCAAGGGGCCGTGGCGTTGATCGTCATAGAGGTGTTCATTTGTTCCAGAGGGATCTGGTCAAACAGTGTCCGCATGTCGCCCAGATGGCAGACGGGAACGCCGACTTTCCCGACTTCGCCGCGCGACAGGACATGGTCACTGTCATAGCCGGTTTGAGTGGGCAGGTCGAAGGCGACGGAAAGGCCGGTCTGGCCTTTCTCAAGGTTCGAGCGATAAAGCGCGTTGGATGCCTTCGCGGTGGAGTGTCCAGCGTAGGTGCGGATCAACCATGGACGGTCGCGGGTGGGTGTCTCAGTCATTTAGGCCTCGGCAATAAAATTGCGTTGCGGACCACTTATGAGAAATTTCGTGCCGTTGTCAATCGCTGCATCGCAGCAGAACGCGGCGTCGTGTCATTCGGGTATTTCTACGTCGATCCAGACAAGGCGATGGTCTGAGGTCGGGAATTCTGCGATCGCGAACAGTGGATTTGAACTTGGTAACCAATAGATCCCAGAGTCCACAACTTTGAGCATTTTGGAGGGCAACACATAATCCACGCGTAAATTTCCCGGTGCGCGGTCGGTGCCGGGATTGTCGCGATCAAATCCGAAATCCGCAGTGTCAAATTCAGCAGGGCCTCGGTGGCGCTTATTGGCTCCTCCCTGCCGGTCGGTGGCCTCTGCGCTGCCGTCACTTGCCTGGGCTTGGGTGGCAGAGCCCTGGATCAGCGGGTGGTCGAGCAACTGCAATATGGCTTGATTGGTCGAGTCGCCGTCGAAAGGGTCTGCATTCAGATCGCCTGCGATCACGAAATGACTCCCTGCAGCAAGTCCGCCTTTGGCTCCCGCATCGTCATAAACATAGGGCGCGCCCCGCACATAGTCCCCCCAAAACCGGATCTCATCGTGGTTACGACGGCCATTGCGATCCTCTGGTCCGTCAAAAACCGGAGGGGTCGGGTGGGCTGCCAAAAGATGCAATTCCGTTCCGCCAGCATCGAGCGTCAAGTCCCAATGGCTCTTGGAAGACAGGCGGAAAATACCCTCTGCGGCAGGGCTATAGAATCCCTCAGGCATCAGATTGTCCGGCATATCCTTCCAGAGAAAAGTCTGAAATGCCCGAGCATTGGTGATCGGCAGGTTAGACAGCACCGCCATCCCATATTGCCCCGGAAAGAAGCCAAATCCATAGGCATCGCCCGGGCCGCCGATCTCTTGGTTGCCATCCAGATCATAGCCAGATGGCACGCCTGTATTAACGGGCGCACGAAAGGTTTCGGTATAGGTGATGGGCCGTGCTGCCCCTAGTCCTGACGTGTTCTGCCCTGTCTGCAGGAGTGTCTGGAACAGAGCCAAAGCTGCGGGATCATCGTCAAATTCATTCAACAGCAGAACGTCAGGCCGAACCCGCTGAATGATCTCGGCAACAGCGGCGACCTGCGAGTCGCCGGCTTTGATATCCGCAAGCAGATCACCTACATTCTGGCGATTGAGCGAGGCATTGAATGTCGCGATCCGGAGGGTTTCGGCCTGAGCTGGTCCAGCGAGAGCCAGTGCGAGCGTAAGGAAAATGGGTTTCATAAAGGGCCTTTCGGTCGTGAAATAATCTT
Source organism: Cognatishimia sp. (assembly GCA_013215215.1). Taxonomy (GTDB): domain Bacteria; phylum Pseudomonadota; class Alphaproteobacteria; order Rhodobacterales; family Rhodobacteraceae; genus Cognatishimia. The sequence continues at coordinate 30,344 of JABSOU010000020.1, read as the reverse complement.
GCGCGCAACGTCACGTCACATGTGACCCACGCATTGCAACGACCCGATGAAAATCCGGTAAAGATTCTCTTAACGTACCAAGGAAATCATTAAGGCGTTGAAAAACAACACATTTCCGCATATTTCGCGCACGCAGCGACATTTCTGCATTCGCGAAGTAATAAAATTACCCAATGAGTAACTATTTGTTTGATATCTTGCGCGCACGATTGTATCTCTCTGGTTAAACGCGATTCTGCATCGCGGCATTTATGAAGCAAGGAGACGAACATGGCTCTGGACACACAAGCCGGCCAGCCGAGCTACACGGCGCCTGAGAAAGACCTGTATGAGCTGGGGGAAATCCCTCCGATGGGCTATGTGCCCAAAGAGATGTATGCTTGGGCGATCCGCCGCGAGCGTCACGGCGAGCCTGAGAAATCCTTCCAGGTCGAGGTCGTGGAAACCCCAAAACTGGATTCCAACGACGTTCTGGTGCTCGTGATGGCCGCAGGCATCAACTACAACGGCGTTTGGGCAGGCCTTGGGAAACCGATTTCCCCGTTTGATGGCCATGGCGAGCCTTACCACATCGCGGGTTCCGACGCCTCTGGCATCGTTTGGGCCGTTGGTGACAAGGTGAAGAACTGGAAAGTGGGCGATGAGGTCATCATCCACTGTAACCAGGACGACGGCGACGACGAGGAATGCAACGGCGGCGACCCAATGTATTCCAACAGCCAGCGGATCTGGGGCTATGAGACCCCTGACGGCTCTTTTGCACAGTTCACACGTGTTCAGGCACAACAGCTGCTGCGCCGTCCAAAGCACCTGACCTGGGAAGAAGCGGCTTGTTATACCCTGACCCTGGCGACCGCATATCGTATGCTTTTTGGCCACGCGCCACATGATCTGAAGCCAGGCCAGAATGTTCTGGTCTGGGGCGCATCCGGCGGTCTGGGCACCTATGCGGTGCAGCTGATCACGGCTGCAGGCGCGAATGCGATCGGTGTGATTTCGGACGAAAGCAAACGTGACTTTGTGATGGGTCTCGGCGCGAAAGGCGTGATCAACCGCAAGGACTTCTCTTGCTGGGGTCAGCTGCCAACCGTGAACACGCCAGAATATGACGTGTGGTTCAAAGAAGCGCGCCGTTTCGGCAAGGCGATCTGGGACATCACAGGCAAAGGCAACAACGTTGACATCGTGTTCGAACACCCTGGTGAGACCACCTTCCCGGTATCCAACCTTGTTTGTAAAAAAGGCGGCATGGTTGTAATCTGTGCCGGAACCACCGGCTACAACCTGACCTTTGACGTGCGCTACACTTGGATGCACCAGAAGCGTCTGCAGGGCTCTCACTTTGCGCACCTGAAACAGGCGGCGGCAGCGAACCAGATGATGATCGAAAAACGCATCCAGCCGTTCCTGTCCGAGACCTTTACATGGGAGACCATCCCTGATGCGCACACCATGATGATGAACAACCAGCACCCTCCGGGCAACATGGCGGCTCTGGTTCAGTCCCCTCAAAAAGGTCTGACCACACTGCAAGAAGTTCTGGACACTGGTCCGAATTCCTAAAGTCTAACGACTTTTCCTCGGAACTCGCCCGGGCGATCGCAAGATCGCTCGGGCGAGTTTACTTTTAGGAAACCAGTTTCCTGCTAGGGTTGTGCCGCCAGAGCTTTGTGGCGATCAATTATGACGCCACCCTTGAGCGAGGGTTCCCAAATGGCACGCATTGCCCCGCCTGTTGATGACAGGACATATGATTGGATCATTGACGTTCTTACGGATCTCAGGACGTTTTCCCATGCCAACGGACTGCACAAGCTTGCGGTCGAACTTGAGGACGTCGCCCTGCTCGCCGCCGCAGAGATCTCCACTCGGCAAGCGCAGGACGCAGGGCGTCGTGTGACGACGCGGCATTGAGCTCGGATCGCCTTGTGGCGCGTCTGAAATCTTGCGGTGCTTAAGCCCATGTTAACGGCTTGGCTCTGGTGGTTTTCCCAGACTGCGCGTAAGTTCGCGCCATGACCACGACGGCGCTCACGCTTTCTTCCGATCAGGCCGAGGCCTATGATCAGATATCGACCATTCTCAAGGGCGCGGGTGTCGACCTTGATGACAGTCTGCTGATGCCGCCTCAGGGGGGTAAAATGTCAGTTTCCGCGGTCATGGGGAAAGCCGGATCGGGCAAAACGCTCTTGCTGGCCGAGCTGGTGAACGCGCTGACGGAGGCTGGCCTAAAGGTCGTCTCTGGCGATTTTGAGGGCCGCAAAAGCAAAGACACGCGCAACCTTGCGGTCCTTGCTCCTACGAACAAAGCGGCCAGCGTTTTGCGTAACCGCGGGGTGCCCGCGACCACCATTCACCGCATTCTTTATAGCCCGGTCTATGATCCCGAATACGAAAAGATCGCCGAATGGCTGGCCGAAAATGGCGAACGTCCCCAGATCCAAGGCCTCACGGATGAGGCTCTCGATCGCGCCCATGCCTTCTATCAGCAGAACAAATCCATTCCCGGAGCTTTAGCAGCCGCGGGTCTGCGTGGATCTGACTTTATCACCGGTTGGAAACGCCGTGATGATCCGCTGGACGTGGGGCTGGTTGATGAAGCCTCGATGCTGGATGACAAACAGTTCGAAGACCTCAAAGAGATCTTTCCGACCCTGATTATGTTCGGAGATCCAGCCCAGCTCGCCCCTGTCAATCAATCGGGCTCTATGGTCTTTGACAAGCTGCCGGAAAAGGCGAAATTTTCGCTGGAACGGATCCACCGACAGGATGCAGATAACCCAATCCTCGATCTGGCCCATGCCTTGGCCGATCCCGCACTGGGATTTGAGGATTTCGAACGGCTGGTTGAGGAAAAATCCCGCCAAGACGACCGTGTGGTCTATGCCCAAAGGGTCGAGGTCGACCTGATGGCGCGCTCTCCGGTTTTGGTCTGGCGCAACGCCACGCGTGTGCGTTTGATCAACGCCTTCCGCATGGTGCAGGGCGCGCCTGAGGACATGTTGCTGGAAGGCGAGCCGCTGATTTGTGACGGCATTGAGCTGCCTATGAAGCACCGCAAAAAGCGGCTGGATCTTGAGGCACGCGGCCTGATCAAAGGCGCGCAGGTCGTCTACCTCGGACCGGGTCGCAAACCCGGGTTTTCGCGCCTGCATGTGATGGGGGCCGAGGATCCGCAGGTTTCGGCAGCTTCTATCGTGAAAATCGAAAAGCCTGACGAAGAAGAGCCCTTCATTCCCTATGCCGCCCGCATGGGCGCCACCTTTCTGCATGGGGCCGCCGTGACCATTCACAAGGCGCAGGGTTCGCAATGGGAGAACGTGCAGGTCTTTGCGCCTGACCTTTTCGTGGCCGCCCGTATGGGGCGGGTTGAGGCCGGACAGCCTTTGTGGAAACGTCTGGCCTATGTTGCGATCACCCGCGCTCAGGAACGGCTTTACTGGGTCGTGCGGAACCGTTTGGCGAAACCGACAGAAGCCCTACGCATTGACGATCTGGCCGTGGCGCCAGCGCCGCTGACTTTGGAGGAACAGACATGAAAAGCATCCTGATCACGGGCGCAAGCTCGGGCATTGGCAAGACCACCGCTGAGGCCTTTCTGGAACAGGGGTGGACCGTGGGCATGATTGCACGGCGGGGCGAAGTGCTGATGGATGTCGCCAAGCGCAACAAACACGCGGTGGCCCTGCCGGTGGATGTGACCGATGCGGCAGGTATGAAAGCTGCCTTTGAGCGGTTCGTCAGCTTCACAGGGCGCATTGACGTTCTTTTCAACAACGCAGGCACCTTTGGCCCCAGCGGAGAGATCGATGGCGTCGATCTGGATGAGTTCGATCACGTTCTGAACGTGAATGTCCGAGGCATGTTCATCGCGGCCCAACTCGCCTATGCGCAGATGAAATCGCAAAACCCCAAGGGTGGGCGGATCATCAACAACGGCTCGCTCAGCGCCCATAGCCCGCGCCCGGGGTCGGTGTGCTACACGACCAGCAAACATGCGATCACGGGTCTGACACGGAGCCTTGCGCTGGATGGGCGGGAGCATGACATCACCACCAGCCAGATCGACATTGGCAACGCGCGCACCGAGATGGTCGCCGCTCTGAATGCGCGGGCTCAGGCGGAAAATCCGGATGCCGAGGTTATGGCCTCTATGGACCCGCAGGACGCCGCGCGTTTGGTGCTGCATATGGCGGAATTGCCTGCCGAGGCGAATGTGCAGTTCATGACGGTGATGGCCAGCAAGATGCCCTTTATGGGCCGAGGCTAAGCGCCCTAGGAGCCTTGCCGCACAAAGCGGAAGAAAGCGGACGCACCCCATCCAGCGGCAATCGCAATCGCGATCGACAACAGACCATAAATCAGCGGTTGCTGGCGCGAGAGGTTATAGAGAAACCGCTCTAGCCCGACCTTTCGCACGTCGATTGTGGTCTCATAGGCCGCCACGACCTGTTTGTCGCGCAAGAGAAACACGCGGGTCGCATAGTCGCCTTCGGTCAAGTTGGCAGGCATATCAATCGATGTGCGAAATAGCGTCTGTTCGGCCACCTCCACGGTGCCCTCGCGCAGGGAATAGAGCCCGTTATTCTCGCGGATCCGCGCGACAGCTTCGGCGAAATCCTGAGCGTCTTTGATGTTCATATCCGCCCCAACAGAGCGGATCGACTCACGGATTGAAATTTCGTGGCGCAGGTCTTCGACCGAGCTGATGATCTCGTTAAACGGCCCGCTGGTGGCAACGGCATAGAAACTGGGCGCTTCGTCCACAGTGACGGAATCCGTGTTCACCCAGATCCCGAACCGCTTTTCTTTGCGGCGCACCACAATAGGTTCTTTGGGGCCTGAGGCCGTGACAATGACTTCGATGGGTGGTCCGTCTGGGATGGCCTCTTCGCGTTTCACAGCGCCAAAGACGAGGATCTCGGACCCATCAAAATTCGCCGTGATCGCCACGCGGTTCTGGCTGAGGCCCAGCACCACGCCCTCTTGCGCCATGACGGGAAGGGCGAGGCAGATCAAAAGGCTCACAAGACGCAGCATCAGTGACCTCCTGCCGCGCCAAGGGTGAAGAGCTCGCTTGGCATGACCAGCAAGTCAAAGGCTAGCTTGCCGCAGACCACCAGCACGAGGATCGCCAAAAGGATCCGCAATTGCTCGGCCTTCAGGCGCGTGCCGATGACTGCGCCGAATTGCGCGCCAATGACGCCACCGATTAGCAAAAGCACCGCGAGGGCCATATCGACTGTGTAGTTCGTGGTCGCATGCAGTAGCGTGGTGAAGGCTGTGACGAAAATGATCTGAAAGAGCGATGTGCCGATCACAACTTTCGTTGGCATGCCCAGCAGATAGATCATCGCAGGCACCATGATAAACCCGCCGCCCACGCCCATGATCGCCGATAGAACGCCGACCAGCAGGCCCACCAAGAGGGGCGGGATCACCGAGATATAAAGACCCGAGACACGGAACCGCATCTTAAAGGGCAGCCCATGCACCCAAGTGTGGTTCTTGCGTTTGACCGGAGCCGCGTTGCGACTTGAGCGGCGCAGGGCGTTCAGGCTCTCGATAAACATCAGGCTGCCAATAATGCCCAGGAAAATCACATAGCAAAGCTGCACCAGCAGTTCGACTTGCCCCAGCGATTTCAGATAGTTGAAGATCACCACGCCCAAAGCCGCGCCGGTGAGGCCTCCGACCAAGAGCACGCAACCCATTTTCAAATCCACCGTGCGCCGTTTGAAATGCGCGAGCACGCCCGAGAAGGAAGAGGCCACGATCTGATTGGCTTCGGTCGCCACGGCCACAGCCGGAGGGATGCCTATGAAAAACAAAAGCGGCGTCATCAAGAAGCCGCCGCCTACGCCAAACATTCCGGAAAGCACACCCACCATGCCGCCCAATCCAAGCAGCAGGAAAGCGTTCACCGAGACTTCAGCAATAGGGAGGTAGATTTGCATGGCGCGTGTGTGCGCCTGTGTTCTGCAAAATGCAACCAGCCCGAAAGGAATTTTCGGGCTGGCGCGGTAATTTTAGGAAATTGGCCCTATCTTTCCTTCACATAGGGCTCGCCACCGGCTTTCGGTGGGATCGCGCGGCCGACGAAGCCCGCTAGGATCACAACGGTCAGGATGTAGGGCAGGGCCTCCATGAACTGAACCGGAATGGTGATTCCCCCCAGATCAATGCTCTGATAGCGGATCGCCACGGCCTGAAGCAGGCCAAAGAGCAGACAGGCCCAGAGCGCATACCATGGCCGCCATTTCGCAAAAATCAGGGCCGCTAACGCGATAAAGCCACGGCCTGCGGTCATGTCTTTGATGAAGCCCGCCTGCAGGCCGGTCGCCAGATAGGCCCCGGCAACACCACAAAGCACGCCACAGATCATCACCGCCGTATAGCGCAGACGGATGACCGAGATGCCTGCCGTGTCCACCGACGCAGGGTTTTCCCCCACCGCCCGCAGGCGCAGGCCAAAGCGCGTGCGATAGAGTACCCACCACGTCAGCGGCACAAAGGCGATGGCGACATAGACCAAGAGGCTATGGCCCGAGATGAGCTCGTCATAGGTCTGCCCAAAGAACGGAATGCCCGACAGGCTTTCAGAAAATGGCAGAGAAATCGGATCCCAACGCCCGCCATCGCTGAGGGACGGCGTGCGTCCCCCTTGGCGGAAAAGATCCTGCGCGATCAGCACCGTGATCCCAGCGGCAAGCATATTGATCGCCACACCGGAAATCAGCTGATTGCCACGGAAGGTGATCGAGGCCAGACCATGCAAAGCCGACATCACCAAAGACGCACCTACACCTGCCAGCAGACCGACCCAGACGTTGCCGCTAAGCGCCGCGAAAGCGCCAGCCGCCATGGCCGCTGCCAGCATCTTGCCCTCAAGGCCGATGTCAAAAATCCCGGCGCGCTCGGAATAGAGACCCGCAAGACAGGCCAACAAAAGCGGGATTGCCAAGCGAACGGTACTATCGAGCACCTGAAGAATGGTCACGAAATCCATCAGTTCGCCTCCTTCTTACCAAGCGCCAGAAAGACGCGTTCCAGTGGCATACGCACCATATTGTCGAGCGCTCCTGTGAAGAGGATCACCAGCGCTTGGATCACCACGATCAGCTCACGTGGAATGCTGGTCCAAAGTGCCAATTCCGCGCCACCTTGTTGCAGGAAGCCAAAGAGCAAAGCTGCCACTAGGATGCCTACCGGGTGGTTGCGCCCCATCAGGGCCACCGCGATCCCGACAAAGCCTGCTTGTTCAGTGAAGTTCAAAACCAGCCGCTCGCTTTCACCCATCGTGGTGTTGATCGCCATCATGCCCGCAAGGCCTCCAGAGATCAGCATCGCGATGACGGTGATTTTGACAGGAGAAATCCCCGCGTATTTTGCCGCCGTTTCCGAATGTCCAAAGCTGCGGATCTCGTACCCCAGCCGCGTGCGCCAGATCAAAAGCCAGACGCCCACACAGGCTGCAAGCGCGAGGAAGAAACTCACATTCGCAGGGGCCGAGCGGAACAGGCGCGAGCCTTCCGGCGCGAACATGTCATGGAAGCTCGGCAGATGAGTGGCTTCGGGGAACGTCGCTGAGGCCGGATCCATGGATCCTGCGGGGCGCAGGACTTCGACCAGCAAATAGGCCAGAACCGAGAAGGCGATATAGTTGAACATGATCGTCGTGATCACGATATGGCTGCCGCGCTTGGCTTGCAGGATCGCGGGCACATAGGCCCAAGCCGCGCCAAAGGCCGCAGCGAAGAGGCTTGTACCGATGAGCGCCACCGTCCAATGCGGCCATGGGATGTAAAGACAGGCCAAGGCGACGCCGACACCGCCAAGCATCGCTTGACCTTCACCGCCAATGTTAAACAGACGCGCATGGAAGGCGACCGCCACGGCAAGGCCGGTGAAGATGTAATTGGTAGTATAATAAAGCGTAAAACCCCAGCCGTCAGAGCGCATCAACGCGCCTTCGACCATCAGATTGAAGGCGTCTATCGGGTTTTCCCCGATCCCCACGATCACCAGTGCACTGACGATGGCCGCCAGCAACAGGCTAAACAGCGGCACCAGAATGGCGTCCGCCCAGAGAGGCATTTTACCCATTACGCGTCCTCCCCGGTCACGCCGGCCATCAAGAGGCCAAGCTCGCGTTCATTTGTGTCACTTGCGTTACGTTCGCCCATGATCTGACCGTCAAACATCACGGCCACACGGTCAGACAGCGACAGGATCTCATCGAGTTCGACCGAGACCAAGAGGATCGCCTTGCCCTGATCGCGCAGTTCCACGATCTGTTGGTGGATGAACTCAATCGCGCCGATATCTACACCGCGCGTCGGCTGACCGATCAGCAAAAGATCGGGGTTACGCTCGATTTCCCGCGCGACGACGATCTTTTGTTGGTTGCCGCCAGAAAAGTTCTTGGCCGAGAGGTTGGCGTTGCGCGGACGCACGTCAAAGCGTTCCATCTGCTCTGCCGCTTTCGCCTGAATGCCTTTGTTGTCCATCAACATGCCAGACTGGAATTCAGGTTCATTGTGATAGCCAAAGACCGAGTTTTCCCAAGCCGCGAAGTCCATGATCAAGCCTTCGCGCTGACGATCCTCTGGCACATGGGCAATCCCAGCTGCGCGGCGCGCCTGACCGTCAGATCCTGCACCCGACAGCGGCAACTCCGTGCCGTTCAGTTTCACAGACCCCGTGCCGTCGGCATAGCCGCCCAGCACTTCCAAAAGCTCGGACTGACCATTGCCTGCAACGCCCGCAATCCCAAGGATCTCGCCCGCCTTAAGCGTCAGGCTCACGTCTTTCACACGGCGCACGCCCTGTTCGTCGACCACGTTCAGGCCGTCGATCTCCAGCACATTCGCGCCCGGCGTCGCGGGTTTCTTGTCCACCCGCAACAGAACCTTACGACCCACCATAAGCTCCGCGAGCTGCTCGGGGTTGGTCTTGGACGTCTTCACCGTCGCGGTCATCTCTCCACGGCGCATCACGCTCACGGTGTCGGTATATTCCATAATCTCGCGCAGTTTATGCGTGATCAGGATGATCGTTTTGCCCTCAGAGCGCAGCCGGTCGAGGATGCGGAACAATTGGTCCGCTTCGGCAGGCGTCAGAACTCCGGTGGGCTCGTCTAAAATCAGGATCTCGGCCTGACGATAGAGCGCCTTTAGGATCTCGACACGCTGCTGGTGGCCCACCGAGAGGTTCTCGATCACCTCATCAGGGTCCACGTTCAATTCATATTCTTTGGCCAGATGGGCCAGTTCCTTGCGCGCTTTGCCAAGGGATGTGTTCAACAGGGCGCCGTCTTCGGCCCCAAGGATGATGTTCTCCAGAACCGAGAAGTTCTCGACCAGCTTAAAGTGCTGAAACACCATGCCGATGCCCGCCGCAATCGCAGCCTGGCTGTCTGGAATGACGGTCTGTTTGCCGCCAATAAAAATCTCGCCCTTATCGGCTTTGTAGAAACCGTAAAGGATTGACATCAAAGTGGATTTACCCGCGCCGTTCTCGCCGATGATGCCGTGGATCGTGCCCGGCTGAACGGAAATCGAAATATCTTTGTTCGCTTGAACCGGCCCAAAGGCCTTAGAGATCCCACGCAGTTCCAGCGCAGGGACTTGATCGGGAAGGGCGGCCAAATCAGGCCGCCCCTTTTGAGTATCAACAGACATGTGAGGAATTAGAATTCCAGAACAGAGCAGGACTCAGAGGCTGCATAGTTCTCAACGGTGATGGAACCGGAAACGATGCCATCGGTCGCCGCTGCAACAGCCATTTTCATGTCGTCATTAACCAGTGGCGCGTTGTGCTCGTCAAAGGCAACGCCAACACCGTCAGACGCGAGGTCCATGTTGATGAAGCCGGTTTCCAGACCGTCTGCGCCTGCTTTCAGCGCGTTGTAAACGGTGTTGTCGACGCGCTTCAGCATCGAAGTCAGAACCTGACCAGAGTGCAGGTAGTTCTGGTTGCTGTCCACACCGATGGAGAGGATGCCTTCGTCCGCTGCGGTTTGCAGAACGCCAACACCGGTGCCGCCTGCCGCTGCATAAACAACGTCCGCGCCTTCAGCGATTTGCGCTTTGGTCAGCTCGGAGCCTTTAACCGGGTCGTTCCATGCTGCTGGGGTTGTGCCAGTCATGTTGGAAATGACGGTCGCGTCTGGGTTAACAGATTTCACACCCTGAGCGTAGCCACATGCGAACTTGCGGATCAGAGGAATGTCCATGCCGCCGATGAAGCCAACGGTGCCGGACTTGGACGCTTTCGCCGCCATTACGCCTGCAAGATAGGAGCCTTCGTGCTCAGCAAAAGACACGGTCTGAACGTTTGGCAGGTTGGCCCAGCCGTCGATGTTCACGAACTTGGTGTCAGGATATTCTGGCGCAACAGTCTCGATTGGAACGGTCATCGCGAAACCCATGGTGATGATTGGGTTTGCGCCCGCTTCTGCGAAACGACGCAGAGCTTGCTCACGCTGTGCTTCAGAGGACAGCTCGATCTCGCGGTAGGTGCCGCCGGTTTCATCCGCCCAACGCTGCGCGCCGTTATAGCCTGCTTCGTTGAAGGATTTGTCGAATTTGCCGCCAAGGTCAAAGATCAAGGCAGGCTCTGCGGAGGCGAGGCCCGCGGTCAGAGCGAGTGCCGCGGCAGCGCCGAAAAGATGTTTCATACTGGTCATGAGGTTCTCCCACTTTTTAATGGTCCAGCGTTTCGCGCATGGACTCGTTGTTAAGTTACCCAAAACTGATCGGACGATTAGGTCTTAAGGTACAGACTTCGTCAACAGCTGTATTTTCAAACGACAGGTAGGAGAGCTTCAACCTAAACTTGATAGAAAATCCAGAAAAAATCTGACCGAGAGGTCAAGAAATCAGAGATTTGCGAAATATCAGAGCGTCGCGTCGCGTGCCATCTGTGGCTTCATAGTAATTATGGCGTTGCGAAATTTGGACATAACCACTTGTTTTGTATAGGCTAATAGCCGGAGTGTTGTCCGCTGCTACTTCAAGGAAGCTGTCTTCTGCACCCCAAATTTGCGCCGTTCTCTCAAACTGCTCAAGGCATTTGCGACCCACCCCCTTACCCTGGGTCACAGGGTGGACTGCTAGCGTTAACAGCTCGGCTTCCGGGCCGATAACGCGCCCCAAGGCAAAAGATTCGTCATTTGTGACCAAAAAACAGAGTGGGGATTCGAGAAAACTGCTGAATTCAGAGGCAGACCACGGGCGTGTTTGGGTAAATGCGGCCTGGTGAATCGCTGCGAGCTGCGCTGGCGTCATAGGATTTGCGGCGGCAAATCCCGCGCTGGGGCGGCATCTGCAGCGCGAATATAAAGCGGCGCGGGGCGCGGCGTGTCGCTCCCAAACCGCGCCGCCGCAACGCGCGCGATGTTCTGCGCCAATGTTTCGGGTGCGGGTGGCATGACGATCTCTTTCGCTGGCTCATAGGGCGTCGTGGTCAGAAATGGCCCACCCGTTTGAACCGGGTCGCTGATATAGATCTGGTCGCGTGGGGCCGAGACACCTGCGACTGCCGTTTCTGACGCGTCAAGGCGGCTTGCATCAAACGTAGACACGCCGATGGAGGGGATGGCCAGACCCAAGGCCAACCCTCGCGCGGCAGAGACCGAAATACGTATACCGGTGAAATTTCCGGGTCCGATCCCGACGCCAATCGCCGATAGGTCTGCCCAAGTGGCTGCGCCGTCGCTCAGAACCTCTTCGAGCAGAGGCATCAAGTGCTCTGCCTGTCCCCGCGCCATGTCCACGGCGTGCGACGCAATCAGCGCGTCCCCACGAACCAAAGCGGCCGCGCAATGCGCGGCCGATGTGTCAAAACCCAGGATCAGAGGCTCAGACGCCAACAGGACGTACCTCTGTCACTTCCGGAATATAGTGGCGCAGCAGGTTCTCGATGCCCATCTTCAAGGTGATGGTGGAAGAAGGACAGCCCGCGCAGGCGCCCTGCATGTGCAGGTAAACCACGCCTCGGTCAAAGCCGTGGAAGGTGATGTCGCCACCATCTTGCGCCACGGCAGGACGCACGCGTGTGTCCAGCAGCTCTTTGATCTGATCAACGATCTCACCGTCTTCGCCAGTGTGTTCCGCATGACCGCTGGCCGCCGCACCGGTGTCACCCATGACAGGCTGGCCGGATTGGAAGTGCTCCATAATTGCGCCAAGGATCGACGGTTTCATGTGGTCCCACTCGACATCGGCGTCTTTTGTCACGGTTACAAAGTCATTGCCCAGAAAGACACCGGTCACGCCGCTCAGCGCAAAGACGCGCTTGGCCAGAGGCGAGGCCTCGGCTGCTTCGGCCGAAGGGAAGTCCGCGGTGCCGACCTCAAGTACGGTTTGGCCTGGCAGGAATTTCAGCGTGGCAGGGTTTGGCGTGGATTCAGTCTGAATGAACATGGAACGGTCCTTTTCGTCGTGAATTGGATATGCGCCCGCAGGGGCGCGATGTCAAGTTTTGGAATGATTCTAAATTGCCGCAGCGGTTGCGACGCGCGCCCTAGGTGATGGCTTCGAGCTTTTCCTTGGACAGATCACCCGGCACGATGGTCACAGGAACCGGCAAGGTGCCCGAGCTTTTGGACAGTTTGGTCACCAAGGGACCAGGTCCCTTTTTGTCCGTACCTGCGCCCAAGACCAAAACGCCAACTTCGCTGTCTTCCTGGATCTGCGCGAGTATTTCCGTGACCGGCTCGCCTTCGCGAATAACCAGTTCTGGGTCAACGCCCTGCCTGTCGCGCATCCATTTGGCAAAGACTTCGAAATGCGTGTGAATACGCTCACGCGCCTCTTCGCGCATGATGTCACCGACGCCGATCCAGTGGTTGAACTCGTCCGGTGGGATCACCGCCAGCACTTCGACCCCACCTTGGGTGTTCTTGGCGCGCATTGCGGCAAACCGCATGGCGTTCAGACATTCTTTGCTGTCATCCAGCACGACCAAAAACTTACGCATTGGGGTCTCCCTTTCGGGGCGATCATGACGTAAGCTAGAAAAAGAGGCAATGCGGGAACGTCATCAGGTACGGGCCAATTGGCCACGAAAAACCGAGGACTAACGCCCTCGGGCAAAGCTGAAATGACTTTTGGCAACAGGCCTGAAAGGGGCCCTGCGCGCGTTAGGTCGGGGCTGACGAGAGAACGCGCAAGGCTTGGCAGTGGGCCAAGCCTGCGATGGTCAGGATTCAGTTTCGTGACCCCGAGGAGTCAGATTTGTGACAAATGGCGCGAATGGCCGGCTTAGCTGCCGACCATGCCCACGATCTCGTAGGTGCGCTTTAGCACAGGCGACGCGATCTCGCGAGCTTGGGCCGCACCTTTGGCAAGGATCGCATCGATTTCGTCCTGATGCTGCATCAGCCGCGCCATTTCGCCAGAGATCGGTGCGAGTTTCTCGACCGCCAGTTCCGACAGCATCGGTTTGAACTCCGAGAACTGCTTACCGCCGACGTCCGCGAGCACCTGATCCACGCTCTGCTCCGCCAGAGCCGCGTAGATGTTCACAAGGTTGCGCGCCTCTGGACGCTCCTCAAGGCCTTTGGCCTCAGAGGGCAGCGCCTCTGGATCGGTTTTCGCCTTGCGGATCTTCTTGGCGATCGTATCCGCGTCATCGGTCATATTGATGCGGCTGGCGTCGGATGGATCAGATTTCGACATCTTCTTGCTGCCATCGCGGAGCGACATGACACGGGTCGCCGCACCTTCGATCACAGGTTCGGTCACGGGGAAGAAATCCACACCATAGTCATTGTTGAATTTGATCGCGATGTCGCGGGTCAGCTCGAGGTGCTGCTTCTGGTCTTCACCCACGGGCACATGGGTGGCGTGATAGATCAGAATATCCGCCGCCATGAGCGCAGGGTAAGCAAAGAGACCCAGCGAGGCGTTCTGCTGGTTTTTTCCCGCCTTGTCTTTCCACTGAGTCATCCGCTGCATCCAACCCATGCGGGCGACACAGTTGAAAATCCAGCCCAGCTGCGCGTGTTCAGGCACCTGGCTTTGGTTGAACAGAATGGATTTTGCCGGATCGAGCCCCGCCGCAATAAAGCCCGCGCAAAGCTCTCGCGTCGCGTGGCGCAGCTTTTCGGGGTCTTGCCAGACGGTGATCGCATGCAGATCGACCATGCAATAGAGCGTCTGAAACTCTTGCTCCTGCATGTCGACAAAGCGCTTCATCGCGCCGAGGTAATTGCCCAGTGTCAGCCCGCCGGAGGGTTGGATGCCCGACAAGACGCGTGGGGTAAAGGAAGAGGACGTTTGGACCGCCTCGGTCATGGTGATGTCTCCGTTCATTGAGGTGGCTGGAAATACAGCCGCGCTTGGAGTAACCGTGAGCCTAAAGGCCGTCAAGGAGCAGGACGCATGAGTGATGAGCAGAACGCAAGCCCGTTTAACGCGGTGCCCCCGGTTGTGGTGGCCTTGGCGGTGTTCATTCTGGGCATCGAATGCGTGTTTTACTTGGGGTCTGAAGGCTTTGTTGGCGGGCCGACAGCAGTCGGCTGGCGATTGGCGGCGTTTCAGCAATATGCGTTTTCGTCAGAGATCTTTTTCTGGATGGCAGAGACCGGACGTTGGACGCCTGAGCATCTGTTGCGCTTTGTGAGCTATCTGTTTTTGCACGGGAATTTCATTCATGCGGCCTTTGCCGCTGTCATGGTTTTGGCGCTCGGCAATATGGTAGGCGAAGTGTTTTCGGGATTTGCGACACTGATCGTGTTTGTGGTGCCGGGGATCGTGGGGGCTCTGGTCTATGCGTTTGTTTGGCCATCCTCGGTGACGCTGATCGGGGCCTATCCTGGCGTCTATGGCTTTATCGGAGCCTTTAGCTTTCTCTTATGGGTGCGTCTACGCAGCACGGGCGACAATCAAATGCGGGCCTTTGCGTTGATCGGCGGGTTGATGTTTATCCAGTTGGTATTTGGCCTACTGTTTGGCGGCACTGGCGACTGGATTGCCGATGTAGCTGGATTTGCCACGGGCTTTGGTTTGTCGTTCTTTCTGGTGCCCGGCGGCTGGGCCCGTATTCGAGAGATGATACGTCGCGGATAGGGGCGTTGCCCCCTAGGCCTATGGCCTGGGCTCCGCCCGTTCGAGCCTCAAAAGCTCCTCGAGCTTTTGCAAGACGGCTCTCACCCCAGAGTATTTATCGCAAGATGAAACCTAAGCGCGCCCGCCGCGGCGGAGCTCTTTGAGGTTGATGCCACCGATGAATTGCGCGGTGCCAAAATAGATCGCCATGCCTGCAAAGACCAAACCGGCGAGCGCCAAATAGCGGATGCCATCCGCGATGAGCGCGGCGCTGAGAATCTCAGCGAGAGCGAAGAGCGCCCCGCCCATGATCAGCGACGCCAGCGTGATCCGCCAGAGCTTAGATTTAAACCGCGCGTCAAATCGGGTGACTTCTCCGAAGCGACGTGCGCCCAGGGCCAGTTGCAGTACCATGATCCAAGCGGCTGCTGTCGTGGCGACCGCTGGGGCCATCCAGCCGATATAGGGGTGGAGGCCAAAGGCAAGGGCTGCATTGATGACCATGGCCCAGACCGCATAGCGGAAGGGGGACTTGGTGTCTTCGCGAGCAAAGAACAGCGGTTGTAGGGTTTTTTGCAGCACGAAGGCGGGCAGGCCGAGTCCGTAGATGGCAGTGGCCCATGCGATGGCTTGGGTGTCTGCTGGCGTCATGGCACCGCGTTCATACATGACCGAGACCAGTGGCAGAGGGATGACGAGAAGCGCAATGGTGCTTGGTAGGGTTAGGGCCAGCGCGAACTCTGAGGCGCGGGAATAGGCATTGCGCGCACCCGTGTCGTCTCCTGATTTCAAACGACGCGATAGATCCGGCAGCAGCACGATGCCCACAGCAATGCCAATCACACCGAGGGGCAGTTGATAGAGGCGGTCTGCCGCGAAAAGCCAGCTCACCGCGCCTTCGGTGCGGGAGGCCACGAGTTGGCCGACCACGAGGTTGATCTGCATGACGCCTGACGCGAGGGCTGCTGGCACAGCGACCTTCACCATCTGAGACATATCCGGCGTCCAGCGCGGCAGGCCGGGGCGGATCTTGATACCGGCGCGGGACGCCGCTGACCAAACCAGAGCCAATTGCGCAACGCCCGCGATAGGGATCGTCCAGATCAGCCAGGTAATTACCTCTTGGCCAAGCGCATAGGCCAGCGCCATCGCCGTGACTGCAAAGATGTTGAGCAAAACCGGTGCGGCGGCGGCGACAGCGAAGCGCCCCGTGGCATTCAGAACGCCTGAAAACAGCGCCGCCAGCGACATGAAGACAATATAGGGGAATACGATCCGCCCATAGCCTACCGTGACATCAAACCGTGGATCTCCGTAAAACCCTTCCGCCGTGGCCCAGACCAGCGCTGGCATAAAGATCATGGCCAAAGCGGTGAGGCTGAGGACGGCAAAGGCCAAGCCGTTAAAAGCGTCTGTCGCGAATTTGGTCGCGCCTTCGTTTGCCTCATATTTCTTGGAAAACATCGGCACGAAGGCCGCATTAAACGCGCCTTCGGCAAAGAAACGACGGAACATATTGGGCAGGCGGAAGGCAGCCACAAAGGCGTCCATGCCGCCCGCAGGGCCGATCAGGCCAAGGATCAGGATCTCTCGGGCAAACCCCAAAACGCGGCTCATGAGGGTCCAGAACCCGACGGTCAGAAACCCGCTTATGAGCCGGATCGGCTTCATGCATTGGCCCTTTCAGAGCCCTTGTCGATCGCGTCTTTCAGGCGTTTCTCAAGCGTCTTGAGTTTGCTTTCGGTGTGGAACTTCAGCCCGAACATGTCTTTGACATAGAAATTATCCACGACCTGTTCGCCATAGGTCGCGATGACGGCTGAGGCGATATAGATGTTGCTATTGGCCAGGGTGCGCGTCAGGTCGAACAAGAGGCCAGGACGGTCGCGGGTATCGACCTCGATGATGGTATAAAGTTCCGACCCATCGTTGTCGAAAGTGATCGTCGTCGGCACCTTAAAGGCGCGCTCGCGTTTCTTGAGCACATCGCGGGATTTCATCGCCTCGGATGTGACCACTTCGCCTTTCAGAGTCTTGTGGATCGTGCGGGACAGGCGATCCAAGCGGCTGGCTTCATACGGGTGGCCTTCGGCATCCTGGATCCAGAAGGCTGCCGTCGCGTAGCCGTCCTTGGTTGTATAGGTCCGCGCATCAACCACATTGGCCCCGACCAGCGCCAAAGCGCCCGCAAGGCGCGAGAAAATCCCCGGGTGGTCCGCAATTGCAAACAAAGCCCGGGTCGCGTCGCGGTCTGTATCTGGATGCAGATCGATGCGGATTTCATCATCACCCAGATCTTCGAGCAATGTTGCAAAGACGGTCTGGGCCTCAAGTGGCAGGCCCTGCCAATAGGCGTCGTAATGACGTCCGGTTTCGCGTTTGACGACCTTGGGATCCCAGCCCGCCAGTGCCTTGCGCAGCGCTTTGCGTGCTTCGGCGCCACGGTTTTGGCGGTTGATGACCTCCATGCCGTCCTCAAGGACCGTCCGGGTCAGACCATAGAGAGAGCGGATCAGCGTGGCTTTCCAGTTGTTCCACGTGTCAGGGCCAACACCGCGAATGTCACAAACCGTGAGGACTGTTAGCAGATCCAGCCGTTTGACGCTGCCCACCGCTTTGGCGAAATCGCGGATCGTGCGCGGGTCAGATAGGTCGCGTTTCTGCGCCACATCCGACATCAAGAGATGCGAACGCACCAGCCATTCCACCGTCTCACAGTCGTCCTTGTTCAGACCCAGCCGAGGCGCGACTTTCTTGGTGATCTGAGCCCCCAAGATCGAGTGATCCGTCTCACGCCCTTTGCCGATGTCATGCAACAGCAAAGCGACGATCATGACCTTGCGATTGATGCCTTGGCGCAGGATGTTCGAGCTAAGCGGAAGCTCTTCTTCGAGCATTTCCTGCTCGATCCGCGTCAGTTGCGAGATCACCTGGATCGTGTGCTCATCCACCGTGTAGCTGTGATACATATTGAACTGCATCATCGCCACAATCGGCTCAAACTCCGGGATGAAGGCCGACAAAACGCCCAGCTCGTTCATCCGCCGCAGCGCTCGCTCTGGGTTGCCGTGTTTCAGGAGCGTATCCAGAAAAATCTTGGCCGCCTGTTTGTCGTTGCGAAAGGCGTCGTCGATCAGATGCAGGTTTGCCGTGACCAAACGCATCGCATCCGGGTGGATCAAAAGACCGGTGCGCAGGCCTTCTTCAAACAGACGCAGGATATTCAGCTTATCGGCCAAAAACGCGGTGTCATCCGCAACAGCCAAACGGTTGTGAATGACCTTATAGCCGTCCTTCACCTTGCGTTTGCGTTTGAAAATCCGCTCCATCAAGGCTGGTGCCTTGGCGTGGTTCGCTTCCAGTTTGGTCAGCAATATACGGGTCAGATCCCCCACCGCCGTCGCATGGCGGAAATACTCTTGCATAAAGATCTCAACCGCGCGCCGCCCGGCTTTGTCTTCATAGCCCATGCGCTCGGCGACCATGACCTGCATGTCAAAGCTCAGCTGCTCCATTGGGCGGTTTGCCAAAAGATGCAGATGCGCGCGCGTTGCCCAAAGGAAATTCTCAGCACGCGCAAAGAGCTCGAATTCGTCCTGGGTAAAGAGGCCTAACCCCACCAACTCGCGCACGTCATTCACGTGATAGACATATTTCGCGATCCAAAAGAGCGACTGCAGATCGCGCAGCCCGCCTTTGCCTTCTTTGACATTGGGCTCAACCACATAGCGCGCGCCTTGTTTGACATGACGCGCATCACGTTCGGCCAGTTTGGCTTCAATGAACTGCCGTTCGCTACCTTTGAACAGGTCTTTCTCAAGCTTGTCCGGCAGCTCTTGGCCCAAGGGTATGAAGCCTGCCAAAAAACGTTGCTCCAGAAGGGCTGTGCGAATTGTGAAATCTTCGCCACCAAGGCGCACGCAATCTTTAACGGTCCGCGAGCTGTGCCCCACTTTGAGCCGCAAATCCCAAAGCATATAGAGCATCGATTCAATAACGCTCTCAGCCCAGGGCGTGATTTTGTAGGGCGTCAGAAACAGCAGGTCTACGTCGGATTGTGGGGCCATTTCCCCGCGCCCATAGCCGCCAACGGCAAACAGAGCGATTTTCTCGCCTTCTGTCGGCGTGGCCAAAGGATGCAGATATGTAATCGCCACATGATGGGTTGTGGTCACCAGACAATCGGTCAGCCAAGTGTAGGCGCGTGTCAGCGGGCGGGCATCAAACGGACGGGTCTCAAATCCCGCTTCAATGGCCGCGCGCCCGGTTTTCTGCACGTCGCGCAACAGAGCAACCACGCCGCTGCGGATCTCTTTCGCGTCTGTCGTTGAGGTACATAAATCCGCCAAAGCCGCGCCAAGTTTGGCGCGGTCAACGATGAGATCTGGATCGCAGATCAGGTCTTTGGGCGGGTTCGGAAGAAACCCTGAGGACTTAGAAACCTGTTCCGGCGAAACTTCTTGGTGCTGGGTCAAGGATAACAACCTGTTTGTCACGCACCGTGGCCACTGCCAGCCCGCGTTCGTTTGTTCCATCTGCACGCAGACGGAAAATTCCGTTTACACCCTGAAAGCCCGCGCCTTGGGTCAGCGCATCCGTGGTCAGAGCATTGCTGCGTCCCTCTGCCACAAGAGCTCCGATGGCTGCAACACCATCATAGGCCAAACCGCTGATTGCATGGGGTTTGCCGCCAAATGCGTCCGTGTAACGGCTGTTGAACTGGCTGGTGAGCGCAGGATCAGGCAGAGCGAACCACCCTTCTTGCACGCCTTTCAGCGCCAGAGTCTGAGGCGTCGCGTCCCAACGTGTCAGGCCCATGTACTGGACTTTTTCAGCCGTAATCCCTGCTTCGGGCATAAGTTCGGCGAGGAACGGCAAAGCACCCGAGGCATCGGCTGTCAGGAAGAGTGCGTCGGCTGCGGTGTCTTCGACTAGATCACGCACTTCGTTTACGGCCTGAATGGCACCCTGTTGTGAGAATTGATAGCTCACCGCACCGGAATTGACCGCGCCATTTGCATTCACCGCATTGATAATCGCATCACGCCCGGCTTCGCCCGCGACGTTCTCGGCGTGAACCGTCACATAGCTGTTCTTGCCATTGCGGGTTGCGAATTCAACGAGGCGGTTTGCCGTGTTCTGGAAGGTCGCGCCCAAAACAAAGACGTTGCCGCCCGCAATCGACGGGTTATTCGAGAAGGACAGCACATTGATGCCGGTCCCTGCCATCGCCAGACCCACCGCATTGGTCGGCGCAGAGCGCACCGGCCCCAGAATGATCTTGGCCCCATCTTCGACCGCTTGACGCGCGGCGTTCTGCGCGGTCTGCACATCACCGGCGGTGTCATAGACCCGCATGTCGATCTCAACGCCTTGCAGGTCCGCAATAGCCAAACGCGCCGCGTTCTCTAGGCTCTGTGCAAGGGTTGCGTCGCCCGCAGCCTCAGAGGTCTTGGGCACCAACAGCGCAACCGGCACCGGAGCGGTCGTGTTGATCGAAGGGCCACCTCCGAAAGCAATCGGTTCGCAGGCCGCGATGCCGACGGCGGTTGCAAGCACAAGTGCCCCTTTCACAAAGCGGCGACGAAGCTTAAAAGCGGAACCCATAGAACTATCCTCATTCCTAGCCTACGCGGGATATGTGGCTTGGCTGCCTGTCCCGCCGGATTGGTTGCCCCCAATGAGGCGAATAATAAACGTGCACGCCGGAGGGTCCAGCGTTGAATTATGAAATCAAACGGTTGACCCCGGGTCTCTACTTTGTGGCGACGCCGATTGGCACGGCCAGAGACATCACTCTGCGCGCGCTGGACGTGCTGGCCAGTGCCGATGTCATTGCCGCCGAGGATACGCGATCCCTGCGCAGATTGCTCGAGATCCATGGGGTGCCCCTGAATGGTCGGCAAGTTCTGGCTTATCACGATCATTCTGGCGCGGGTGCCCGCGCAAAACTCTTGTCCTTACTGGAGGCCGGGCATTCCGTCGCCTATGCGAGCGAGGCCGGAACGCCCCTGATCGCGGACCCGGGATATCACTTGTCCAAAGAAGCCGCAGAAGCCGGGCATCTTGTAACCTCTGCACCCGGCGCATCCGCGGTAATCAGCGCATTGACACTTGCAGGCCTGCCAACGGATGCGTTTTTCTTTGAGGGCTTTCTGCCAAACGCCAAAACCGCGCGCCGCAACAAGTTGGATGCGCTGCGCGATATCCCCGGGACTTTGGTATTCTATGAAAGCCCAAAGCGTCTGGCGGATATGCTCGCGGATGCAGCGGATGTGCTTGGGGCCGACAGGTCGGCCGCCGTCTGTCGCGAGATCACAAAGAAGTTCGAAGAGATCAAACGCGGGTCGCTCTCTGAGTTGGCGCAAGAGTTGAAAGCCGCCCCCGTCAAAGGTGAGATCGTCGTGCTGATAGACCGGGCCGGGGCTCGGGAATTGGGGCAAGACGATATCGAAGCAGCAGTACGCAAAGCCCTTGAAACAATGTCAGTTCGAGACGCCGCAGAAACGGTCGCAACGGCCACCGGTCTTAACAAACGAAAAATTTACGCCTTGGCCCTAGACTTGAAATCGTCTTCTTAACGATCTTCGGGAAACCCAATGTTTATTGATCGATATAGCCATTTCAAGAATGCCACCCCGGTTCAGCTTGAAATGGATTTTGATGCAGCGCCGCCTGAAAACCCGGCTCTGGTCAAACGACGGGCACGCGGGCGTAGGGCCTATTTGGCGGGTCAGGCCGCTGAGGATGCCGTGGATCGGCTCTATCAAAAAAAAGGCTATGAAATCCTTGCACGGCGTTGGCGCGGTGGCGGCGGAGAAATCGATCTGATTTACCGCGGGGATGGCGGCTGCGTCTTCGTAGAGGTCAAGCAAAGTGCTGATTTTGACCGCGCTGTGCAGTCGCTTCGCCCGGCGCAAATTCGGCGTCTGATGCAGGCGGCCAGCGTATTTGTGGCGGATGAACCGATGGGGCAGATGACGGCCATGCGGTTTGACGTTGCTTTGGTGAATGGACGCGGCGAAACGGAAATTCGTGAAAATGCGCTCTGGGCTGCCTAGCCCCCCATTGCAAGGGGCGGACCTCTGCGCCATGTAAAGGGCAGAGACTTTGAGGACTGCCCATGAAAATTGCCTTCCAAATGGACCCGATCACCAGCGTCGACATCAACGCCGACAGCTCGTTTCGCCTTGCCGAGGAAGCGCGGGCGCGCGGGCATGAGTTGTTCTTTTATGGGCCGGATCAGCTGGCCTATGAAGAGGGGCGCATCACCGCCAAAGGGCACCGGATGACGGTGCGGCGCGTGCATGGCGATCACGTGGATTTGGGGCCGCTGGAACATGTGAACTTGGCGGATTTCGATGTGATTTGGCTGCGTCAGGATCCGCCGTTTGACATGCACTACATTACGTCCACGCATCTGTTGGACCGCCTCAAAGACGACGTTCTGGTGGTGAATGACCCGTTTTGGGTGCGCAACTATCCCGAGAAACTGTTGGTTCTCGATTTCCCGCAATTGACGCCGCCGACCACAATTGCCCGAGATCTGGAGACAATCAAAGCCTTCAAGGCCAAACATGGCGATGTGATTCTCAAGCCGCTTTATGGCAATGGGGGCGCGGGCGTGTTTCGATTGGATGCCAATGATCGCAATCTGACCTCGCTGCACGAACTCTTCACTGGCTTTAGCCGCGAGCCGTTGATCGTGCAAAAATTCCTGCCGGATGTTAGCAATGGCGACAAGCGTGTGATCCTAGTCGATGGCGAACCGGTAGGTGCGATCAACCGCGTGCCTGCGGCGGGTGAGACCCGTTCCAATATGCATGTCGGCGGCCGACCTGAAAAAATCGGTTTGACCGAGCGTGATCTGGAAATCTGTGCCGCCATCGGTCCGCTGTTGCGAGAAAAAGGTCAGGTCTTTGTCGGGATCGATGTGATTGGCGACTATCTGACCGAGATCAATGTGACGTCGCCAACTGGGATTCAGGAACTCGAGCGATTTGACAGCGTGAATATCGCTGAAAAGATCTGGCAAGCGATTGAGGCCAAACTCTAGGCATTTTCGCGCACAATCCTGTAGCTCAGGGCCTCTGCGATATGAGGCCCTAGCACGCTCGCACTTTCATCCAGATCAGCAATTGTGCGCGCAATCCGCAGAATACGGTGATAGCCGCGTGCAGTGATATTGAACTTTTCGGCGGCCAAGAGTAAAAGCTCGCGGCCTTCCGCATCCGGCGTGGCAACCTCTTCGAGGCGTTTGCCTTGAAGATCCGCATTCGTACGCAGATCCTCGGTCCCAGCAAATCTCTTTGATTGCAGATCCAGCGCCCGCGACACCCGCGCAGCGACAACGGCGGAGGTTTCTCCGTCCGCAGGCCTGTCGAGGTCTTGGAACTCGACAGGCGGCACCTCAAGGCGCAGATCCAACCGATCCATCAATGGTCCGGATATGCGATCCAGATATTCCTTTCCACAGATCGGAACGCGCGCGCAGGCTTGAGCTGGATCATACATGAACCCGCAACGACACGGGTTTGCCGCGGCAACGAGCGAAAATTTGCAAGGATAGCTCACATGGGCGTTGGCGCGAGAAACAAGCACACGTCCGGTTTCAATTGGTTGTCGCAGCGTTTCCAAGACGTTGCGGGTGAACTCGGGAAATTCGTCCATGAAAAGCACACCGTTATGAGCAAGGCTAATTTCACCCGGCTGCGCGCGTCGGCCACCTCCGACAATCGCGGGCATCGACGCTGTATGGTGGGGTTCTCGAAACGGGCGCGTGCGGGAAATGCCGCCCTGATCCAGCAATCCGGCAATCGAGTGGATCATACTGGTTTCCAGCGCCTCTTCTGGCGTCAAAGGTGGCAAAATGGAGGGCAAACGCGCGGCCAGCATGGATTTGCCAGATCCCGGTGTGCCGATCAGTAAGAGGTGATGACGCCCCGCCGCCGCGATCTCGAGCGCGCGTTTGGCGCGGTATTGGCTTTTGACATCGCGCAGGTCTTTTTGCGCGCCGTTTTGAACCACTTCTCCGGGTTGGCTGGGCGCGATTGGGTTCTGGCCGGCGAAATGGCGCAGGGCTTCGGTCAGTCCTTGGGGCGCGATAACTTCGGTCGCCCCGACCCAGGCTGCTTCGGGGCCTGAGGCCGCAGGGCAGAGCAGGCGGCGGTCTTCGCGCGCGGCGGTCATGGCGGCAGGGAGCGCGCCGGTCACAGGTATGAGCGTTCCGTCCAAGGACAATTCGCCCAACGCGAGCGTCGTTTCAGCAGCCTCCTTGGGAATGATGTCCAACGCGGCCAAAAGCGCGATAGCGATGGGCAGGTCAAAGTGGCTGCCTTCTTTGGGCAGGTCGGCAGGCGACAAGTTCACCGTAATGCGTTTTGATGGTAGCGCGATAGACAAGGCATTCATAGCCGCGCGAATGCGTTCTCGGGCCTCGGACACGGCTTTATCTGGTAGGCCGACGATGGCAAATGCAGGCATGCCCGGGGTGATGGCGCATTGGACTTCGACCGGATGGGCGTCCACGCCTTCGAATGCGACGGTGTAGCTGCGCGCGGACATCTGACCCTCTTGTCGTTTGGGTCAGGCTAGGCGGGCTTGGTTAGCGAATAGTTAAGACCGTCAGACTTGCGCGACTGGCGGCCTTTGGGATTTGACTATTTGGGGCAAGATGAAGAGGCTTAGGCAGGCCAGTCCTTCACCGGATAGTCTTTCTTGTACCAGGGCAGGGTTTCGCCAATCTCTAGACCCAAAGCGCGCCATTTCTGAAACGCGGGATCGGTGAGATGCGCCGTGACATAGGCCTCAGCCTTGTCGNTCATCGGCAGGCTATACCCTGCAAGCCGCGCAGCTACGGGAGCAAAGAAAACGTCAGCCACCGAGTAGGATCCGCAGAGCCATGGCCCGTCTGAGCCGCAAGTCTCGCGTGCCCAGGCCCAGATCGTCTCAAGGCGCGCCACATCGGCGAGGACTTCGTCGCGGGGTTGGCTGTCTGTGTAAGCCGTGCGCAGGTTCATGGGGCAATCGCCGCGCAGGGCTGTGAAGCCAGAGTGCATTTCAGCCGCCAATGTGCGCGCGACGGCGCGATGTTTTGGGTCCGATGGCCAGAGGCCTGCGTCGGGGTGTCGGCTGGCGAGTTCTTCGGCGATGGCAAGGCTGTCGGACACGGGGATGCCCTCTTCGGTGACCATAGTCGGCACGGTTTTGGCAGGCGCATGATCGGCCATCTGGGCCGCGACACCTGCGTCGTCAAAGAAACTGAGCAAAGTTTCCCTACGCGGAATGCCGAATTTTTCAAACAGCAGCCACCCGCGCAGGGACCAGGAAGAATAGGCGTAGTCGCCGAGNATCAAATGATAGGTCATGACGCGAACCTATGTGGCTTGTGCGCCTANGTAAAACGAAGATCTGTCATGTGACGGATCACGGGGTGTGATTGATCGTCTTTGTATGCCAGCCCGTCTCGGTGATGTCGATTTCGGTGACTGACAGATTGTCGATGCGATGGCCAAAGGCTTCATAGGCACTCAGCTTTTCGGAGCGTTGCAGCTGGGTTAGGATCGCGCCGAAATGGGCCACAACAATCAGGTCTTTGTTCGGGTNGGCCGCGAGGACTGCGTCAACGGCTTTGCTAACGCGGGCTTCAAGCTCATGCCAAGATTCCCCGTTCGGTGGTTTCACATCGCCGGGATGCTCCCAGAACGCACGATAGGTTTCTTGATCCTCAACGTCGTCAAACCGTTGAAGTTCCCAATCGCCGAAGTTCATTTCGCGCAAGTCGGTATCATGGGGGAGACGCTTGCGTGCGCTTTGGATCGCATCTGCGGTTGCGACAGCTCGGCTGAGATCCGAGGAAATCACAATAGCGTCTGCAGGAAGATAGTCTGAGAGACGTGCGATCGCTTCATGATCAGAAAGATCCGCCGGCAAGTCGCTCCATCCTACCATGGTTTTGGCATGGGTTGGGCCGTGACGCACGAGACACAGTCGCCTCATGGCAAACCACCCTTCAGAACTTGCGGCAGGCCTGCAATCACGAAAACCGCGAGGTCTGAAGCCTCAGCCAGCTTTTGGTTCAATTTGCCCTGCGCGATGCGGAACCGGCGGGCCAAGGCATTGTCTGGCACAATGCCCATGCCGACTTCGTTGGACACGACGACCACGCGTCCCTCACACGCGGCAAGTGCTGCGATAAGCGCCTCGGTTTTCACCGCCAAATCATTCTCGGCCATCATATGATTGGTCAGCCACATCGAGGCGCAATCGAGCAGCACGACCTGATCTGCCTGCACCTGTTCAAGCGCTTTGGCCATATCCAAAGGCTCCTCAACGGTGTGCCAATCAGCCCCACGTGCCGCCACGTGATCGCGCACTTTTGCGGCCATCTCGTCATCATAAACCTGAGACGTCGCCACATAGACCCGAGGCGCGCCGGTCGCCACCACAAGTCCTTCTGCAAAAGCGGATTTTCCAGAGGACGCCCCGCCCAGAACGAATGTCAGCTTTGGCAGCTCTGCCATGGAATGCCTCAAAAAGTGATCCGGTTCGATGCGTCTTGCGTAACCAAGATAAATATGCAGCGCAAGGAGGGGGCCTCATGACGCATATGGACCAAACTTTCATGCGTGGTGCCATGAAAGCGGAACTCTTGGATGCCGAGACGGAAACGGCCTTGGCCAAAGCTTGGCGGGATGACCGAGATGAACGCGCTCTGCACCGGTTGATCACCGCTTATATGCGGCTTGCAATCTCTATGGCGTCGAAATTCCGCCGCTATGGAGTGCCGATGAATGATCTGGTACAAGAAGCGGGTCTTGGCCTGATGAAAGCAGCCGACAAATTTGACCCGGATCGCGGCGTGCGCTTTTCGACCTATGCGGTTTGGTGGATCAAAGCCTCGATCCAAGACCACGTAATGCGCAATTGGTCTTTGGTGCGCACCGGCTCGACCTCGGCCCAGAAATCCCTTTTCTTTAATCTCAAACGGGTTGAAGCGCAGATCCTACGCGAAAGCGGCGAGTCACTGGATTCCCATCAACTGACCGAAAAAATCGCCACTGAAATTGGGGTATCCGTGAGGGATGTTGAAATGATGCAAGGCCGCCTGTCCGGGGGCGACTATTCCCTGAATGCCCAACAGGGCGGGGANGAGGATGGGCGTGAATGGATCGATGTGCTCGAAGACGACACGATGCAAGGCTCGGAGCAGGTTGACGAGGCGCGGGATTCGGCGGTTCTGAAATCATGGCTCGACGACGCGATGGAAGACCTGAACGACCGCGAAAAGCTGATCGTGCGCCAGCGTAGGCTGTCTGAAAAGGGTCGTACGCTTGAGATGATCGGTCAGGACCTTGGGATCTCCAAAGAGCGCGTGCGCCAGCTTGAGGTCGCGGCCCTTGCCAAGATGCGCACCAAGCTCGAGCGCCACGGCGCCGAAGTGCGGGCTCTGATCGCCTGATCTTGTAACATCGCGATCAAGCGCATAGTGTCAGCCCACACCGAAGCTCGGAGTGGCCAAATGCTCGACAATAAACGCATTCTCCTGATTATTTCCGGAGGCATTGCAGCCTATAAATCGCTGGATCTGATCCGCCAATTGCGCAAAGCAGGGGCCTGGGTCACGCCGGTGATGACGGGGTCTGCCCGCGAGTTCGTGACGCCTTTGTCGGTGTCGGCTTTGGCCGAGGAAAAGGTCTATCAGGATCTCTTTGACCTCACGGATGAGGCCGAAATGGGCCATATCGAACTCTCTCGATCTGCTGATCTGATCGTGGTTGCACCTGCGACGGCCAACCTGATGGCCAAGATGGCGCAGGGGCTTGCAGATGATCTGGCCTCGACGCTCTTGTTGGCCACGGACACGCAGGTATTGGTTGCCCCGGCGATGAATGTGCGTATGTGGGACCACCCAGCGACGCAACGCAATATCGCCACTCTGCGCGCGGATGGCGTCAGCTTTGTTGGCCCAAACGAAGGCGAAATGGCCTGTGGCGAATTCGGCCCCGGCCGGATGTCCGAGCCGCACGAAATCGTATCTGCTATTCAGGCCGAATTTGAAGAAGGCCCTTTGACCGGCCGTCGCATCCTTGTGACCTCTGGGCCGACGCATGAGCCGATTGATCCCGTGCGTTACATCGCCAACCGAAGTTCCGGTGCGCAGGGCACCGCCATAGCGCGGGCGTTGACGGCGCTGGGCGCAGAGGTTGTGTTCGTGACTGGCCCCGCCGATGCCGCACGCCCAGACCGCGCGCGGATTGTCGAAGTGGAAACCGCGCAAGAGATGCTTGAGGCTGTTGAAGGCGTGATGCCCGTAGACGCCGCTATCTTTGCCGCCGCCGTTGCCGATTGGCGTGTGGATGGCGCAAGTGACAGCAAGATCAAAAAACAGGCGGGCGCGCTGCCGACGCTTGGGTTCAAAGAAAACCCAGACATTCTGGCGACCGTGTCTCAGCTCAAAGAAGGTCGGCCTGACTTGGTCGTCGGCTTCGCGGCTGAAACAGAGGACGTGATCGCCCATGCGACCGCCAAACGCGAGCGCAAGGGCTGTGATTGGATCGTCGCCAATGACGTCAGCCCCGAAACCGGCATCATGGGCGGCTCGGAAAACGCCGTGACGCTGATCTCAGACGAAGGCGCGGAAAGCTGGCCGCGCATGGGCAAAGACGCCGTGGCCGAAGAACTGGCGGCGCGCATCGCCAAGGCTCTGGCGGAATAGATCATGACAAAACAGGTGAAATTCAAACGCACAGAGGCCAATGCGGACCTGCCGTTGCCCAGCTACGCAACCCCCGGAGCCGCCGCGATGGATCTGCGGGCCTGTCTGCCTGATGGCGCGGTGACAATGGAGCCTGCGACGTTGGTGATGCTCTCCATCGGCTTTTGCGTAGAGCTACCTCAAGGCACTGAAATGCAGATCCGTGCGCGTTCCGGTATGGCGCTGAAACGCCACCTGATGATCCCCAATGCGCCTGGTACGATCGACAGCGACTATCGCGGCGAGGTGAAAGTCGGGCTTTATAACTATGGCACCGAACCCGTGACCCTGAACCATGGAGACCGCATCGCACAGGCGGTTGTTGCTGATGTCTTGCAGGTCGACTGCTGCGAGGTCGCCGAGCTGTCGGACACGGAACGCGGCGCTGGCGGCTTTGGCTCAACAGGCGTGAGATAGATGTTTGCCGTCCTCGTCGCAGCAGGTGCCATCTGGGGCATTGGCGCTCTGATGAAAACGCCGAAATCCGTGCGTTGGACCATGCTCAGCGTGCTCTATCTGGCGGTTTTGCTGATGCAAGCGGTCTTCCCGACCGGTCATCCCTTGCGAGACGCCACCGGAGGATCCGTTGCGCCTTGGCTTTTGATCGGTGGCATCGGGTTTTTGGTATTTGCCTATCGCAAAGGCCTGCAATGGCTGCGCAGCCGCGCCGAGGGACAAGCGGACGCGCTGGCCGAGGCGCCTGCCAAAATCGGGACCTTCTCGGACACAGAACTCAATCGCTACGCCCGCCATATCGTGCTGCGCGAAGTCGGTGGGCCGGGGCAGAAGAAACTCAAGGAGGCCAAGGTTCTTGTGATCGGAGCAGGGGGGATAGGCTCTCCGGCGCTGCTTTATCTGGCGGCGGCAGGCGTCGGCACGATAGGCGTTGTGGATGACGATGAGGTCGACAATTCCAACCTCCAACGCCAGGTCATCCATCAGGACGCTGGCATCGGCATGCCCAAAGTGCACTCCGCCGCTGCCGCTATGCGCGCACAGAACCCCTTTGTCGAGGTGCGCCCCTACAACCGCCGCCTCATCGCAGACGAAGCCGAGACACTGGTCGCCGACTATGATCTGGTGTTGGATGGCACCGACAATTTCGACACACGCTATCTGGTCAATGCCGCCTGCGTTGCGCTGGGCAAACCCCTGATCTCGGGCGCTTTGACCCAATGGGAAGGCCAGGTCAGTGTCTTTGACCCCGCCCAAGACGCACCCTGCTATCAATGCATATTCCCCGAGGCCCCAGCCCCCGGCCTCTCGCCCAGCTGCGCCGAAGCAGGCGTGATCGGCCCGCTGCCTGGCGTCATCGGATCGATCATGGCGATGGAAGCGGTTAAGATCATCGCAAACGCCGGCACGGTCCTGCGCGGCGAAATGCTGATCTATGACGGGCTCTACGGCGAAACCCGCAAAATCGGTTTAAAACGTCGCGCCGATTGCCCCTGTTGTGGATCAAAATAACGTTTGCCCATTGCGCGTGGCGCCACGCAGCATAGGTTGATTTCAAAGGAGATCACCGCATGACG
>JABSOU010000234.1 GCA_013215215.1 Cognatishimia sp. | reverse complement strand
GAGAGTTGATTTCCACTTAAATCAAGTCACTGAAAACCCCGGCGATTTCCGCTGGGGTTTCTTGTTTTTCGGAAATGCGTTGACAGACTCTTTATTTAATACGATATCGAACCAAATAGTACGACATCGTATTAATAATAGGAGACGCTAATGACCCTTTCTCGTCGCAAAGCCATCGCCCTCGTCGGAGGCGGACTGATTTTAGTTGCTGGAGGTGCCACGGGGTACCGCGTGACCCGCAGACCTCAAACCGCGCTGAAACCATGGGAGCTCGCTGGCACCTATGTGGAGCCTCGCCAAAAGGCGCTGTCCTTCGCCTTGCTGTCCCCCAACCCGCATAACCTTCAACCTTGGCTCGTGGATCTTTCAGAGCCGGACACAGTGGTGCTCTATGCCAACCCGGAGAAGCTCTTGCCCGAAACCGATCCGATGAGCCGCCAAATTACCATCGGGCTTGGTGCTTTTCTGGAAGTGATGCGTATGGCCGCGGCGCACGACGGCTATCGGGTGGATTTCGAGTATTTCCCAGACGGCTCAAGCACCCAAATGCTGGATGCGCGGCCAATTGCGCGGGCCGTGTTTGTGAAAGACCCAGATCAGTCGCCCGACCCATTGTTTGGGCATGTGCTGGCCCGACGCTCTAACAAAGAACCCTACGATACATCGCGTCCTGTCGCGGCTGAGACCGTTGACATCTTGAAGGCCGCGAGCGCTGAGATATCGTTTGGGAGCACCTTGGACGCCGAGGACATCACCTATTTTCGCGAGATGACGGCCGAGGCTCTGTTCGTAGAGCTTAAGACGCCGAGAACGCATATGGAGAGTGTCGATGTCTTTCGCATTGGGCACCGCGAGGTGGATGCTTCGCCCGATGGGATCGATCTGTCCGGGCCTATGTTTGAAGGCCTAAAGCTCGCCGGCATGTTCAACCGCGCCCAAGCGGCTGATCCGAATTCTATGGCCTATCAAGGGGGGCTGGACATGGTCGCCAGCTATTGCGCGACGGCGATGGGCTATGTCTGGTTGACGACTGAGGGCAACACTCGGATCGACCAGCTGAATGCGGGACGCAATTGGGTGCGGGTGAACTTGGCGGCGACCGGCTTGGGTTTGGGTATTCACCCGCTTAGTCAGGCCTTGCAGGAATACCCCGAAATGGCCGCGCACTATCAAGATATCCACGCACGACTTGCGCCTGAGGGCGGAACGGTTCAAATGTTTGGACGTATTGGCTATGGTCCGGATCTGCCGCCAAGCCCGCACTGGACATTGGAACATAAGATTGTCGCAAGCTGACGAAATCGGAAAACTTGTTTTCGGCTTTTTCAACGAAGTCGGAATCATCAATCAATTGGCCACGCGGCAGCTGGAAAGCAAATTGCCGGGTGGTCTTTTGATTTCGCATTTCGGCGTGATCAATCACTTGATGCGCTTGGGCGACGGGCGCACGCCTTTGCAGATCGCGACCGCGCATCAGGTACCAAAGACGACCATGACGCACACTCTGGCGGGCCTCAAGAAAGCCGGGCTGATTGAATTTGCGCCCAACCCATCTGACGCGCGCTCCAAATGCGTGATGTTAACAGAGGCCGGTCGCGCATTTCATGCGCAGGCGATTGGGGCGATTGTGCCAGAGTTTCAGTCATTGCTTAGCGACATTCCTGCCGAGGAGTTCGCCGCAGCCTTGCCGTTTCTGCAGCGCCTTCGCGCCTATATGGACACCGCGCGCGATTGAAAAACCCGGCCTGTAGCCGGGTTTGAATGAGTATTTGGGGCAAGATGAAACAGAGATCTATTCTCCGTAGGGCACCCAGATGTTTTTGACTTCGGTTGCGGCCTCAAGGAACTCACGCCCTTCGCCCGCATCGCCGAGCCAATCGCGGTCTTCGCCGTTGTTGACCCATGTGCGTTTGAGGTTCCCGGCGCTCTTAGCTTCGATGGCACCAGAGAGCGCTGAGGAAGAGAAGCTCCAGATCGCGTCGAGGTTCAGGTGGTCGGCCATTGGCCCTGCGAGATCTGCGTGGGGTCCGGTCAATATGTTCACGACGCCTGCAGGCACGTCAGAGGTTTCCAGGATCTGATAGAAATCCAGCGCCACAAGTGGGAAGGCTTCAGACGCGTTGAGGACTACGCGGTTGCCCATAGCGATGGCCGGTGCCATCAGGGAAACCAAACCAAGCAACGGGGTGTCATCTGGACAGATCGCGCCGATCACACCGACAGGTTCACGCATCGCAAGAGCGACGCCTCGGATCGGCACGTTATGGG